>JACRIR010000160.1 GCA_016215705.1 Candidatus Poribacteria bacterium | reverse complement strand
GTAAAGGTATTCGGTATTTGCTACCGATTGTCCGCCCCCGGCTTTGTTGGCTACGGCGATCATCGAGATCAGATCGTTGCGACCGACGGCTTCGGCGGCTGCTTCCGGTACGGCGTACTGGAAGACGGCATAATTGACGAGTTCCGCCTTATTCATTTCGAGCATGGTATCGAGCCACGCCCTGTTGTCTTGTTCTACCTGTACCGAGACTTCTTCGTGAAACCACGCGCGGTCTTCGGGTGTTGTAGTTGTTGAGTCCATATTCGCTACTTCCTTATCTGTTAGCTTATTGATATACACTAGCAGTATATCACTTGCTCTTGCTTTTTGCAGTGCCGATATTCTATAGTGTTTGAGCTGACTATCTTCAACAATAGCCAGTCCATAACGTAACCTGAGCCGGACGCGTATTCAAGAACCGGCGAACTAAAACGGCTCACAACTCAGTGGTCGCGATAAGTGGGGGTAACATACGAAAAAAGCCACTCGACGGAGTGACTTCTTCGGGGTCATTTGTAGACCATAAGGTACTATCTTCAACGGATGGTATTATACCCTATTGCTTCGAACTTTTACAACCTTTTCTCGTTACTTATTAAAAAACCTTCTAACGGTCTTCAATCTAGTAATCACGATAAAGGGTTCTAAGAGTCTTTGATTATCCGAGTAGCTTTGTAGCCGCGTAGATAACTAGGATCACCAGAATAGCAATCACGAGCACTCGCTCTATAGAGAAGTCTCTCATCGTTGACCCTTCTGAGACACGCCGAAGTGCCGGATCGTGCGTACCTGATCCTTCCACTCTTCTAAGATCTCATGTATAAGTTCGCTCATAATGTCAGTAGTATGCGCCTGCGTGAACAATATAGATGTAAGAAAATAGACATAACCCCTATAAAACTAAAATGCCGGAGTGGTCAGAGAGGCGAGACCTATTTCGCTGCTCCTAATGACTCCGGTCTGCAGTAGATTATACACCACTTACCAGATGAAAAAAAGTTGTTGACAAAAGAAAAACAGGAGCGTATAGTAATGGATGTTGCAGCAGTGCAGCACAAAAAACAATCTAACTATCATCGAAGGAGACCTACCCAGATGAAAGCACAAATAGCAATCGTACGAGTAACAAGCGTATTCGGCAACAAGACAATCTACCCTGTGAACGACGCAGCCGTAGTATTCGCTCGGATCGCCGGTACTAAAACTCTGACAATGCCTACAGTCAACAAAATGAAGCAGCTCGGCTACGAAGTTCTCGTACAGAAAGAGAGCCTGTAATGACTGCTCACGCACCAGCCAAAGGGATACCACGTAAGGGTATGCGTATGCAGCTTCGCGATCGTAAGATCCGCAAGCAGAAGCGCGGTCGTCGATAATGGACTACCAGCACGTACCCGGTGAGCAGCCGCAGTTCGTACACGTCCGGGGCTTCGACTACGAGTTCGAAGACGGCGTGTACCACTGCCTGCACAACGACTACCGGATCGAAACAACCGAAGTCGATACTATGCGAAACGGCGAGCACGATACCTACGAGACGCCGATCGCCATCTGCAACAATACCGATCCAGTGTGCGACGAGACCGTACTTGATCTCGCGCCGGAAGATCTGTACGACGAGCCTGACTATGATGACAGGGATGATCGATAATGCCGGACGACACTTTCAAAGAGAAGTTCGCGATCGAGATCCATATCCAGATCGACGCCGGTGATGGTCGTATTCTCGACACTACCGAAGTCGGTGACGCTCGCGACATCGAAGGCGTGATCAACGAGGCAATCGCCACGCTCGGCAAAGCTGAACGCCGGTACATCCCGGCAGCACTACAAACAGAATATGAGGAGAGTATCGATGAAGAATAGCACTGCTGACCTTATAAAAGTGATCCGCGCCTGCAAGGCATGGATACATGAGATCGACCGCTTCCACGCGACGTTCGTGACCGGCGCAGACCTCTCTGCGTATGATGAAGACATCCTGTCGATATGGCTGATCAGTCACCGACAGAACCAAAGCAACCGCGCCGCGTTCGTACTGACGCTGCAGGTCGCTCAGAGAGAGCTTCGCCGCCGCCGCAATCTGATCGGAGCGTTCTAGTGCTCAAGATCTATACTGACGCCGCGTTCGACGATCGCTCCGGGCTCGGTACATACTGTCTCGTCGTCGTCACTGACAAAGGCTTCAAAGACTGGTCGGTCGATCACTGCGACGGCTTCACGAACTCAACGGACGCCGAGTACGTCGGTCTCCGGGCTGCAGTCGAGCTCGCTCGCGCAGCTCACGTCGCGGAGTGCTTGATCATGTGCGACAGTATGGCGGCTATCGACCGGCTGCAGGCTGCGTTCAAGCACCGTTACGTCGCGCCGGTAGCAGGACTATACGTCCGGCACTTCAAAGGTCATCAGGCGGAGAAGCAAGGCGCGTTCATTGACGAGGACGTGAAGCGTCACCACTGGGCGGACGTGCAAGCCGGGGCGGAGTTAGATCGCAGGCTTGACGCACGAAAAACAGGAGCGTATAATGATAAGGCAAAGGAGACCTAAAATGCCAGATACTACAAAAGCAACAGAGGCGCGCAAAGCTAACGCTCTCGCTCGCCGTCAAGAAGATCAGGTGGCAGCAAGCACCGTAGAAGCTGAGACGCAGATCCTCAAACGGTTCGGCGAGTTCATGCCTGCCGGTGCAGCCGATCCGATCCAAGTATACAAATTATGGAAGAAGTCGATCTTCGGCGAGTTCTACGAAGAAGCCGACGATACGATCATGTACTTCGTCGTCGCTCAGGCAAAGCTCGCCGGTATCGACGTGCGCCTGCAGAAGCAGATCTACGCTATACCGTTCAAAAAGAAGTTCAAAGACTCAGACGGTCAGTGGCAAGAGAAGAAGGAGTGGACGGTCATCACTGGTATCGACGCCCTGACGCGTATTGCCGAGAGTACCGGCAGCTTCGGCGGCTTCACTGAGCCGAAGTACGAGTTCGCTATGAAGAGTCAAGAGGATGGCTTCGGCGAGCCTGACTACAATAAGATCATATCCTGCACCGTCGGCGTTCATAAAGTCGTGCAGGGCGTACTGACTACGAGCTACGCGACCGCGTTCTTCGATGAGTACGACACCGGCAAAAACCTCTGGAAGCCTGCAAACGCTACCAAAGAGAAGAAGATCTACAAAGACAATCGTCCGACCGGCGAAGTCGAGAACGTGCCGGACGGCGGCAAGCCGAAGACTATGATCGCGAAGGTCGCACGAGTGCAAGCTCTCCGCGCAGCCTTCCCGGCTTGTGGTGGCATGTACGTCGCCGAAGAGATGGAGCGCGCCGAACCGATCGACGGCGACATCGTTACGCCTGACATTGAGAGCAACATCAAAGAAGTCAAGTCTGCTACAGAGATGAAGCAGCTCATGGACGGCATGTCTGTCGAAGATAAGAAGCGCGCAGCTCCGGCAATCGCCGAGAGGTTGAAGGAGCTCAAGAAGTGATCCTGCTAGGCGAAGAGCTGCAGATCGAACAGAATACGCCGGAGTGGGATCTTGCCCGGCTCGGCGTACCTACTGCGTCCGCGTTCAACAATATACTCGCCCGGACGCGCGACGGTAGCGAAGCGTCTGCCCGGCGCAACTACAAGACGCAGCTCGCGCTAGAGCAGCTCACCGGCAAGACTCCGACACGCTTTCAGGGTAACGCGTTCACCGACTGGGGTCACGACACCGAAGAGCTCGCGGTCGTCGAGCTTATGCTGCGCTACCCTGAATTGAATATCCGGAAGTGCGGCATGTTCAAACACGCCTTCTTGAACGTCGGCGCGTCGCCGGATCGCGTGAGCGACGAAGTGGGGCTATTTACAGTAGAGGTCAAGTGCTTCAACAGCGCGAACCACTACGAAGCCTTGAAGACCGGCAAACTGCCGCGCGAGTACCGGGCTCAGGTGCAAGGTCAGCTATGGGTGACAGGCTACAAGTACGCGATCGTCATCATGTTCGACCCGGACTTCCCCGAAGCGTCGCAGTGTATAATCATGCGCGTCGAGCGTGACGAGAAGTACATCGACGATCTCGCTGTCGACGTGGCGAACTTCATCGGTGAGGTAGACGAGCAAGTCAAGTTCATCAAAGAATATAAACCGCTTGCATTGTAAAAAACAGTAGCGTACAATAATCACTAGCGATACTTCGCGATAATGAAAAGGAGACCTAAAATGTCGACAGACGAAAAAGCACTAGCAGTAGTACAAGAAAAAATGGTCGGAGAGATCTCGCCGTTCCTAATCAAGTCGCAGGACTTGAAGGCGCGCGCCGAAGCTCAGACCGTCACGAACGAACGCGAAGCCGCAGCAGCGGTCGCGCTCAAAAAAGAGATCACCGGTCATCGCAAACTCGTACAGGATACCCGGCTCGACATCACTCGTCAGTTCGACGAGGTGAAGAAGGCTATCATGACGAAAGAAGCCGAGATCCTGCTACCACTGGACGAAGGTCAGACTGATCTCGGTCAGAAGATCCTCACCTATCAAGAAGAGCAGGAGCGTATCGCTCGTGAAGAGCGTGAGCGCGTCGAAAAGATTGTGCTACGCGTCACACTGAGCGTCAGCGACACCTACCGGTTCAAGACGGTCGACGAAGTGCAGGACGAAGGCGAGCGGTTCAAGAAGCTCTACGGTGAGCTCAAGACCGAGGATCAAAAACTGCCGGACGTCAAAGCCGCCTTCACTGTATCGATCAACCGCCTGCAGGATCGCAAAGCCTACCTGATCGAGCAAGAAGAGCAGCGTATCGAACGAGAGAAGCTCGAAGCGCAGCGCAAGGAGCAGTCCGAGGCTCAGGCGAAGATCGACGCCGAAAAAGCCGCTAATGAGCGCAAGGCTCGTCAGATCGAAGCCGAGAAGGAGCGTCTCGAACGCGAAAAACAGCGCAAGGCTGACGAAGAAGAAGCCGAAGCTGCTCGCAAAAAGCGCGAGTCCGAAGAGAAGAACCGCGTCAAGACCGGCGCACGTACCGTCACGAAGTTCGAGATCACCGATCCGCTGATCGTGCCGCGTGAATACTGTGAGCCTGTAGAGAAGCTGATCCGCGCCGCCATCGCCGAAGGTAAGACCGTCGAAGGTGTCCGCGTCTGGACTGAGAAGAAGGTCTAATGAGCAAGCCGACTCTCGACAGCACCTTGCAAGAGGTCAAAGACTACCTGCACGAACATCAGGCAAAGGGCGTCGACTGCCCTGCCTGCGACCGGTTCGTGAAAGTCTATCAGCGCAACCTGAACGCCGGGATCGTCATCAACCTCTTCGGCTTCTATGCCGCTGATCGCGAGGCGTCCGGCAACTACATACACGTCTACGAGCTCATGAAGTCCGGCGAGACATACTTCAATATGGAGTACGCGAAGCTCGGATGGTGGAAGATGATCGAGAAAAAGCCGCACGTCGAAGGCGAGAAAAAGAGCTCCGGCTTTTGGCGGATCACCGAAAAAGGGCGCAACTTCGCCGACGAGCTCATCAGCGTACCGGCAAAGGCTCATATTTACGACGACCGGATAGTCGGCTACTCTGAGGAGCATACGAAGATCCGCGAGGCTCTCGGTAAGAAGTTCGATTATCAAGTTCTAATGGGGAGAGTCTAGTTATGGAAGTAGCAATAATTGTCGGCGTAGTAGTGTTCGTCATCATCTTCATCGGTGTCGTGTTCGGTGGCGATCCGCGCCGCGAGTGTCCGAAGCTCATGCTCGGATACAATCGGTGCAACCGGTGGAAGGATCAGGACTGCGACCATAGCGAAGAAGCCTTCGCGTCGGCGCGCCGGGTCTATGAGAGCAATCTAATCGCAGAGCGTGAGTTCTGGAAGGAGTACGATCGTGGGTAAAAAGATATGTACAGTATGCGGCTCGCTAGAGCATACGACAGCAAAGTGTCCGCACAAATGAAAAAGCTCATCATCTTCGTAGTAGGCGTTGTCGTCGCTTCGAGCGTCGGCTTCGGTATCGGCACGAGCCGGACTGCGCCGCAGCCGCAGATCAGCTCTGCGAGCGAGAAGTCGCTACTTGAGTACGTAAACGAAGTCCGCGCTGCGAACAATGTCGCGCCGCTCAAAGAGGACGCCGTACTTGATCAGACCGCAAAAACGAAGGGCGACGACATGGCTGCTCGCAACTACTGGGAGCACACGACGCCGGACGGTAAGCCGTTCTACTTCATCATGCAGCAGGCGCGCCCCGGTCTACAGGGCTACGGCGAGAACCTTGCCGAGTGCTTCACGAGCAACCCTGACACGATCGAGGGATGGAAGAAGTCGCCGGGTCACATGGCAAACATGATCAACTCGCGCTTCAACATCTTCGGCTCATACACAGTATGGGATCAAGATCGAAGCTGTCTAATAACCGTAAACCACTTCGGAGAGGAGTAATGTATGCCAGACGAAAAACCATCAGTGACGCCGGTAGAGGATCAACTATCAGCTCTCAACAACCTACCGCCAGAGCTCCGCGCTCTAGTGAAAGCTGCACTCGCCGACTCGTACCGGCTCGACTACCTGCAACAGTTGACGGACGATCAGGACGAAGCTCTCGTCATTATGCGCGACAGCTCGACCGGGCGCGGATGGCGTCTTCATCAGACGACGCAAGAGGGCGCAGTACCGAGTGTCCGGCAGGCTCTCGACAACTATATTCACTCTAAGAAGGAGACAAGCTCATGAGTCTAGCCTACGCTACAAAGGATCAGATGAAAGTATGGAAGTCGACGTCGAAGCCCGACAAAGACTACCCGGAGCGCGCCACTGACCGCGTACAACTGCATATCAAGAAGGACGACGTCAACGGTGGCTTCATAGCCTATCTCGGAGCTACGGACGCTTATCAGGCTATCCGGCGCAATATCGAGACCGATAGCGACGCCGAAGAAGTGAAGATCGCCATACCGCGCGAGACTATCGAGAAGGCTGAAAAAGCCATGCAGCCCGGCAATCGTGCGTACTTCGACGACAATGTCGTCACCGTAGTCGAAGTCACCGAAGACGACGACACCGGTATCGATAGCCTGCGAACGATCGGCAAGTTCCCCTTCGTCGAGCAGATGGATATGTTCGTTGATCTTGAGACCGCGCTGCAGAAAATGATGAGCGACGAGCGTGAAGAGAAGATGTGCGTCATCGACGCGAAGGTGCTCAAGAAGCTCGTCGAACAGCTCAAAGCAGGCGATGAGCGGGTCTACCTGACCGTCACCTTCCGAGGTGCGCCGCAGGATCTTCAAGCGGTGGTCATGACGGCGTTCGACGGTATGGAGACTATGCAAATAACAGCGGCAATTATGCCGATAAAACAATAGGGGGCTATATGAGTCTAGTATTATTCGCAGAACAAGAATTGAAGCTGATCGGTATGGGCGAGGACGCTACCGAAGAGAACAAGCTCATGCACGACGACATCATCGAGATCGTCAAGAAGTTCGCCGATCAGGGTCACTCAGGCTTCTCGGCGAGCTACGCGCTCGGTATCCTGACGAAGCTCATGAACTACGAGGCTCTCACGCCGCTCACCGGCGCAGATGACGAGTGGACTGAGATCGGCGAAGGTCAGGCTCAGGATGACATGAAGTACCAGAACAAGCGGTGCTACAGTGTCTTCAAAGGCTCGGACGGTCGCGCCTACGACTCAAATACAAAGGTCTACTACGAAAAAGGCAACCGCAGCAACACGTACACGAAGGGCGGCGAGCGCACGTATATCACCTTCCCATACACTCACAAAGTCGAGTACGTCGAGGATGTTGAATAATGGCTGACGCGTATCCTCTACAGTGGGCGGTCGGACGTCCGCGATGGAAGGGCTCTCGACAGCAGAGTCAATTCAAGATGGACGCTCGCGCTATGCAGCACCATCTATTCGAAGAACTCGAACGGCTCGGCGCGACCGACGTCGTGGTATCGAGTAACAAAAAGCCATACAGCCGATCGGAAGCCGAGTATCTCGACGATCCCGGCGTGGCGGTCTACTTCAAGCGCAAGGGCTCGGAGATCGCTATCTGCTGCGATAAGTATGCGAAGATCTCCGACAACCTTCACGCGATCGGACTAGCAGTTCAAGCCTTCCGGTCACTTGAGAGACATGGTACTGGGGAGATGGTCGACGCTGCGTTCACCGGCTTCAAAGCTCTACCGGAGAGTATCATCACGCCGCCGCCTAACCGCGAGCCGCGCCAGTGGTACGAAGTTCTCGGCGTCAAGCCGGACGCGTCTCCTCAGGAAGTGAAGCAAGCATACCGGGATCACCGCTATCTCGCGCACCCTGACAACGGCGGCAAGCCCGGCGAGTTCGAAGAAGTGCAGCAAGCATACGACTTTTGGAGAAAAATATGACGATCGAAAAAGAGATGGAGCTCCGGGCGGAGTATATGAACTGCCGCGACGATCTTATGTGGTGCATGATCATCATGCTCGCCTCTGGTCTGTGCTTCCTGTTCTGCGGTATAAAAGGCTTCATCCCCGGCGTAATAGTCGCGCTGATCATACAGTTCGTCGCTATGGCTCGCGGTCAGAAGGCTCAGGATCGTATGAAAGAGGTCCAGTGGGAGCATGATCGTGGCTGACTTTCAGGCAATCAGTGACGACAACGAGAAAATGCTCGCGGTCACGCGCAAAGAGATCGAGTCGCTCCGGCAGAGCGTGGACTCCGACATCGACATCGATAGCGAGATCACGTATACCGACGAGCAGATCGAGAAGCTCTTGAAGAAGCTGCCGGTCGTCATGTATCACGCTGCCGAACAGATTGTGCTGCGGCTCATGGAGTTCAAAGAGTCGAAACGTCGGCTCAAGAAGACGCTCTCGAACGAGATGATGAAAGCCCGGCTCGACGCTACCCTGACAGCAGTCGGAGATCGCAAAGCCGCAGCCGAGAATAGTCAGGCGGTCGAGGACGCCGAGATTGTCCTCATAAATGCCGAAGCAGAATATCGTATGGCGGAGTATCGATACGACTCCTACGACAACCTGTATACGGCGGTGAAGAAGCTCTCAGCGATGAGAATTGAACAAAATAAGGCGCAAGAACGCGCAGATAGGTAGGTGGATCATGCCAAACTCAACAACAACAGAGAAGCAACCGGTCAAAGTCTTCGGACGTGCGGACTTCGACAAAGTCAAAAAGCTGCAGGCGCGCAAAAAACCGGCAAGTCGCGAAGAGATCATCGAACGCGTCGGCTTCGGCAAAGAGACCGTCCGTAAGGCTATGATCGCGCCGACGTGGGCGCAGTATCGCAAAAACGACAAACAAGCCCTCAGGCGACGCGCAGAGCGGCGTGAGGCGGCAAAGAACGACCTGCGCTTGCCCGGCTACACGACGGACGATGGTAGCGACCTGTTGATCGCGCCGAACGAAGGCGAGCCGAACCCTCACTTCAAAATGCCGGGCTCTGATCGTACTCGTGAATACATCGGATGGAGTGTTGCGCTTGTGGTAGTTGTTGCGGTCGTGTTATTCTGGATACTGTAATACTAAAAGGAGACCGATCATGTTGAGAGATATATTGATAATCGCTGCCTATATTGTCGGCTCGTTCATACTTGCCGCGTGGCTCGGCTATCTGATGGGCGTCTATCAATCGAGCCGAGAAGCGACGTTCCGGCGTCGAGCGATCAAACTGTTCAATAAGAACGGTCAGGGCGAAGAGTTCTTGATCGTCACCGGCGACTCGGAGCTCGTCGCAGAAGCGTATCAAATTGTCGTAGCAACTAGCGCGAGAGCTGCTGAGATGTCCGCTGCCGCAAACAATAACGAAGGGATAGCACTAGATGACAGAACCGAAGAAAAGCAAGATACCGACAGATCCCGATGAACGGCGCGAGTACTTTCGTGCGATCGCTAGTAAGGGCGGTCAAAAGTCTGCTCAGAGCGATAAGGCAGTCCGTCCGTTCCGCGATACACCCGGTCTCGCAAAGAAGGCAGGCTCTACCAAAGGCTACACCTTCCAGCGGAAGAAGTCGGACGCCGACAATGGATAGTGAGTTCGATCCGAACGCTCCGGAGCTCAAAGCTCTCGAACGTACGCGCACCGTACCGATGAACCGTAAGCAGCGACGCGCCATAGCAAAGCGCGCCGGTGTCCGGTTCGGAGTCGTCAATCAGGGTATGATCAAGCAACCGCCGACGTATCTCGGTATCAAGCAGTTCAAGAAGGCGGCGCACGATCCGAAGCTCGCAGCCGAGTACAAAGACAACGCTCACCGATCTCTCGATGAGCTCAGAGAACGACGCGCGCTAGAAGCGGCTCAGATCCGCGAAGCGCAAGAGCTCTCTGATAAGAATATGAAGAAGGTAAGACGTGCAAAACGGTCTAATCGAACCAAACGGCGACCCTAGCCCTGAGTTTCAGGACGCGGTCTATCAGACTGTCGAAGACTGGATCAAGCGAGACGATGAGCTCGGCAACCGGACTCAGTTCATCGTCGTCGGTATTGTTGAAGGCGACGGTCGCAAGAGCTACTGGGGCGTCATCGACGTACCGAACACGCCGCGCGAAGATCTCTACATAACAGTCATGAAGCGCGTGTATGCCGGATGGCGTTCAACAGATCATCCGACCGGATGGGGTATTCTTGACTGGAGAGTAGTTGTTGACCGCGTCGAGATCCAGTTCCCGACCATGTCTTGACGCTCGTGTTTTTCTGTGCTATACTGCTTGTGTTATGGCAATAAAGCCGTAGCGAAAGGAGACCTAAAATGGCAAAAAAAGCCGTAAAAAAAGAGGGTAAACTACAGTCTACCTTCGCACCTATCAAGAATAGCGTTCCGGTTATCACCGACGCCGTAAATAAGATCTGGACTCTCGTCGTGTTCTTCACGCTCGTCGGTGCTGCGTACGTGATCTTCATGTGCTCAGAAGCCGGTGTTCCCGAAGATCTACGCCGCTACCTGTCCGGCGCGCTCGTCGTACTCGCCCTGATGTTCCTCTGGACGAACCTACGCTCAAGCAAGCCTGTGGTAGAATAGAGCTTACGCTATGCGTAAATTGATCACTTTTATCGTGATCCTTGCTGCCATCATCGGCGTCATGGATCGCGTACATATTCCCCCGAACGTCGCTCATGCGGATACGAAGGTTGCGGTCAAAAAAGAGACCTCAAAAACTGCCGCACCTTCTATCGAAGCAGCCGTATACCATCCGCCGAAGTACGTGCGAGATGGCGGCTGCGAGCAGTATCGGAAGCTGATAGCTTCGCACGACTGGGATGTCCGCGTGATGATGGCTGTCATGGAAGCCGAGAGCACGAACTACAAAGTGCAGCCGGTGATCCACTGCGACAGTCAGGTAGTCGGCGATAACTTCCCGATCAACGGCGTACTCGCGGTGAGCTGCGGACTCTTTCAGGTTCGTACGGTCGCTGAGTGGCGCGGTACTTGTGATCAGCTCAAAGACCCGGAGTTCAACGTCGATATAGCGTACCGGATCTATCAGGGTCAGGGTATGTCGGCGTGGTCAGCTTATACCAGCGGCGCGTACTTGAAGTATCTACGCTAGTGTTCTACACTGAAAAGATAACAAAGGAGACCTCAAATATGGCTACAATATCAATCTCTCAAGCCTTCTCACACGACGGCGATCTGTACGTTGTCGACAGTCTCGGCAAGTTGTGGCGCAAAGCTGCGAACAACAAGTGGACGATCGTAGAGCTTCCGGAAGACAAGCCGGTAGCATGAAGCCGCACACGAAGCCAGCCTGCCCCGGCTGCGGTATCTGCCTAATGTGTATCTCTGATAAAACGATCGAACACGCCGAAGGCTGCACGAGATGAGTCGACACTACTGCGTATCGTGCGGCGTCAAGCGACTAGAAAAGTTCATGCACCTCTTCGTGCTTCCGTTCGTATCGCGGCGCGTATGGGTATGCGACGTCTGCTGCAGTGGACGCGATCATAGAGCGAGGCAAGTATGAGTGAAGCGTTTGATCGCGGCAGATCCTTCGAGAACAAAGTCCGAAAGATTATGTCGTCAAAACTACAACTCAATATCAAACGCGACAAGCAGTCCGGCGCAGGCATACACAAGCAGGATATTCGCGATCAGTACGGTCAGCTACCCCTGTTCATCGAGTGCAAGGATCACAAGACTACGAAGTTGAAGGAGTGGTGGCGCGAAGCCGACGGCAAGAGCAACTTCGGTCAAGCTCCGGTCGTCGTGTTCCCTGACAACGAAGAGGTGCTCTGCGTCATGAGGTTCGAGGATCTCTTGAACATCGTGCGCGAGTCGATGGACTGGAAGGATACCGCCGAAGATCTGCGCGTCGATACACCTGCGATCGTAGACAAAAAAAGCGGCGTCACTATAACCGGATCGAAGTCCGTCAGAGAGATCGTTGAAGATAAGATCGCCAGAGGAGCGAACGAGTGCCGCAACGGTCATATCGCCGATCAGTACGGCTATTGTATGCAACTTGACTGTAAGTATTCGAGAGGTTATCGTGCTCCTAAAGTGAAGAAGAAATAGCGCGACGGTGCGTCCTACGATCCGGCTCGCCGGTGGATAGTTAATATATGTTCAAATGGTCTCGAAGAGTCGCAAGACAGAAGAGCAGCAGCCGTCGCTTTTTATCATTGTATTTTTTCAAGCTGTAGCGGTATAATGCAAATATGTTTATATTCGACGGCGCAAGCACAATCAGCACTCAAAACTTAAATGCTACTGGTGTTGCTACTGCGCTATCGGCTGCCGTTCTCGACATGACAAAGCTGCAGTGTGATACTGCGGCTATTCAAATTGTCGGTACGTACACCGGCGCGCTCACTCCTCAAGTCTCAAACGACGGTGTCAACTGGGTAACTCTCGGCGGCACTCCACTCGTGAACCAGAACACCGGCGTCGGATCGGCAACTATACCTTCCGGCACTCAGGGTATGTATCAGGTCGACGTCGCAGGCTTCCGCTACTTCCGTATCGTAGCTCTCGCAGCCGTCACCGGATCAGCCGTCGTCACTATGGTCGGCTCTGAGATGACAGGTATCATCGGTCTCGATATGCCACTTCCAGCCGGTACAAACTCTCTCGGTACTGTCACCGCGAACCAAGCCGTCACCGCTTCGCCCGGCACTACACCGGTCGCCGTCAACTCCGCCGCTACCACGAACGGCGCAGTCTCAAAAGCTACTGCCGGTCAACTTATCAACTGCGTTGCAAACAACGCCTCAGTCGCCGCGAAGTACGTCCGCTTCTACAACAAAGCTACTGCACCGACTGTCGGTACTGATGTGCCGATCGTTGTTATAACTGTTCCTGCAAGCGCGAGCAAAGAGATCGAGTTCGGCTCTGTCGGCAAGCGGTTCACGACTGGTATCGGATATTCAATAACAGGCGGCGCAACTGCCACTGACGCGACTGCAGTAGCAGCCGGTGATGTGCAACTAGCGTTCGATTACGTATAGGAGACCGATTATGAGCAAACTAGAATATAACTACACCGTACACCCCGACAGCACTCACGACGAAGCTGCGAAAGACCTTGAAACAAAGGTAGTCGCTACCGTCGCTCTAACCTTCCCGAACCCTGAGTTCGAACCTGCTCGCACCGAGAAGGTCACAAGCCCGGTCATGCAATACGAAGAGAACGGCGAGATCCTGCGCGACAAGTCCGGCGAGCCGGTCTTCGAAGACGTCGAGCAAGAAGTCGAGATCCCTGCCAAAGGCAAAGAGACCCTGAACTTCGTGCAAGACATCTTCATCCCTGCCGACAAAAAGTCTCAAGACGAAGCGGTCAAAAAGTACTGCGAGCAGTACGAGAGCGACTACAAAGAACTCGTCTCACAACCTCAGTAAAACGTAGTAGAAAAAGCAATAGTGTACAATAAGCTATTGCTTTTTATTTTGCGGTCGTGTTATTGTCTAAAACAGAAGCGTACAAACATAACAAAAAAGGATCAATCTCATGGTGGACTTCATCTTCAATACTATCGGCAAAGGGCTCGAAGAGCTCATACACTGGACGGTCACTGCGCCCCTATATCAAATACAGACCGCGCTGATTTTACTCGGCGGCGGTCTGTTATTGTGGCTTTTATTCGAGCTTAGAGGCTTACTAGCCCGGTCGCAGGAGAGGCGTCTTCGTGCTTCTTACGATCTAATGCCTTTATTGCAGCTCCCAGTAGGATACCTAGCGGAAACTTTACCCATGAATAGCGACCCTGTTGAAAGGTATCGAGAAATGGTAGCAGCGTTATCGCGTACGCTCCGAGCTGTCCGGCGAACTGGAAGACGATTACGAGTAGTCCATCGAGTACCCCAGTCCTCACCGCCTTCTGATCTGTTTGTGTAGCCATTATAGAACTCCTTATGGTATCCGGATGACTTGACCCGGATAGATCTTGTTAGCGTCTGCAATACCGTTGTAGGCTTGCAGAACTTGATATGTAGTGCCGTACTTCGCAGCGATCCCTGACAGGTTGTCGCCACTCGCAACGGTGTAGCTTCGTGCTGCAGCCGGAGCAGGCGAAGCACCTGAGCCGGGGATCACGAGTACTTGACCGGCGTAGATCAAGTTCTTATTCGCTATACCGTTCGCTGCTGCAATAGCGTCTGCTGTGACGCCGAACTTCTCGCCGATCCTGCTGAGGTTGTCGCCAGATACGACAGTGTACCGACCGCCAGCTACCGGCGCAGGAGCAGGAGTAGCACCGCTGAGGCGAAGCACCTGACCGGCGAAAATGAGGTTCTTGTTCGCGATACCGTTGATCGCGGCTAGAGTGTCGGCAGTAGTGCCGAAGCGTGAGGCTATAGTACTAAGGTTATCGCCAGCCCTGACCGTATACGTGCCTGACGCGCTCACTGCAGGCGCAGGAGCAGCCGGAGTACTAGGAGCGGAGACTTTGCCGCCGAACTGTCCGAACTGGTCTTGCCGGGCTTCTGTGAAGTCCACCGCGCCGTTGAGATCCTGACCGTTCTTGTACTGGAAGAGATGTATACCATCGAGCACCTGACCGCCTGACCATGCGTACGTCTGCCATAGCAGCTTCGCAGTGCCATTGTCGCGACAACGCTTACAGACGTAGTACGAGCCGTATACGCCGACGCGATCCTTGCCGATGACTGACGCCGCGCCGCGCAAGTAGTCGTCGATAGCTGCTTGCTGCGCTTCGGTAGTATCCCAGTCGACCGCAAAGTAGAGAGGCATACCGCTCATACCGAGGGCTGCGAGAGCGGCTTCGGAAGCCTGAGCGTCAGCGACGCCTGCGCCGAACCCTTCGAGCGGACGCTTCGCGTAGGACTCGAAGACCATAGCGATGTCTACGCCGTTGTTCCGGAGATCGTCACGCTCTGCAGCGTCGAGACCCTTGCCACCATGACCGGGATACGGTACGTAGCGAACTGCGAAGTCTTTGCCTGCTCGTTTTAATGTTGCTCCGCCGGGTCGCGCCCAGCTATAGTCTACGCCTTGTCTACTCATATATCGGTCTCCTTTATGATTAGCTTATGCTTGTGATTATAGTATACCGCGTATCGGCGCAAAAATACCATCCAGAGTTCGTTCTATCAGAGACGGCTGCGGCTGAGATTGCTGCGGCTGTGAAGGTTGAGTAGCCGGTTGTGAGCTACTCGGAGATGTTGTACCGTTTGCAACACTAGGCGGAGACGTGGTAGCTGACTGAGAGCGCGGCGCACTGGTAGGAGTACCGTTCGACGACTGAGTCACCGGCGGCTGCAGATTGTTCAATATCTGCTGCAGGTCTTGAAGTTGCTGCTGCAGGTTGTTGATCTGTACCTGAGTGTCCGGCGAACCGCCGACCGGCTCGCGGATCTTGAAGACGTTGCTCTTCACGTTGACGCACTTCCGGATGTCGTACTTGACCGAGAAGCAGAGGTTGAGAGTGATCTGATAGTTGCCCGGCTTGAAGTGGTACTCGCGGTCGCGGATGAAGTAGCTCGCGCAGTTACCGGCGTCGATCACGCCGTTTTTGATGTCTTTGACGTACACGAACACGCGAGCGTCTTCGGTCTTGCCTTCCGGTACGATGTAGAGCGTCCGAGCACCGTCGACGCGGTAGTTCGCGTCATGATTGCGGCAGACGGTGTATATCACGTCTTCGCCTTCTCGACCGGGCTGCGCGATGAAGCTCGTGTAGTTAATGAAGTGAGTCGCCGGAGTGGTCGTATAGAACCGCTTATCCTGCGAGACCTGATAGCGCGAGACGAGGTTCGAGCCGATCGTGAGGATCGTGAACGCTGCGAGCGTGTAGATGGCGATCATCGGTAGACGCTTGAGTATCAGAATAAAAGCGTCGCCGACCTGCTTCGCTATGCGCCTAACTAGGATCATTTTTTGTTCCTTCCGAGGAGATCATTGAGTCCGCCGACGCCGAAGAGTATACCGGCAATAATAGCGTAAACGAGCTTATCGACTTGGAAGTTCTCGACGAGCGCGTCGATGAGCGAGAGAGCAACGATCGCCACCAGACAAGCAACGACAACCGGTGTCGCAGGACGGTTGTCGTCTCTATTATCGGGCTTTTTGGGGATGTTCTTAGGCATGACGATACTTCCGATACATGTACCCTACGAGGTATCCGAGAGTGAAGGCGGCGAGTAGTTGAAAAATATCCATACATATTGTTCCTAGACGTACGCGCTCACCGCCTCAACAAGCGAGACCGGGATACCGGCGGAGTTGTCCATGTTGTAGAGCGTACCTGCGCCGCCGCCCTGTTGTTTTTGGTTCAAGTACCAGATCTGTTGTGCGCCGGTGTTGTTGTTGACTGGACGTTCGCGGAAGCGTGGGAAGCCTTGAGTCGACGCGCTGTTCTGGTATGACTGCGTGACGAACTCGTCTTCTACTACAGCGGTAGGGCTGAGTGCAAGTGCCTGATACTGGATGTTCGATCCAGCTAGACCGGTGACAGGTGATGTCTGATAGCGTAAGTTCCACTCGCCCATCGGTAGACTGAGCTGTTGATTGCCGATGTTGTACCACTGACCGCCGGTAGGGTTGTTTTGAGTGAACTGCTGACGAAAGTGACAGCTCACCGTCCAGTTCTGCCGCTCAGGGAAGCCGATCGGGTTAGCTGCGGCTGAGTAGCCGATACCGGTCAAGTTCTCGTACGGAGCGTTGCCGTATGCGCCAGTCCATACGGTGATCGTAGTGTTGCCAGCGGAGAAGCTGAGGTTCGTGATTATACCGTATTCTATTGCGTTAAAAGCGTTCCAGACACTTGTAGCTATTGCGCCGTTCTGCGCTGTCAGGTGGTTCGCGTTGGCGTTGCTATCGTTGAAGTTGCCGTCGAGCTTCCAGTATGAAACAAGGTTCGCTTCGTTGCCGACGAGCTGCTTGTGCATACGGTCGCGTACTTGCGCCTGAGTCAAGACTGCCGACCATAAGCTCCACTCGCTCATCTGAGCGTTGATGAAGCCGCTGCCGTTGAAGGCTGCCATTTCGAGGTTGCCTGCCTGTACGAACGAAGCAGGGTTCGTACCGGACGATGTGAGGGCTGAGGTTATTTCGATACCGTCGAAGAATATCTTGTTTGTGGCAGTCGTGAAGCTAGACATATCCAGCGTTCCGGCAAGATGTATCTTGCGACCGAGAGGGATCGACTGATTTGTCTGTATGCGCTTTGCGTTGCCTGCTCCGGCGTTATATGCAGATAGAACGAGCTGACCTTGAGGCGTGACGAAGAAGATGAAGCCGCTGCCGGTCGCCGTATCGAAGCGGCTCAGGAGAGCGGCGTCAGTTGCAGGATAGCTTGTCAGCGTAACCCATCCGGCAGTCGTAAGGTCATCAGTCCACGTCATGCCGGAAGGCGTAGTCTTGCGCGCAAAATGAGAGCTCGCGCTTTGGAAGTTCGCGGACTGCGTACCGACACCGATGACGCGCGGCATACGCACTTTCATACCCTTGTTGTACTTCGTGCGCTTGTCGCCTGCGACGACGTACTGATATTCGCGCTGACCATTGTTGCCGACGTAGTTCCACGTCTCGCCTGTGCCGATCCATGAGTTCGGGTCGATCGCGCTTGAGAAGTGCCGGGTCTGCAGGAAGCCGTCTCTCATGAGAGCACCGTTCGCGATACCTTCGTAGAACTCGGCGATCGAGTACATACCGATCTTTGTTCCGGCGTCGAACGCGCGCGGTGCAGTCGTACCGACTCCGCGACCTTGACCGTCGGTGTTCGATGGTACGCGTACATAGTTTGCGCCCTTGACGTTGTAGAAGATGATCTCCGGGTTCGTACCGAGCGGATCTATTACGAGAAAGCCGACCGCCGAAGCAGGCATGGTCGTCGGATAGATGTCAGTGTCAGACGCGCCTACCGGTGCAGCAAGAGTTGACTCATAAAAGTCTTCGTATTCTGTTGTTGCTCCTGCGGCTGTTGGTAGTGTTATCATCTTGCGATCTCCTTATGCTTTACTATATCGTACTGAGCTGTATCTTACTACTGTCAGAACCGGGTGCGACCTGTACGCCCTGCAGCACTTTGATGTCCGCGAACGCCTTTTGAAGATCTGACATGACGGAGTTCATCGTCGGACTCGGTGACTTCGGAGCTTCAACAAGTCCGAAACTGCCGAAGACCGGCTTCGGTATAGCGATCTTCTTCTCTTTGCCGCCACTGCCACCACCGCCGCCAGATCCACCGCTTGAGCCGACCGCGCCGCCGAACTTCGGCTTGCTGATGTAGCCTTCGGCTGCGAGCTGTTGATCCATAGCGTTGACTTCGTCGAGCACCTTCTGAGAGACGCCGCCCTTCTTTTCTAGGAAGTCGGCGAGCTTCTTCTTCGATAGACCGTAGAGCTCGTTCGCCTCTTTTGAGTAGCCGGACTTGACCTTGAGCGAACCGAGCTCCTGCACTTTGTTGTACTGATCGACTTCCGAGAGGTCGCCGTTCTTGAAGTCGTTTTCGAACTGAGCGAGCTGATAGGCGTAGTTGTTCTTCGGATCGTCGAGGTAGACCTTCTTCTTGTCGGACGGCATACCTTCGATCTTCGTCAGCGTAGCCTTTGAGGTACTCGATACGTCTTTGTTGATCCGGGTGCTGCTGCCCGGTGAAGTGTAGTTGCTGACGTCGAAGCCGCTGCCGGTGAGTAGCGCGTCCTGCTTGCCGGAGAGTACCGTCGGCTTGCCTGAGAAGCCTGCGGCGAACTGACCGAGACCGTTCTCAGAGGCGTAGCGGTAGCGTTCTGACGCTGCGATGTCGCCGGACGCGTTCGCGAGTGCCTTCTTCTTGTCTTCGTCGCTGAGACCTTGATATGCCGGGTCAGCCATGAGCGCGCTCCATGCGGCTTGTACTTTGTTGTTCGTCTGCTTCGTGAGAGCCGTCACCTGCTCAGGCGATAGCTGTACCTCTACACCGTCGAACTTCGTCTTCTTGTCAATCGTAGGCGGCGAGAGACCCTGACCGGCGTCCTGCAGGCGTCGGAGCTCCATCGATAGCGGATCACTGTCACGAGCCGTACTCGACTTGAACGGATCGATGACCGAGCCGATAGCGGAGTTTGCACGTTCGAGATCGTTGCCGAACTTGTCGAGCTTCGCAGGTAGACCGTTGCGAGCACCGGGGATACGTGATTGTATGGCGTCAATCGGGCTATTGACCTGACGTTGCAACGGATCGTTCGCGACTGCGATGTCCTTCACGAGCGTAGGTACGACCGAGCCTGCGGTGTTTTGGACGAACTTCGTGCCGTAGCGTTCCGGATCAGTGACCGCGTCGAGACCGCCCTGTAGACCCTGCAGCGGCGTAGAACCGAGTATTGCCTTACCAGATCCGGCGATACCTGCCGCGATATTGTCGACCGGGTTGCCGCCGTCTTTGCTCGCTTCGTTGATCTGACCGCCGATCGCCATGAGTGACATGATCGAGCCGGTGTAGTTCATGCTGCGCCACTTGCCGCCGATCTTGATCGAGAACGGTGTTTTGCCTTCGGACTCCCATAGTGCGCGCTCCTTCGGATCAGTCGGATAACCGAGAGTCAGGATACCGTCTTTGTGCAGTTGCATACCCATCCAGATAACGCCTGTACCGGTTATGCCGCGACCGAGAGCTTCTGATAAGCGACGCTGTGCAGCCTGATCGAAGTTGCCGTTCGCAGCCTGACGGATAGCCTTGTACGTGCTCGTGACTGCGCCTGCAGGTGAGTAGTCGAGGACTTGCTTCGCAATAGCTGACGGTACGCCGGTGAACGGCATGAGGACTTCTCCGGCGACTTCACCGGCTGCGCCCTTCGACGCGAGCCCACGTTTTGCGCCAGATAGTGCAGCACCGAGAGCGTTCTTGCCTTGAAAGGTTGCCTCTTCGGCGGCGGCGACGGCTTGAGTCAGGATGTCATCAGGCGGTTCTTTGATGGTCTGCTGCACGAAGTCGCGAGCAGCCTTGCCACTGAGCCCGGCGTTTTTGGCTTCGACTTTGGCTAGATCTCTGAGGTTATTCGCGAGCGCGGCGTGATAGAACGGTCGGTCTGACGCCGAGTAAAAGTTGAAGACTGAGTCGGTGTACTTCTGAGCGGCACGACCGAGCTTGCCCTGACCGAAGTTGACAGCCTTGTAGTCGAGCTTTATCGCTTGAGACTCTGCGCCGACGCCCTCTTTGAAGTTCTTGACTCCGACCTTGAGACCTTCGCCGAAGCCGCCGAGTAGACCCTTGAGCGTAAAGACCTTCGAGCGATGTCCGGTAGCTTGAGCGAGTACGGTATCGATCATCGAAGCCGGTACGTCTGCGACCTTCCTCATGATAGCGGCTGCGGTGTTGCCGACAGTGTTACCACCGACCGCACCCTTGACGCCGGTCAGTAGTCCAGCCTTCCAGAGAGTGACGAGCTTACGTGCGCCCGGAGTAGGTACGACGCGGCTGATCTCTGTGAGCAGCGCACGAGTCGCGAGCTTGCGCTCGTTGCTACCTTCTGGTAGCTTCTGCAGATCCTCAGCCATCGTACGCAGCTTTGTAGCCTGCTCTTCGGAGATCTTGAGGTTCGCGTATTTTTCGGGGTTGAGCTTCTGAGCGTTCGTGATCTCGCGTTGTGCTGCGCCGAGGATACCTTCGGGCGTCAGGCGGTTATAAGCGGCGAGGATCTGCGTAGCTTGACCGGCTTCGGTTGCGCGGCGAGCAGTGGCTTCGACGATCTCGACGGCGTCTGCTACACGTCCGGCTGCCTGCAGGCGATCGATAAGCCTCATTGACTGAGCCTGTACGTCAGTGCCGTACTCCTGCTGATTTTTGGCGCGTTCAATAGCAGCTTCGGGATCTGCGTCGATAGCTTCATCGGCGCGGCGGAGCGTCTCTTCGTTCGTGATCGGATCGTAGTTCGAGGCGTCGGTCTTTGTGATAGCCTCTTTGACCTCTGGTAGCGTGTCAGGGTTGCTACGGACGGACGCGTTGAAGCCACGTTCTTGTGGCGTCGGAGCTTCGGTTGCGGTACGTTCGGCGCGCGTGACTTGTTCGGAGATCGGAGCGTTCTCTACGCCGAGCTCTTGAAGAGCCTGAGCGCGGTGCTTGCCGTCCTGTATGTATGAGACGCCGTTTTCGTCGGTCTTGACGATGATCGGGTCGATAGGCTGACCGTTCTGTATCTGTTCCTTATATTGTGCGACTGCCGACGGATCAACTTCGTCCATACTATCAGAGCCTATTTTGAGCTCTCCGACCGGCTTGTAGTTCACGTTCGGATCGACGAGCCCTTGCACGACTAGATCCTGATTAGATGTAGCGGTGACTGAGTTGTTCTGTACTGCAGCCTGACGAGCGGCGGCTTCGCGGCGCGCTTCGAGTAGAGCTTCGGCGTTCTCCGGTGTAGGCTCGCTGAGAGCTCGTTCGTGCAACGTATCGATACGGTCGGTCAACGATTGCGGCAGAGCGACTTCATCGGGTGCGTTCGGTACAGCTTCGTCAATCTGCGGAGCAGCCGGGGTCTCAGGTACGCTTTGTTCTGGTACTTTGAGTTCGGGCGTCTGCTGTGCAGCGTCTTCTGCAGCGGACGCGATGACCGGCGGTCGAGTATCGGTCGGCTCTACGCTGCGAACCGGTGGGGGCGTCGGTTGCTCTACGTCAGGCGTCGTTCGAGGTGCGGTCGGTGACTCGATAGGCGTCTCGATATATTGCGTTCGGAGACGGTCGAGATCGTCAGTAGCTTGCTTGAGTGCGGTGTCGTCACCGGCTGAGAGAGCGTCAGAGGCTCGCTGTGCTGCTTCTTTTTCCGCGTCTGATAGTTCGTCGACTGCAGGAGCAGGAGTCCGAGTAGGCGGCTCTGCGAGGCGTATACCGCCCTCTTCGTTGACCGGTAGCTTCACTTTGTCGCGGATATTCTGCCATGTCAGCGAGTGATCGACGAGATCGTTGACGCCTTCATCCGCAGCGTCATCGAGACCCTGCGCTGCAGCTTTGCCGGTGATCTTGTCTCCGATGAGACCGATACCCTTGCGCGCCAGCTTCTCGACCGGCTTGAGGATAACAGGAGTAGCGAGGTCAGTAGCGAGACCGATACCGGCAGACTTGCCGATGTTCACGTCATCGCCGCGCCCTTTGGTCTGCAGCGCGTCGATACCTGATCCGACGAACGAGCCCGGCGCGATCTTCGCTGCATACTGCAAGAACTTCTGATACTTCGGTACGTTCTGAGCGACTTTTGCGCCGCCGTTGATAAGAGTGTTCGCTTCTTCGACTGATAGTCCGAGGAGTCGAGCACGTTCGAGGAGTGACTTTGCTTGAGCTGCGCGCTGTACGGCTTCGACGCCCTTGTCTGCAGCACCACCGCCGACGGCTATCGTAGCGAGATCGACGATACCTTTTTCGACAGTACCGAACTTCTCGCCTTGCTTGCCGCGCTGCGTGAACTGCTGAGTACCTTGCTTCGTAGGATCGAGCTTGTCGGCTTCGGCTTCGAGTCCGAAGGTGTTTTTGCCGGGTAGCACGAAGTCGGTCGTCCGGAGAGCACCTCTCGTCAGACCACCGTAGAGCTTATCGTTCGCACCTTCCGCGAACTCAGAGAAGCCGCCCTTCATGCGACCGGTATCCTGTAGAGCTTTCAGCGTCGCCTGAGCGACCTTGTCACCCTTGCCTGCCTGCTCGACTACTTGGTTCGTATAGACCTTCTTGAAGTCGTCTCCGAGCTTGTCGTACTGCTGCATAAAGGAGTCATGATCGGTTGTGACGTCGCGGTTGACCTTGACGCCGTACGTCTTTTCGAGTGACTTCGGTAGCAGCCATGCGGCGTTCTTGCCGAAGATAGTCTTGTTCTTGCCCTGATCCATCGTGAAGCCTTTGAACTGCTGCGTAGGCTTTGGCACTTGCGGTACGGTCGGCTTCGGTACGGAGATCGTAGGAGTTGCGCCCGGTACGGCTACCTTCAAGTCAGGCGTGGCTTGTGGCTTAGCGATCGTGATTTTTGGCGTAGGCGAAGGAGACGCGACTTGTAGTCCGCCGGAGTTCTGATTGCGCTGCGCCATCTGCTGCTGTGCGCGCTGCGCTGCCTGCTGTTGCTGCTCGCGCCGCTTCCGCTCTTGTTCATCGAGGTAGGACTGATAGTTCTGACCACCGTCATTTGTAGCGAACTGATGGTATACACCACCGGCGACGTCCTTAGCTTTTTGGGCTATCTTTTGGAAGATATTAGCCATGTGGACGCTCCTTTATTACTGTAGTGCTACCATTGTCGGGTCGGTGACTGCGTTCGATCCTGTTTGAGTTTGCTGCTTCTCGAAGTAGTCCATCCATGCGCTTTGATCGCCGCCTGCGTTTTGGATAGTTACGGCTGCGATAGCGCGCTTCGCGTCAGGGTTCGTACCGGTCTGAGCCAGTTTGTCGAGTTGTGCTTTCAGCGCGGCAGAGCCGGTCTCCTGAGTCGGAGCGATACCGTTCAAGTGTTGGATGTACTGACTGTCAGTACCGAGTCCTGCACCGGTAGTCTTGATCTTGTTGAGGGCTGACTGTACGGTCTGACCGATGTCAAGCAGGTCGGAGACCTTGCCGTAGTCGTCGACGTTGAAGGTCGGTCGAGATCCTGCGAACTCCGCCTTCTGCTGATCGGCGAACTGACCGACGGAAGCGATGTCGCGGTTCTTTGCTTCGCCGAGTTGTCCGGTAGCAGAGTCGTAAGCGTCGCGAGCCTGTTGCTGTGCGTTCTCGCGGTATGAGCTGTGATATGCGTTACGAGCGGAGAACTGATCGTCGATACCCTGAGTAGTCGAGCCGAAGTTCTTGTCGAGTCCGACTTGCTGATCGCCGTAGCTCTTCTCGAAGTCGCCGCGCTTCTGAGCCGCTAGACGATCGACTTGTCCGACGACGTCATTGTAGGCTTGTTCGAACATGCTCATCAGGTTACGGATCTGACCGCGCTGTGCGGCTATCTTCGTCGGGTCGAGGTCGGGATCGTAGGCTGCGCCGCTGCCTGAGCCGTATGCACCGCCGCCGAGACCTGTTCCGTTCGGGTCGAAGGTAGAGTCACCTTGAACCTGACCGCCTGCTGCGCCACCTGCGACCGGGCGCGCCTGCGTGAAGTTGAAGGCAGTGCCGGGGGCGTTGATTGATGTGAGTGCTTTCGCCGGGTTCAGCGTACCAGCGTAGCCCTGATTAGGGTCATCGATAGCGTCAGCGAAGCCGCGTAGCTTCTGGACGCTTGCTTGACTTCCGCCTGTTAGAGAGCCGAGGTTTGCAGTTGTTCGAGCACCGACTGTTGCCGCGCCCTTGATCCAGCCAGCGTTGCCGAGATCTTTTCTGCTAGTAGGGATACCTAAAAATGCCATGTATTTACTCCTTTGAGAGCGTTTAATTGTGATGTCATTTTCCCTCTAGCAGTTTTGAGGTTATGCTTCTGATATAAACTATACAACAAAGTGGTCATGTTAGTACACTCTCAATTCTGCCGGGAAGTTATTGCGTCCGTATGGTCGGTATCCGATGTTGAAGCCGAGCAGCGTGAAGCTCTCGTTGAGGTTGCTGTTCTCGACGCGGATCTTGATCGTGCGTCCGTTTTCGCCCACGTTGAGCCGGATCGGGATGTTGTTCGTGACAGTCGAGCTTGTAGTGCCGAGGATACCTGCTTCGTACTTACCGCCGAGTGACGCCTTACCGAGACCACCGCGACCGAGACCACCTGAGAACGATGTACCGGGGATGTTGTAGTTCTTCGTGATCCGGTTGCCGTCGATGGTGATAGTCACCTTCACCGCGCCGGATAGCTGACGGAAGAGCAGAGTCACGTCTACGAACCGCTTTTGAATATCGAACGTCGAAAAGTCGTAGGCTTTCGACTCCCAGTACATCGAGATCGGTTGCGGCGAAGCAGTGCCGGACGCGTCGGCGTAACCTGTCGTCAGCTTCCATACTTGCGGCAGTACTTCGTCAGCGTAGTAGAGCTCTTCTTCTTGAGAGGTCTGATCGATGTACTGCGTAAAGGCGTTCGCGTTGATGTTCTGCGACTGCAGCCATCCGGTATATTGCCGGTGATACGTGAAGCAGCGGTTGTTCGTCGTGCTGTTGCCGGTCGGTACTGCAGAGTAGTACACGTTATCGTGCCAGATCGAAGTCGCGCGGTTGAGGCGGCTTGCGGTCATGGCTTTGATGTACGGCTTGATACGGATCGAGAGCTCGTTTGTGCGAAGTTGGTCGAAGAACTGAGCCTCAGTGCCGAGTACGAAGTAGCCGCGACGACTCAGGAAGATCAGATCGTTGTCAACGGTGTCGATAGACCAGTGAGATATACAGCCGACGCCGTTTGTGACGAGCTTGCCGATAGGCTGACCGTTCGTGTCGAAGGTGATCGACCAGATCGAGCGAGTCTTGAAGACGATGAGCTGATCCTGATACTTCGCGAGCGCGGTGATTTTGTCGCCATCGTCCGGGCTGAGGTCGTAGTAGTTGGCGTCAGAACCGGCGTACGGTGCAGTCGTACCCGGTACTTCGGTCGAGCTGCCGAGTGTACCGGTGGCGTTCGTGAAGTCACCCCTGTCGATCGAGCTGCTGATGTAGAGTCGGTTCGGCTTACTTGGTACACCTGAGACTACCTGCTTGTCGGCGTAGTAGATACCGAAGGCGGCACTCGGAGTCGTATTCGGGCGCGTGAGCGTGAGTCCAGACATGCGCGAGCCTGCGTCGACACCGTTCCAGATGTACATATCGCCGCCTGCCTGTACGAAGCAATAGCGGTCAGAGTTAGCGTATGTGATCGCCGGAAGCGCAGTCCAGAGCGCGCCTGAGAGGTATTTGAGCTGATTGCCGTCGACAGTCATAAGTACCGAGTTTGCGCCGGTAGGATAGTACGAGCCTAGCCCACGAGGAGCGTTGACGAGACCGACACCGACAGTCGTCCAGCCGTTGCGCTTCGTGATCGCACCGGACTCGACGATACTTGAGTTGTTGCTGCCTGAGCCCTCTTGATTATCAATAAACTGCTCAGAGACGAAGACATTGATACCTTTGCCGGGGTTCAAGAACCTCTGCTCTAGTACGGTTCGTCGCCGTCTGCCGCGCCTGCGGACGCCGGATACTGCGAGACTCATCTAGCCTCTCCTGCCGTTGCCGGTGTAGCCGAGATGATGACCGTAGTCGTCACGCCGCGTCTTCGCGAACTGCTGCGGACGCCTGCGCTCCTGCGCTTCACCGATCTCTGCGATCTCCTGCCTGAACTGATCTTCTTCCTGTTCAGTGTCGGCTTCCGGGTCTTGAGCCTGCCTGTAGTAGATGAGAGCTGCCTTCGCAACGACCATCGGCTGCAGAGCGATCTTGACCGGCGTGAGTCCACTGACGACGGTGTCAGGCGTGTCGTAGTAGCCGAGAGTGAGCGTTGCGTTCTTCTCGGAGCTGTAGAGCACCCATACGCCAGCTTCGACGACGACGTTGAAGTAGTAGTTGCCCTGCTGATACTGATAACGCTCCGAAGGAGTGACGAGGGTGTAGTTGCGGATACCGTCGGTGACTACGTCGATACCGGGCGTCATGCCGAGGCGCAACGTAGCAAGAGAGACGCGACCGTTTGCGTCAGTCGTGACCGAGGCGTACGTGAGCGTCTGCGGTATATCGAGGGCGCGCAGGATACGCTGAACGCCGGACGCGATGAAGAAGGCGACGCGACCGCTCTCAGAGCTAGGGATCGAGTCTTGATTGAGTAGTCGTGCGAGAGCGACGCTCGCTTCGTCATAGCCTGTTTGCGGTAGCATATTAGAACCCCTCTCTTAATTTCTCAGTTGTTCGATAAAACGGAAAATTGTTGTAAACTCTACGCCATGCTTTGCGCTGTTCGGCTGCGCCTTTGTTGAAGTTCTTGTTGAGTGTCGGATCGTACTTCACGAGCCACGCCTTGAGCTTCTCCGGCATGATAGCGACGAGCGCGTTGTTGACGTGACCGTTCACCTCTTCGCCGTAGGCTTTGCCGCGTGAGGCTTTGCTGAGACCGTATTCTTTGTCGTCGAGCGACGCACGTACGGCTGCAGCCTCTTCGCAGGCGGCGATGTGATCTTCTCTAGCGTTAGGGTCGAGACCGTACCAGACCTTGAATATGCGACTCCATCGCTCCGGAGTACCGGCAGGTGCTTCGAGTATCTTTTTGGCGAACGCTTCCGCTCGCAGTCTTTTGTCGACTTGCTCCTGTACAGAGAGTCCGTTTTGATCGCCCAGTATGAGGTCTGACATGTTGCACTTCCTTGTGAGCCGGGGGCTGCATGTAGCACCCCCGGCAGTTAGATCGATCCTACTGATTAGGAGATCATGTTGATAGCTTTGGCGTTGGCGTTCTCAGCTTTCGCTTCGACAGTCAATTCACCGTAGACGTGACCCTTGACGGCAAGTCCGGTCTTCGCCAGCTCTTCTTCGTGAGGCTTCTCACCGTAGGCGATTGCCCACATATCAACGTCGAGCAACAGGGCTCGCTGTGCGCCAGTACCGGACGTGTTGCTGTCGGCTTGGTCGTTGATGAAGCGGTGCATGTGGAAGCTGATTACTCCGAAGTCGCCTTCGTATTCCTGCGTCAGACGAGTCTGTCGCTTTGTTTCAGCGGAGTACTGACGGTCGCCTTGCGTGAAGCTAGAGCTTTTGCGCTTCAATGCAGGACTCAAGAACAGGTCAGTCGGTGTACCACCTTGCCAGTAGGCAAGCTCGGCGAGGTTGTTCAAGACAGTCTCAGTCCATACAGCCGTACCTGCGCCGTTGATCACGTTCGAGGTGATCTTGTTGATGATACCGTCCATGCGACGAGCGGTTGCAGCGTTACCAGCCTGACGAGTTTCGCGGACGATGGCGCGCTCGGCGTCGTTGCCCCACTCTTTCATGGCTTTTTCAGCTTCGTGCTCGTACCTGTTGTCGAACCCGGCGTGATCCATCCACTGCTCAGTGGTCGAGACCGCGAACGGTACTTCGATGATCTGAGTCAGGTTGTCAACGCGAGTCGGGCGAGTACGGTCAGCGTAAACGGTGTCCGCACCTTCGATCATGGCGTTCTGAGCCGGAGTCTTCAACTGTTCGACGAGGTTGACGTGAGTCGTGCTCTTCGCTTTGGTCTTCTGCAAGTTCTTCAAGAACCAGTTTTCGACAGGGCTGATATTTTCGATCTCGTTCGACAAGTCCTCTTTGAGGGCTGCGTCATCATAGCTTTTCTCTGGTGCTGCCATAGTGGCGATCCTATTCTGTAGCTTTGGCTACTCTATTATTGTGTGACTGATATGAGGGATCAGGGCGACAATAGCGGATCTTACCTCTGCGAACTATCCAGCGCGGCGACGTGCTTCTCGGCGGATACGAAGTAGCTCCATGCGTCCGGCTTTCGCCTTCTGCGGATCTCGGCTGTTGGCTCGCGCCTTTGCCTTCTCGTAGTCCGATAGCTTCCCTGTTGAAGGGCGTCCGGAGTTGCGCTCCGTACGTGTCATCGTCTCAACTGAACGACGAGTCTTCGCTGACTTGTAGCCTGTTTTCACAAGCTCGCGGCGAGTGCGCTCGATCTTGGCTGCGGCTTGCGCCGGAGTCAAGTAGTTAGCAGTACCGATCGAGTTGAGGTGCATATCACGCGCCATATCTCGAAGCCGGGGGTTTGAATATACCGCCGGGTACTTCTTACTAACACGAGTCCACTGCTGCGTAAGCAGGTTCTTCGTCTGTTCTTCCCTTTGACGTGACTCAGTCGTTGCCTTGCCTTGATTGGCGTAGAACTCATTGATGAGTTTGTTCGCTTCGACAGGGTCGATCAAGCCAGTTTCGGGGTCTTTTGGTAAGGTGCGTATGTCAAACTCTTTGACCTGCGGCGTATTCCCAGTGCCGAACTCAGGTCGAGCGTAGTCGAGTGAAGGGTCGTCGTCCTCTTCAAGATCGTCGTCGTCTGCGGGCGCAGAGCGGGTCTTATCTTTGCCGGAAGGCTTGCGCTTCTGATCACTTTCGTCATCATCTTCGTCTTCTTCCTGAACGTCGTCGGCTTCGTCCTCTGGACTGTCATCATCGGCGATGTCGTCCTGATCATGTTCCGCAGCTTCGTCGACTTCGTCGTCTTCGAGTGCGTTATTTACTTCTTCGCGTAGATCATCATCTAGCTCTGACATGTAGTTCTCCTCATATTCGCCGAAGGGCTTATTGATAACATAATAGTATCACGCTTCTGCTTTTGCAAACAATACTATTTGATCGGCTGCAGAACACCGTACGCGCACTTGCGGCACTTCATAGACTGAGTGCCGGGGATCTCTTCGCCGACTTCACCTTCGGGCTGCAGGTCGTGATCGTCCGGCGCGCACATCCGGATCGCTCGCTGCTTCGAGAGGTCGTGATAGCTTGTCTCGCCCTGCTCGTCGATGATCTCAGCCTGCGGATCGTGTATGTTGCCGTCGGTGATCCCGGTGATGTAGCGACCTTCTTCCGATATACCGATGATCTTCTGACCGTCCGGCGCGATGTCTCCTACCTTGAGCGGAGCTTCATCAGAGCCGCCAGAGTGACGACGCGGTCGAGGGTTGTTTTTGCGGTAGTTATACACGTCCAGCCTTCTTTGCAGCCTTGATCTCTTTCGCGAGCGTATCGATGGACTGCTTCACTGAGGCGTACTGCTCCGGTATGGCTGAGAGCACGTTGTAGCCGAACTCGACGCCCTGAATATAGCCTGCAGCGTACAGAGACTTCTTCTCGTACGCCATAAACTCATCGGCGGTACTATTCCAGTGAATAGCGTCGCGACCTTTGCGGCGACGGTTGGCTTCGGTCTGCATGACCTTCAAGAGCTCCTGAAAGCCTTGACCTTCGGTGAGCTGCTTGAGTAGTTCGAGGTGACTAAGCTCCGCTTGAAGCTGCAGTAGCCGCTGCTCCGGCGACTGCTCGCGGCGCGGACTCTGTTGTGGTTTCTTGTTCTGTGGCATTTTCGTCTCCTTCCAGACTTATTTGTGGCGTACTTGTTGGTACTCGGTTCTCTATCGTGTCGATGATAGCCTGAGCTTCACCGCCATCGATCGCGCCTTCCTTGACGAGCTCGCGGATCGCGGCGACCATACCGGCATTGTCCGGGGCGTCTTCGTTCTCTGCGTCAGGGTCGAGTAAGAACTCATCGATGTCGGGCTTGTTGAAGCTCTCGTTCACTTCGGCGGCGATCTTGATGAAGTCGAGGTACATCGGCTTCACGCCCTTCGGTACAACTGCGGCAGGCGCAGCGACAGGCTGACCGGTTGCCGGGTCGACGGTCGGTTGTGCGGCAGGTACGGCAGGGTTCGGGATGAGCCCGGCTTGCATGAGCGAGCGATCCTGCAGCGTAGTCATGGACGTAACCCACGCGGCATTGTCTTCGCGCTGCTGCTGCTTCGTGACCGGCTGCATAGAGTCTTCGTCGATGGTCAGGATCATAGTTTCGAGGAAGTCTTCACTCGTGATACGGTAGACGCTCTTCTTGCCGTAGCGAGTCTGCTGAATAGTGATCGCTTCGTCTAAGAACTGACGGTTGTTCGAGAGCCAGCGTACGCCTATACCTTTGACGAACTGCATGATCGAGCCCTTCATGAACGACGTGATCTCTCCTGCGGCTTCCTGCAGGGCGTTGATACCGCCCATCGTGCCTTGAGTCTGATCCTGCTCGTCTGACGGCATACCGGCGGCGTACGGACTGACTGTAGCGTTTGTGACGCCTGCGTCGAGCAAGCTGAACATCGTATTGAAGAGCTGTATGTCCGGTGAACTCGGTGACTCGAACTCCGGCTTCGTGCCTGAGTATCGGACTTCACCGCCCGGCGCGTAGTAAAAGTCGTAGATCGTAGTCGAGGTCTCGTGCATGAGGATACCACCGTTGCCGACGATAGCGAGGTTGTCTGCGAGCTGATTGAAGATGTCGTTGTAGGCGTTCGCCATGCTCTCAGTCACTTCGAAGATCGACTCTCCGTAGCAGTGGTGAGGCTTGCGGCGGATGTAGGCAGGTACAATCGGATACTTCAAGTGCCAGTACGGTTGTTGCTCGTTGCGGATCTCGTGCCATGCGCCGTCTTCGTCACCGGCTTCGGACTGATCAGCACCTTCGAGATTGCCTAGCATGAAGGTCATCAGGTAGACTTTGCCGTTGACCTTCTCGTAGCACTCGAACACGTCGAAGCTGTCGACAGTGTCATCGATAGAGTCCTGATCGTCGTTGTTCTCGCCGATGAACTGATCGCGGCTCTGCTTGTACTTCGTGATCTGATCGCGGCTCTTGCCGGTCGGCTTGACCTTGTTGACGATCGCTTCATCGTACATATCATCTTCGAGCAGCTCAGAGCGAGTCTTGCGGTACTTGACGATGATCCAGGGCTTTTGTTCCCAGTTGCGCTTGCCGGGTGCGCCGAACACGTCGAAGGCGTTGAGCGGTTCGAGATCGTTGTAGCCGAAGTCTATCTCGGTCTTGTCAGCCTTTGAGTAGTCAATCTCGCCGTCGTCACGCTTGAAGTGATTGTAGTAGCAGCGAGTACCGGATACCCACTCAGCCTTGCCGAAGCCTGTACCGCAGACAGTGGCGTCGGTGAAGATGTCGAGCTCTTTGTCGCGGATCGACTCTTCGAGCATGGGGTTGTCATAATCGTATTCGAGCTTGAGGTTCGCCTTCTCGATGGACTTGCGGTCTTCGTCAGAGTAGAGCTCGTCGTACATCTTGACAGAGAAGCCGGGCTTGAGTGAGAGCAGCTTCGCGATGATCGTCCACGCCTTGTATGACATGACCGGGATGAAGGCCTGAGACTTCCACATCGAGATATTCTTGTAAGTCTTGACGGCGTACATCATCTCGTACCACTCCGACCACTTCTTCTTCATGGACTTTTCGTTGCGGTAGGCGAGGTCGTATCGCTCAGACCACGTCTTCGAGTCTTCGGTGCGCTTGACGGATGACTTCGGGTTGTCCTTCTCGTCATCGACCATCTGATCGAACTTGTCGCCTTTGGCTGCTTGCTTGCCGCCGGAGTTTTTGCCCTTCTTCGAGAGCTTCGTACTATCGTTCTGCAATAGATCGTCGCGACTGTCGCCGTATGTCGGCTGCTTCTTCTTCGCCATTATTTGTTCGCTCCTTGATAGTTGAACGGCTTGCGGCACGATTGCCGGATCAGTCGTAGTTTATTGAACGCCACGATGAACGGTACTTTCGTATCTTCGACGCCCAGTTCATAGTCGAGCTTGAGCTGTTCCATGTCAGTACCGACAGGTACTAAGAACTGGAAGGCTTTTTTGTTGCCGTACTGACCGCGCCCCATAGCCTGACCGGTGTCGATGGCGTCCATGAACATGTATCGAGTCGCGAGGAAGGCAGCGAACCCCTGATCAGTGGTCTCGAACTCTGTTTCATTGTGATCAATATCGGGGGTGTTGCTCATAGTGTCCTTTTCGATGACTTGCTAGTGCTTATTGTAGCGGAGTCGGCTAGATTTTCATACATCCATACTTTTTTCGTACTTTTTTGCGTTTTTTTGGACTTTTTCGCGGTATTTACGACAATAATCGCCCAGTTTTGGGATCGTACTCACGTTTGCGCGCCGACGCGGTGTTGTTGATCTCGGCGTCGAACGGATACTTCTCGTAGTTGACCGACATGAACTCAAGCTCCGTACGATGGTGCGAGGTGTAGTCGTGTACCGGCTTTGTGACTCCGGACGTGCTGTTGCTCTCTTCGCGCCGCTTCGGGTAGTGAGCGAGCCGCCAGCAGTCCACCGCCCACCGAGTACCGGGCGTATCGTTGACCTGTAGCTTGACGAGAAAACGCTTTGCCGCGTCGCGCCGGGTCTTGAAGTCGTTGTCGACAGTGTTGACCTGCACGTTGATACCCTTCTTCTTGAGCCGGGCGTACGCTGACTCCTTCGATGGATCTTCGACGTGCCGCTGATTGCCGGACGGATCTCCGAAGAAGTAGCCACGCTTCCACCGGCGAGTCGTCTCGATCATAGCGAGATCGTCTTCGTCGTACATGAAGCCTTGATCGTTGTCGATCGGGTAGCCCCAGAACGGCAAGAACCACTCGATAGCTTCGTCTGACTTCTCGTACGCACCGACGAGCGTCCACCAGTGCGTATTCGGTACAGGCTGATACCAGCCGACAGCAATAGCGTCGAGTCCGAGGTCGATCGAGACGTACATCGGCAGGTTCGGATCGTACGGATATTTGCCGAAGAGCAGGTTGCGCGCTTCCGGGTAGACGATCGCGGACTTCGAGTACTCCCACGATATGTCGATCTCGTGCAACATCTCTTCGTCGGTCTTGCGCTCCTTCTGAGCTTCGTACCATGCGTCATCTTTGTCAGGGTGCAGTCGCCAGCCGATAGTATTGACCTTGATCTTGCCGGACTCTCTGAGCTGCTTTGCGTACGACGGCTCATCCGGCGGAGTGGTGACGGCTATGCGGCAGCGCGTAGACTCTGAGGCAGCCGCCCACGCTTGCTTCGCCCACTGCCAGAAGCCGAGTTCGTCGAACAGTACGACGGTATAGCGTCCGGAGCGACCGAACTTCTTTGTCGGTGCTTTGCCGAGGATGGCGTTGTTGTTCTCCGGGTTCGTGATGGACGCGTACGTGCGGTGCTTGTCGATCTTGAAGCCACGCGGCAGGATCAGAGGATCTTTGATAGTCTCGATCATGAAGGCGAGCTTGCCGAACAGTGAGTCCATCGCCCAGTTATCCATCAGGTCTTCGAGGTACGTACCGATCAGTGCTTGAAAGCCGGGCTCGAAGAGCCAGAACCAGAGTATGACCGCGAGCACGATCCACGACACGCCCATATCGCGAGACTTCTCGTAGAACTCCTCAGTGCTTGACCGGATGGCGGCGACGAGCTCGATGATAAGATCCTCTTGAAAGCCGTACGGATCGAAGTCGATCTTGTGCGGATATGCTTCCGGACGAGGGTCGTACGTGTACAGGTAGTGCCGCACGAAGAAGACCGGGTCTTTGCGCGCCCGGCGTCTATCCTGCTCGTTCATGAGCTCCATGATCTCAGTCTCGACTTCGTTGTCGGGCTGCGAGGTATGCGTCAATTCTGACATTTAGCCGCTCCTGTATCTCTTCATCTGATAGATCCGACAAGTCGCCTTCTTCTTTGCCGCCGAGTTCGACCTTCTCTGTCGGCTTGCCATAAGCGCGGTCGAGCAGGTTCGAGATCGCCATATTGTCGGCAGGCTTTGTCGTCATGTAGTAGTATTCGGTGTCGGTATTCTCCATCTCGCCATCGAGGAAGCGGATAATATCTTCGGGATCGGTAACAATCTCATGGTACTCGCGCTTGATAGCTCCACGCGCACCGCGCTCGGTGATCTTGACCATCAGGTACTTTTCGCCGATAGCTTTGTCGAGCTGCGCGTTGAAGAGCCGGTCAGTGTTCGCGACGACACGTTCGACGAGCCTGCGCTTTGCAGTCATGCGCTCGATGGTACGCTTTGAAGCCGCACCCTTCGGTCGACCTGCTGAATACTGCTTCTGCTCTTCCGGCGAACTCATCTAGTTTGCTCCAGACCCTATTATTTTATTATTGACAGGAAGTTGCTTCGGTTGCCTGACTAACTCTCTCCACTCTTCCAGTATAGTATTCATCCAGAACTCAAAGTAGTAGGCGAAGGCTTCGGTATTCTCTTCACTGATCGGTACGGACTTCTCGTCGAACGTATAGATGATGAAGTGACTCAGCTCATGGCATAGCGTAGGTATGTGCATACGTCTCATGAAGATCACGTTGAAGTTGCAGTCATCGGACTCGTCAGGCTTGATACGGTAGAACGCCGCTTCACTGCCTGAGTGATTGATCTGCTCTCCGGTGTATGCGATCTCCGGCTTCTTGAGCCACTCCGCCCACTCTGCAGGATCTTCGCAGATGACGAGGTACAGGTGCGTCCGGTACAGATTGTCGTGTAGATCGTGCTCGATGATCTTCATACGGTTGCTCCGTTCACTGCGAGGCGTAGTCTATCGTGATCGAACTCTTTGCCGACCTTCGTGAGCAACTGGATCAGCACTGCGGCGTCATCCTCTGCCCGGTGACGATCGGTGTATTCGAACTCGTACGTCTCGATGAGTGTTTGTAGCTTATGGTTCGGAAGAGCCGGGTACAGTACCTTCACGAGCTCGCAGGTGCAGAGAGTGATCGCGGTGAACTGCTTGCCGCAGCGTTCGAACTCGGCTTTGATGAAGCTGTAGTCGAACTTTGCGTTGTGCGCGACCATGATAGCACCGTCGAGGATCTCGATCAGCTCATCGCAGACAGTGTCGAACGTCGGCTGACCTTCAAGCATGGCGTCATCGATCCCGGTGAGCTTTGTGATGATCTCAGGTACAGGCTCGCCGATAGTGAACAGTGAGACGAGCTTCCGCTTGATCTCGCCGCCCTCAACGCGCAGAGCAGCTATCTCAGTGATCCGGCACTTCGTAGGCGAGAAGCCGGTAGTCTCGACGTCTATGAAGACGAGCGGCATTGTTGCTATGTCGAAGTTCATGCTGCACCGTCTCCGTCAGGCGTAGGGAAGATGATCAGGTTCGAGAGATCCACTTCGGAGCTGAGGGTATGCTGACCGACTTCACGAGCAAGGCGCAGCTTCAAGAGCCACCGCTCGCGCTTGAACTCGTCGATGTAGACCACGTTGTCGTCGTTTACTTCGCCGGTCATGGCTGTCGCTCCACCTTCACGCGCAAGAGATCCTTGATACGCTGATGAGTGTCTGCTACACGCTTCGGCGTACCCTTCCATCGAGGGTTGTGAGACCATCCGGAAGAGTACCCTGCGTGATACAGGGTCATCAGGGTATCGAAGAGCTCTTTTGACTCTAACTTCGTAACGAGCCGCACTTCTGCGACTATTGGCTTTTGAGGTCTCTTGAATATACGAAACATTATCCGACTCCTGTCGTTATTTTGGACGCCCGGATATACCGCCGGGCTCGGTGCAAAGATTATTTTTCGACTTTTTCTTTGCTGTTGTCGTCGCCTGAGCCCTTGACGGTATCGGCAGGCTTTGGATCGCCTTCGGGAAGATCAGCCGTAGCCGAACTATCCACGCCGGGATCACGAAGCTCGCTTGAACCGACCGCAGGCTGACCGACAGTAGAGCTTGCGCCCACTGCTGCGTCGTTCTCGGCGTTCGCGCGCTTGGTTTGTTCGCTGACATTGTCAGGGAAGGTACGAGCAGTATCACCTGCGCGCTCTGCTTCACTGAACTCATCCTTGCTCATCGGGATGTGGTTGTTCATGCTTCCATGAGCAAGACCGGCGTCAGCCACCGCTTCGCGACGCTTTTGCAGTTCGTCAGCTTTTGGGGCTGCTGCGGCTGCGTCAGCAGCTACGGCTTCCGGAGTAGCTGCGACCGGCAAAACATTACCGTCCGCGTCCTTAGGTTGATTTTTGCGTGTGAGTTCTGCCATAACAGACACTCCTTTCGTAGATTTAATTTGCTAGACGTCTCCGCCCGGATAAAAAACTATTCAGTGGTAGACTCTTCGGAGTCTTTGATCTCTTCTGCCTCAAGCCGGTAAGTCACGCCGTCCATCTCTTTTTCGTCGTCGATGAAGTTCTGAGCCTCTTGCAAGGCGAGCTTCTTATTGTCGGCGGCGTACTCGAAGGTCTCGGCAACAACTTCATGCTCAGGTACGGTCTGGATCAGATGAACTTTGAACCGACGCTGATCTTTGACTTCTTCTTGAGGTGTTGAGTCTTCCATGATAGTTGTTATCCCTTCTTATTAGCTTCGTTGACTTCGGTGATTTTGGCGATGAGATCTTTGTTCGTAGCATACACTTCGACATCAGTTCCGTCATCAATTCCGAGTTCACCGGCGAACTTCGCGAGGTCTGCTCGCTTGAGTCCGGCGTTCGTGATGACGTCCATGACCGCGTCTGAAAGTGTCGGCTTTGCCGGTACTGCAGGCTCGGTCGGCTGATTGAAGCTCGGATGACTGGATACGGTGTCTGCTGCAGCGGACGCAACGGCGCGAGTATCAGCGACCTCTTTCGCGTGTTGACGCTTGAGCTGCTCTAGGTTGTGCCACTTGTCGGTCAATTTGTCGTAGACCTGACGAGCAGTGCCTTGACCGCGTACGAGGTACAGCGGATCGTCTTCCTGTTTGAACAGAGAGACAGCAGGTTCGAGTATCCCTTTGAGCTCCTTGATGTAAAGGTATTCGGTATTTGCTACCGATTGTCCGCCCCCGGCTTTGTTGGCTACGGCGATCATCGAGATCAGATCGTTGCGACCGACGGCTTCGGCGGCTGCTTCCGGTACGGCGTACTGGAAGACGGCATAATTGACGAG
>JACRIR010000157.1 GCA_016215705.1 Candidatus Poribacteria bacterium | reverse complement strand
CTTCTTCTCGGGCGCGTGGCCGACCGCAGCGGATTCAGGCGCGTATTCCTCATATCAGTGACCATCTGGACGCTGGCCCTGCTCATGCTTGTGTCTGCGCCCGCCTCATATACGCTCGCCGTCATCGTCTTCCTCGCGCTGGGCGCGGGCGTCGGCGGATTCAACATGGCGATGAGCAACATGGTGCTCGAGTTCGGCGACACCTCCGGCTTGCCTATGCGAATAGCCCTCGTCAATTCCATCGGCGAAATCTCGAGCGCCATCGGCCCCCTCATCGCAGGCTTCCTCGCCGACAATATATCCTACAAACCCGTCTTCTCCCTCTCGATCCTCTTCACGGTGCTCGCCCTCATCATCATGTACTCCCACGTCACCGAACCCCGCGCGCACTACGCGCGAACATAATCAGCCCAAACAAGAAACGAGCGAGACGAAAAGGAACCAGACCAAGGGAAGGTGTCATTCTGAGCGAAGCGAAGAATCTCGTTTCTTCATCATTCGTTTCATTCGTCCTACGCTTCACGGATTCGCGTGATTCGTGATCCAGATTTGAAGACGCTCGCAATTTTTGATATTATCTATACATTGCTCCGCTTCTTTCGCTGTCTTCGTGAGGGAACCATGACCGGCTACGAAATCATTCGGCGCGCGATCGAATTCAAAAAACCTCCGCGCATCGGCATCAGGTTCGACGAAGTCGGAGTGAACGACACCTACATCGTCGCATACGGATTCGGAAAAGATTACCAGCCTTCCAGACCCGGTGAAGATGAGTGGGGCTGCGAAATGCAGAAGACTGACCTCCCCAACATGGGCCAGGTCAAAGAGCATCCCATAAAGAATCTGGACGACCTGAAGAGCCACCGGTTTCCCGACGCCGATGACGACGCGCGCTATGAGACCATCGAGATGGTCCTCCCCTATGCAGACGGGCGGTACGTGCTCGGATATATTGGTCAAGGAATCTTCGAGCAACTCCATTTCCTTCACGGATTCACCGACACACTCGCCGACCTCTACCTGAATCCTTCGCTCCTCGAGCAAACCCTCGACAGCATCCTCGATTTCAGAATCAGGCTCATCCGAAATTACGCGAAGCGGTTTCCGGAGAAAATTCACGGCGTCACCATGACCGACGACTGGGGGACGCAGAAATCTCTCTTCATCAGCGTGCCCATGTGGCGGCAGTTCTTCAGACCCCGCTACAAGAAACTCCTCGACGCCGCACACGAGGCCGGCATGCACTTCTGGCTGCATTCCTGCGGCCGCGTGAACGACCTGATCCCCGAGTTCATCGACCTCGGTCTCGACGTCATCAACTTGCAGCAGCCGCGCGCGCTCGGCATCGAGGAAATCGGACGCCGCTTCCGGGGAAAAATATGCTTCGAGTCGCTGGTCGACATACAGGCGACGCTCCCCCACGGAACGCGCGAAGAGATCGGGCAGGAAGCGAAACTGCTGCTCGAACAGTGGGCGACGCCGGACGGAGGCTTCATCCTCGGCGACTATGACGACCCGGCTGCGATACAGGTGTCGCAGGAGCAAAAGGAAATCATGTTCGAGGCCTTCAAACAATTCGGAAAGTTCGATGTCGGCACAACCTGAAATAATCGACATAGAGTTCAGCGTCGACGTCGACGACCTTATGGGCCCGCTCGGCTACGCCCCAAGCGGCGCAGCCGCGACCGGCACGACCGTGAGCGGTCTCGTGTCACCCGCGATCATGGAGCTTATCCTCTCGGAAAAGCGCCGGTGCGAAGAGGTAATGCAGGGAAGGGCAATCTACACGCTCGCGGAAATTGACCACCGAAACCACGGCTCAGCCTCGGACGCTGCGACCGCAAGCGGCGTCATCAGATTCGGCAGCATCGAGATTGAGGACGAAACGCTCGCCGGCTTCATCGAGGATGCCCGATCAATCGCGGTCGCCGTCTGCACCATCGGCCCTGAAGTCGACGCGCTTATCGAGCGATATTTCCGTGAAAACGATTTTCTGCGCGGCATGGTCGCCGACGTGACCGCAAGCCGCGCCGCCGAGGACGCAGCCGAAAGGCTCACGGCCATCATCTGCTCGAAGGCGCAAGCCTGCGGGCTATCGGCTGCGCGTCGTCAAAGCCCCGGCTACGGCGAGTGGGACGTGAGCGGTCAGCGCGCTGTTTTCGCGCTTCTCAATCCTTCGCCCATCGGCGTGTCATTGAACGACCACTGCATGATGACCCCGAGGAAATCGGTCTCTTTCGTGATTCCTTTGATCGAGAACAATGTGTGCGATGCAGCCGGGAAAACCGGGGATATGATGCCAGAGAAAATGGGGGACATGATGCCCCATCGTGTTCCCGATTTCCTCGACAAAAACCGCCCGCAACAAGAGCGGCCGTGCCATGCATGCAGCTTCAAGAATTGCAGCTACCGGCGGAAATAAAAAAAGGGGAGATACGCAGGGAAAAGATAAAAGGAGAACTGTTTCGGATTTGTTCTATCCCTTTCGCCTTGTTCCTTTCGCCTGCTCTGACCAGAGACCAAATTATGAATATCCTGGATGAACTAAAGACGGGCAAGACGCTCGTGTTTGACGGAGCAATGGGGACGATGCTGCAAGCGCGAGGACTCTCGATCGGGGAATGCCCCGAAGAGTGGAACGCCTCGCATCCGGAGGTCGTGCGCGAAATTCACCGCTCCTACTTCGAGGCGGGCTGCGACATCGTCGAAACAAATTCCTTTGGGGGCAGCCGCCTGAAACTGGCGCGCTACGGACTCGGTGAAAGGACGCGCGAGTTGAATCGCAAGGCGGTCGAGAACGCCCGCGCGGTCGCCGCGGCGGGCCACTACGTCGCCGGGTCAGTAGGCCCTACCGGCGAGTTCATCGAGCCGTACGGCGCTCTGAAGTATGAAGAAGTTGTCGCCGCGTTTCTCGAGCAGGCACAGGCACTCGAAGAAGGCGGAGCCGATATTATCTGCATCGAGACCATGTCGGACCTCAATGAAACGAGGGCCGCAATCGAGGCCGCAAAAAAGGGCACGAACTGCACGGTGTTCGCATCCATGACGTTCAGCCTGGGCAAGCGCGGCTACCGCACAATGATGGGCGTGGACCCGACAACGGCCGCGCGCTCGCTGGAAGAGTACGGAGCCGACATCGTGGGCGCGAATTGCGGCGCCGGACCGGACGGAATCGCAGAGATTCTGAAGGAAATGTCCGGGTCTACATCGAAATTCCTCTTCGCGAAGCCGAACGCGGGTTTGCCCCGCCTCGAAGGCGATAAGACCGTTTATCCCGAGACGCCGATGGAAATGGCGGACAAGATGCTCCCGCTTCTCGACATAGGAGTCAGCATTCTCGGCGGCTGCGACGGCACAACGCCCGAGCACCTCCGTGAGATTGTTAGAAGAGTCAAGGTTCTCGGCGGGTGCTGCGGGACCACTCCGGAGCATTTGAGAGAGATTGCAGCAAAAATTAGGCGCGTCCGCAACTCTTAGAAATACTCGGGTTTTCACCGCGCCTTTTTCCACTTTCATTTCTGGATGATTGCGTTCTTATGAACATGACGGAAGAGTTCGAAGAAATACTATCACCCAGCCGGATCGAGGGCCTGCTCGAGATCGCCTGCGCGTACAACGTGCCCCTGTTCATCGCAGCCGAATCGCGCGGCAAGACCTATCGATACAAGAGCCGGATGCTCGAGGTCAAGAAGACTGAAGACGCCCGTTCCGTCGTCATCGATCACCCCGTCACCGACGGCCCCGCAATTGCGCTCTCGCCGAACGTGGCGGTCGTCGTATTCTTCGCCGTCGACAAGAGCCGTTTCTTCTTCGACGCGCAAGTGCAAAGGAAGACACTTTTTGCGCTCGCGAGCCACAAGAAAGTACCCGCTCTCGAAATCAGCTACCCGAACGCCATCAAGAGCGGCCAGCGCCGCGCATACTTCAGGGTGCCCGTTCCCCTTGGAAAACCCATCGCGGTCGAGGTCGGCGCTATCAGCGGCATGAGCGACTGGCTTGCGCAGGAACCGGGCACATGGAATTTCCCTTCTCATGTCCATTTCGAAGGGCGCATACTGAACATCAGCGTCGGCGGAATGCTGCTGTCGGTGAATGAGGGAACAAAAACCATCCCGCGTGTGGGCACAAAGCTCGGCCTCCGGTTCAGCGTTGCTCCCGACGAGACCCCGATCATGCTCAAAGGGATCATCCGGCGCAAGGAAAGAAGGGATTCGGCCAAGGTGGACGCTATCGGAATCGAGTTTATAGACACTGCCGAGAAATTCGAGTACAAACTCGCCATCAACCGTCTGTATAGATATGTGGCCGAGCGACAGCGTGAAATGCTCAAACCGGAAACGAAATAGGGCCGCAGTCTCCTTCTTTCTTTCAGTTGACGTTTCCGGCTCTCGCCGGTATAATTGCCTCACCTTCCCGTTGCGCCCATCATCTATCGAACATCCATGACAGGAAGAGGAGACACCAAATGAAACTGTGGATCGAAAACCGCGCGGAGATGGAGGATATCCTCAACAAAGCGGCCGTTGGCAGGCTCGGGCTTATCGCCGACGGCGAACCGTATGTCGTCCCGCTTAATTTTGCCTATAGCGACGGCCGAATCTACTTCCACACCGGCGTGGAGGGACGCAAGATCGAGGCGATTCAGAAGAACCCGCGCGTGTGCTTCGAGGTCGACGAGATGCGCGAGGTCGTCTTCAACCGTGAGCAAACCTGCTTCTCTACGGCCTACTACCACAGTGTCATGGCGTGGGGAACCGCCCGATTTCTCGAAAGCGACGCCGAAAAAATGAAAGCCCTCGAGATCATCGTCAAGAAATACGCAACGGAGAAGTCATACGAGCTTCCGCCCGAACACGCGCTCGCCATCGTTTCCGTGTGCGAGATTCACATCGATAAAATGACCGGAAAAGCGAATGTGCCCGACCAATAAAGGGAAAGACAAAGGAGAGTTTTGAGGCAAACGGGAGGACAAGGGCGTCATTCTGAGTGAACCGAAGAGTCTCGCTTGGTCCCTGGTCAATAAGTGGCCGAGGGAATTCATGCGCATCGGGAACTTCTTGCGTGTTTCGTCCTGACCTTTTCGTCTCTGTCGCCTTCGCGCCTTTGCGGTTTGGGAGAATCTTTTCCGAAATAGAATCGGAGGCATGCTGTGCTCTTATCTCAATTTGAAACAACGCCATTCATGTCGAACTGCTTTGTCCTCGGCTGCGAACAAACCCGTGAGGCGATCGTTATCGACGCCGGCGAGTTCACAAGTGAGATCGACGACTATATCCGCTCAAATTCGCTGAAGATCAAATATGTAATACTTACCCATTCGCACGTTGATCACGCCGCAGACGTTGGCCAGTTCAAGAAAGAAACCGGCGGACAGATCGTCATTCACGAAGCCGAGGAGCCTCTCTACTCCAACCTGGCGGCGCAGGGGCGTATGTTCGGGTTCGAGATCGAGCCGCCTCCTCCACCCGACAAGCTTGTGCGCCACGGCGAAGAGCTTGTCTTCGGCGACAACCAACGTCTGGGCGTCATTCACTGCCCGGGCCACTCGCCGGGCGGCATATCCGTCATCTGGGATAACGTGGTCTTCGTCGGCGACACGCTTTTCGCGGGTTCGATAGGTCGGACTGACCTGCCCGGCGGCGACTACCGCACGCTTATCAACTCCATCAAGAATCGGTTGCTCCCGCTGGGCGACTCGATTCAGGCGCTTACCGGCCACGGCCCCGCCACGACGCTGGGAACCGAGAGACTCTACAATCCATTCCTCGCCTGATCTCCATGCGACATAGCCACGACCAAACAAGAGAAAGTTTGGATCACGAATCACGATTGGACACACATCGGGGTCATTCCTGCAAAAGCGGGAAGTTATTCGTAGAGAATGAGTTACATAAGGATGTCGGCAGAGAATCCACGCCGGAAATCTACGATTTCGACACTCATCATTTCGCACTCATCGTTTCTTTGATGCGCCGGAGCCGCTCCCTGACAGCGATTTCACGCATGCCAATGTACTAAACCCTTGAAAATGGCCCCTTTTCCACACTATAAACAGGTTATCCCCATATTTTTCGGGGGTCTGCGGGCATTATTGCGTCGAATTGGCCGATTTTCAAAGGCTTTCTTATGATGATTTTGCGCGCGTGTTGATGCATGCGTATCCAAAACGAGGACGCATTGTCTACAAGTTATCAACAAAAGACTTTTAGACTCGTTTAGTCCACTTCTTGGCGTCGTTGCGCTGGTCCCGAGCTGCTGCTTCTATTCACTTATCTACTTGATAACCAAGATGTTACATACTATGGCCAGGTATTCCGCTGTCAGCGTGTCGCTTCTTCGCGGCTTGGCGATCAGAGACATCGTACGGAGGATGTCAACAAGTTATCCACATAGGTGGGCATAAGACTTTAGAGAGTGTTTGAAGATGGCTCGTTTTCGCCTTGTTTCTACTTTGCCTCTGTTGGGCTAGGCCTGTCGAGGGGTGATGCGCTCAATACCGTTCATGTATGGACGCAGATTCACCGGTATGTCGACGGTTCCGTCGGCCTTTTGGAAATTCTCGAGGATGGCGACTACTGTTCGGCCCACGGCTAGGCCCGAGCCGTTCAAGGTATGTATGAAGCGAGGTTTGCCATTCTTGGCGCGATAACGAATGTTAGCCCGCCTCGCCTGGTACTCTTCGAAATTGCTGCATGAGGAAATCTCGCGATATGTCTTCTGGGATGGTATCCATGCCTCGATGTCGTAGCATTTCGCTGCGGCGTCGCCAAGGTCAGCCGTGCAAAGCGCTATGACCCGATATGGTATCTCCAATAATTGGAGCACCTCCTCGGCGTCGCGTGTAAGCTTCTCATGTTCTTCGTACGATTCCTCGGGGCGGCAGAATTTTACCAGCTCGACCTTGTTAAACTGATGCACGCGGATCATGCCCCGCGTGTCTTTCCCATACGACCCGGCCTCTCGCCTGAAACAAGGCGTATAGGCTGCGAATTTGATAGGCAGGCGCGCGTCGTCTAGAATCTCGTCGCGATAGATATTAGTGACCGGCACCTCGGCCGTCGGCACGAGGATATACTCATCCGGCTGGCAAACGAAATAGTCACCGGCGAATTTCGGAAACTGGCCCGTACCCGTCATACTGTCCTTGTTTACCATGAACGGGGGTAGCACCTCGGTGTAGCCGTGCCGCTTCGTGTGCAGATCGAGCATGAAGCCGATGAGTGCACGCTCGAGCAATGCGCCTGCTCCATAGCTCAGCGTGAACCGGGCTCCGGTTATCTTTGCTGCCCGTTCGAAGTCGAGAATTCCGAGTTTTTCGCCGATATCTGCATGTGAGATAGGCTCGAAATCAAACTCGGGCGGAACACCCCATCTCCGCACCTCGACATTGTCCTCCTCGCTTTTCCCCGGCGGGACTGTTTCGTGGGGGATATTCGGGATCATGAGCCACCGGGCGCGTATTTCTTCGTCTTTCTGCTTGATTTCGGCCTCAAGCGCGCTTATGTGTTCGCCCACTGCGCGCATATCATTGATGAGCGCTGTCGCGTCGGCCCGCGCCTTCTTCATCTGGGCTATCCGCTCCGACTCTTCATTCCGTTTCTTCCTGAGCTCATCTGCCCGGAAAACCATTTCCCTCTTCTCTGAATCAAGCTTGAGGAGCGCATCGAGGTCGGCCTGGCTTCTCCTCGCCTCGAGCGCCCGCCTTACGACGTCGGGACTCTCGCGCAACAGCTTCAGATCAATCATGTTCCGGCCTTTCTATCTCCCCAGCAGTCTTGCGATAAGCGCGTCACGCTCACCCGCCGAAAAATACTCTATTTCGATTCTTCCACCCTTGCCGGCGCCACGAATTCTTACCTTGGCTCCAAGTGCGCGCTGCAGGTCTTCTTCGACGTTACGAACATTCGGGTCCTTCTCGGGTGGAATTGCGACACGAGGCCGCGTGCGTCCTTTGACGATTCTTTCTGCTTGTCGTACTGATAGCCCTTCCTTTACGATGCGATTGCACAGGTCCAGTTGTGTCGAAGGGTCTCCAAGGGAAAGCAGGGCCCGCGCATGGCCCATCGACAATGTTCCACGTGAAACATGCTCTTGCACTTCCTGCGGTAACGCAAGTAGGCGCATGATGTTGGATATGGTGGATCGGTCTTTGCCAATGTACATCGCGAGTGCGTCTTGCGTGAGGTCGTATTCATTTATGAGCGATTTGTATGCGCTAGCTTCTTCAATGGGGTTGAGATCCTGTCGCTGGATATTCTCAACCAGCGCGATCTTCAACATCTCCTGGTCGGTGGCGTCACGCACAATTGCCGGTATGTTCCTCATTTCGGCCAGCCGGGCCGCGCGCCACCGTCGCTCACCCGCGATTATTTGATATTTTGAGCCGACCTGGCGGACTATTATGGGCTGCAAGACCCCGTTCGCCTTGATTGATGCCACGAGCTCGGCTAGCTTTGCCTCGTCAAAATCTTCCCGGGGTTGATGCGGATTCGGCTCGATTTCATCAAGAGTAATGCGGTCCCGCGAGGAGGTGTCGTACCGGGCGAACTCTTCCGGCTCGCCTATCAGCGCTTTGAGCCCTTTACCGAGTGCTTTCTTCTCCACCATTCATCACTTCCTTTGCAAGGTTTATATACGCTAGGGCACCAGTGCATGAAATATCGTAGAAGACAATCGGCTTCCCAAAGCTTGGCGCTTCACTCAGCCTGACGTTCCGCGGGATCACTGTCTGGTATACCTTCTCGCCAAAAAAACCGCGCACTTCTGTCTCTACTTGGTGTGAGAGATTCGTGCGACCATCGAACATTGTAAGAACAATTCCTTCGATCTCGAGATGCGGATTCAATGCGCCGCGCACAAGCTTCACCGTATCAAGAAGTTGTTCGAGTCCCTCAAGCGCATAGTATTCACACTGCAGGGGCACAAGCACCGAACGGGCCGCCACGAGCGCGTTTATGGTTAGGAGCCCCAGCGAGGGTGGGCAATCGATCAGCACGACATCATAGCGGCGCTCATCCGCCATCATGAGTGGTGAAAGGGCAGCGGAGAGAGCCCGTTTCAGGCGATTCTCGCGGTTTTCGAGCTGCAGGAGTTCCACTTGCGCGCCAGCCAAGTTCACCCCGGAGGGAATGACGTCGAGCCACGGAACGATCCCTCGCAGAACCACTTGTTCAAAGGACGCATCCGAGATAATCAGGTCGTATATGGTCAGTCGTTGCGCCTTGCGGTCGATGCCGAATCCGCTTGTGGCATTCGCCTGGGGGTCCATGTCCACGAGCAGTGTCCTCTTTTCTGCGGCTGCCAGACACGCCGCAAGATTCACTGCCGTGGTTGTTTTCCCCACTCCGCCCTTCTGATTGGCAACTGCTATAATTCGAGCCATATCTATCCTGGATTCTGAATCAGCACACAAACGAAGAACAGAAACAAAACGATGGCCGCGCGCGAGAAAAGCCTGGAAACGCGCGGAGCACGAAAGCTGAGAAGAGACACCTGAGTTCCGAGCCTCCAGATTCCGTCAATGCCATTAATATTCATTCGTGTCGTTTGTGACACCAAAACTCTCTCCGTTTCCTTTGCGTTCCTTGCGCCTTTACGGTGAAACGCATTTGTCAGATTCTAGGATGTTTCCTCGCAAATGTCAACCCAAACCTTGTCGGCGCTTTCGAAAAGATGATTTGCCCAAGGAAAGACCAATGTTCCACGTGGAACAGAGAATGGATATTTCATTATAGTAAATAATATTTAAAGTATCTGCGCCCCTCTTGAGGGACAACGCAGGCTGATTCATAAAACGTGGTTGATGGTAGCTTTTTGCAGAGGTCTATCAACTCTCGCCATTCATGTCGCACACCTGTCCGGCTTCTTGTCCTTGCTTCTTGTCCTTGACATGTGGGGGCATTTTGCCGCATACTTGTTGCGTTCGTTACGACACCATTTAGTTAACCCTAAAAGGAGAGACTTGAATGCACAAAACTGGTGGAAAGTTGTCTCTGGCGTTTGCGATAATCTGTGCGCTTGCATGTTCCGTCCCCGCAGCGTGGGCAGAGGAAGAGGCTCAAGGGAAACAGCCCGCAGCCGCGCAGGCGGTGGCGTCGGAAAAAGAGACTCCAACCACGGAGGCGCAGCCTTCAGCGCCTGAGGAAGAACCTGCGCCCGCGCCGGAAACGCAGCCAGCGCCGTCGGCAGAGGTTCAAGCTCCCGTCGAAGCGAAGCAGCCCCTTGACGAAAAAATCGCCGTGGTAAACGGCGTCATTATCAAGCGTTCCGATTTCGACCGCGACGTGAAGCGCTACCAGCGGCAGCTTTCAATGATGGGAAAGCCGCTTACGTCTTCCGACATATCGAGTCTGCGGCAGGATGTTTTCGACAATCTCGTTAACGCTGAGTTGCTGTATCAGGAGAGCCAGAAGGCGGGGGGCACAGTTGACGATGCCTCTGTCAATCAAAAAATAGAGTCGATCAAGAAGCGGTTCCCGGCCGATGCCGAGTATCAGGATTGGCTGACGAAAATGAACCTCACCGAGGCGGATCTGACCGCACAGATCAGGCGGGCGGTGGTGATTGAGCAGTTTGTCGACAAGGAAATAGTCCAGAAAATCTCCGTCTCGGAAGAGGAAATGAAAGCGTTCTACGACAGCAATCCCACTTTCTTCAAACAGCCCGAGCAGGTCAAGGCGAGTCACATTCTCATCAAAGTGGATGCTAATGCGGACCCGGCGCAGAAGGCGGAAGCGCGCAAGAAGATAGAGGGCATTCAGCAGAAGCTCAAGGAGGGCGCCGACTTTGCCGAACTCGCAAAGGAGTTTTCCGAATGTCCCAGCGCTCCCAAAGGCGGAGACCTTGGCTATTTCCGGCGCGGACAAATGGTCAAACCCTTCGAGGAAGCCGCTTTCGCGCTCAATCCGGGCGAGACGAGCGATATCGTTGAAACCAATTTCGGGTTCCACATTATCAAGGTCGTAGACAAGAAACCCGAGATGGCAACCCCGTACGACGGCGTCAGAAAAGACAGGATTGAACAGCGTTTGAAGCAGGAAAGAATCCAGAAGGAATTGGGCGACTACGTCGAGAAGCTGAAGCAAAACGCGAAGATAGAGAAATACCTCGAGGAAGCGCCGGCGGAAGCCGAGACGGAAGCCCCGGCAGATGCTGAAGAATAGCACGTGCGAAACATAAAACCTGAAAAACAAGTCAAACCGCAAAGACACAACGAGAAACTACGGGTAGGCACGGAGCACAGAATCGAAAGGGAGCCTCGTCAGAGAAGGGGCCCCCTTTTCTCCTTTGAATTCCTTCACCGGCAATTCCTCGAATTCCAGTCGTGATTTCTTGCGATACTTGGTATGGAAGTCAGACGGGCGCGATGAATCGCGCCTCTACAGACACGAATGAAGAAAATGGGGGACACGATGCGGCATCGTGTCCCCCATTTTCGCGAGGCATGAGCAAAATAAAGCCGTAGGGGGGTGATTCATCACGCCGGACGCGTGTTCTCTCGTTGCGCCTTGCGGTTTGATGAGTTTACCTTTCCAATCGACTTTCGGCTATCGTTTCGTGAACGACCAGACCTCATCGCTCGTTATCACGGCCGGCGATTGGGCGCTCATATCCATCCCGCGCACACGCCAATAAAGCCGTGTGCCCGATGCGATGCGGTTCCATATCGTCGCCGGCATCATCCAATGGTTTTCGTAAATGGGTTGATGCAGGTTCTCGAACGTCGAGTAGAACGGCCCCGTCGGCGCGAATCCTATGTCGACGGCAAAGGCGTTGCTCAGCCCGCCGGTCGCTATCCAGACGAAGTCCGGCGCGGACGCAAGCGCTGTCCCGTTCCACGGAGAAACCATGTCTATGCCGGTCAATCCGGCCTCGACGACGCGGAGGGTCACTTCGATTTCCTGCGGGCTGTTGGTGGCTGTGGGGTCTCGCACGGTGATCGTGGCCATATAGATCCCAGGAGTCATCATCGAGGTGGCATACTGGACGGTAATCGTATCCTGCTCGGTCTCGCATTCGCCGCTTGTGGGGTTGCATGAGAGCCAATATGCGTCGTCGCTTATCGAATACGCGAGAGACGTTTCGCCGGAGTTCCACACCTCGAAGCTCTGAGGCGCGGCATTGCCACCTATCATAACCGTGTTCTCCAACGCATTCGCGCTGAGGGAAATAATCGGCCGTTGTCCCGGCACGAGTTCCAGCTTACCCCACCATGTGCCCCACGTGCTCTCGGGCGCCTTGGCGTACTCCTGGATCGTCCATAATGTCGTATCATCGACCGGATCAACGCATGTGGCGCTATAGTCACCCCACCGGTTTCGGGGACCACCGAATGTCTTGTAGTAAGGCGCCTCTCCCGCCTTCATCAGCGAAACCGTCTGCATTGCGCCCGCAGGCGTAGTCGAATCGCGGAAGGTATAGTATGCGCCAGCGTATGTCGTGGATGATGAGCCGCTGAAGCCGAGCAACGCCTCGTTGTTCGCATTGACGGCGATCGACGGGAAGTAGTAGAACATGCCTGATATCGTGTCTTCCACTACGCCGGATTGAATAACCGCGCCGGTGATTGGATTTATCTGCCACCATTTCGCGGCGGTCCGTGTGGGCGCCGAAGCGGGAAGTGCGACTGCGTGGGCGCACCACAAGCTGCCATTGCGCTGCACGGCGTTCATCAGCCGGTCGTCGTTCGTGTCGATTCCATTGGAGGAGCCGAGTTGGGGCGCATCGGGGCAATTCCAACTCCACGGCGAGGAGGTTGGAAAGATCGACGTGGCCGTCCACGTCGGCGCGTCCGCGGTTCCCGTAATCGTGTAAAGCCTGAGCAGTCCAGAGGAACCGTTCCAGTTGTTGAGGATGTACAAAACAGGGTCGGAGGCCGAATACGTCAGGCAAGGCACGTGCGTGCCACCCATACCCGGCCTGTATATCAAATTTGTCAAAACGGCGCCTCCATCCAGAGCGGTCGACTTATTTACGATCCAGATGTTGACGCCTGCGAAAGCATCGCCCATCGAATACATATTGGACGTGAAGGTGATCCAGTTAGTATTCACTCCGATGTTCGGGTAATCCACCCAATTCGTATTAGAGGCATCTCCGTCCAATTGCCACAGATACCACGCGCCGGTCGGGTCGCTGGTTGCGCTAACGGCGAAAAGCATGCTCGAGGCCGCCGTGCGTCTCTCCGCGCACGCTACAAAGAGAAACCGCCCGCTGGTCGGATCATAAATGACTTTCGGGTCGAACACGTCGCTCACGCCCAGAGAAGCCCAGAACGTGCTGAGACTGACCGTGCTGAGCACGACTCCGGTTTTCGTCTGCACGCGAACCTGGCTGTTGAGAGGAACCATTAGATGGTTCGGTCCGACGGCCCCATTGGTGTCGGGCGGAATCCACACGCCATTGTCGGGCAGCGCCTCGAAGGTTGCGGTCAAGGCCGGCGCCAGAGGCCCGGCGGCCGCTTCGGGCAGCGCCGGGTCGGCAGTCGCCGCCGCGGAAGGACCCTGGATAATGGCGCCGGGTGGAACCGGCAGATCGTGAGGAACCGCCAAGAAGGGCGCCGGCTCGGACACGTGAGGAGCAAGCCCCTTTGCTCTGAGGGCTTCATCTCGCCGGATCATCTCGGCCATTGTGTCCGTGACCTGTGCGACGGGCTGAACCTTGATCATTGCGTTCGTCTGCTGAGAACGCCTGAGTCGCTTCATTTGAGCGCCTTCCGCGCGATCACTCCTCGAGCCCCAGGCCGATTGCAGCAGAATCAGAGCCACGGCAACCAGAAGAACCCTTGCCAATGGTCGTTTTGACGTGTTCACAGAGTGCAACATTGAAAAACCCTCCTGACAATTGATGCGGAACAACCACAAGAGAAACATTGCTTCCTATTAAACCATTTTTTCCGCATCTTGTCAAGAGGCCCGGGCAAGACAAAGTGCGACACAAAAGGTGGTTGATGATAAGTCTTTCCATTGGCGTCGTGTATTCTGAGGGCAGCGAATACTACTGTCACGGGGCTCATGCTGCGACTGGCAATGCGTCTTCCGCGCCTTTGTAGGGGCACGGCGCTCCGTGCCCCTACAAGAATTCTTTGGCCTTGACCAATCTCTATGACGCACACCCGGGCAAGACGCAAGAAGAGAGGAAAGACGTCTTTCTCAATACTTGAACGACGGCTTGACGGATATCTCTTTCTCAAGATAGGCCGCTGAGGCGAAGTCGAGCCGGGTGACGGTCCAGAGTTTCTTGTCGGAGTAGTAGCTCCAGATGTGGACCACGTCGCCCTGCTGGTTCCACGTGACGAACTCCGTCGCCGTTGTCGGCGAGAGACCACGCGCCTCTTTCCCGGCAAGAAACGCGATGATCGCAACAATCGCAATCAATTGAACAATCGCAATCTTCTTCCACATGATCCAGCCTCCATGTTCAAGGACACAGACCAATTGTCCTTTCATTATGGCCGTCGTTGGCTGCGAATGCTAAACGAGGAGCAAAAAGACGAAGGATGTGGCAGCCAGTTTCAGGTTTCTGATAAAATTAGCGAATCGTGGGCAAACATATGAATCTCTTTCGCGATGCTCTCATCATCGAGGCACAGCGCCACGGCATAGCCGTTATGCCGGAGGCGCTCGAGACCTGCCTGCGGCACTATGCTCTGCTCCTCAAATGGAACCCGCGCGTCAGGCTTGTCGGCAGCGTCGAACCGGAGCGCGCCGCGGTGGAACTCTTCGCGGACTCTCTCATGGCCGCCCGGTTCGCCGCATCGCTGGTCGCCGAGCCGACAGCCCGAATCGCCGTGGTCGACATCGGGGCCGGCGGCGGATTCCCCGGCATCGTTGTCCAAGTGGCCCGTCCACAATGGCGACTTACGCTCATCGATTCAAACGCAAAGAAGGTTTCTTTTCTGAAGACTGCCATAAGAGAGCTTGCGCTGACCGAAACAGTTGTGACGCGAGGCCGGGCCGAGGAACTCGCGCAGATGGAGAATTTCAGCCAAAAATTCGACTTCGCCTTCTGCCGGGCGGTCGCCCCGCCCGAAGTCGCGCTCAAACTGGCGCTGCCATTCCTGAAAGCAGGCGGACTGTTCGTCGCGCAGACGGGCGCGATGGAAGGAGAGACACTTTCATTCGGCGGGAAGAAGGATGCAGTCGCAGTAATCGAGAAGACAGAGACTTATCGGTTGACGGGAGTGGCGACCGAGCGCAAATTGATTGCGATAAAAAAGCCGCAGGAATAACGGGAAGGCTCGGGGCTCATTCTATTTTGGATTTTGGATTAATAAGAAGAAACGAATTCGGATCACGACTGCCGCGAATCGGACGAATTACACGAATCAAATCTGAAATGGAGACTCTTCGCTAAGGTTGATTGTCCTAAACAAAGGTCAGCATCTTCGCCGGATTGCGAACCGTCACCGCCTCGATATCCTCATTGCTCATGCCCTTGCGCCGCATGATTGGCAACACATTGTCGAGGATGTGGCTATATCCGTCGCCGCCATACCGCGCCAATTGGGTCTTGTGGCAAATGTCCTGCGATACGAGCAATTTGTCTTTGTAGCCGTGTCCGATGAGGCCGATGAGATAATCGACCCTAGTGGCGTCATTGGGCATGTCAATATCCGACAGCGGATAATAGCTCCACTCCTGCCCAAAGAGGTCGAACTCGAGATAACAGCCGGTTTCCGCGAGCCTTAGCATCTCGTCCAGATTAAACAGTGTCCTCTCGACGTGACTCATGACAGTCCGCTCGGGGTTGCCGCCGGCCTCCTTCACGATGCGGATGGCGTCCAGCGGCGCTTCGGGAGCCCGGCCCGGGTGAATATTGAGCGCGGCGCCCGTGTCGGCTTGCGCGAGCGCGCCGGCGCGAAGCACCCGCGTCTCGCTTTCATACAGGGGCCAATCGAGACCGATCTCGCCCACGATTCCGGCCCTTACGCCCGCGCCGTCCGCCCCATCCATGATATCTCTCACAAAAATGCGGGCAATACCCTCCTCGGAAAGATTCTGAATCTCGGCTGGATGAAAGGCCGCATTGTAGAAACTGGTCCCCATCACGACGTGGACTCCGGCGGCCAGTGAGACGCGGGCAAGCGCTTCAGGATCGCGCGCAGTGCCGATGGGAGTCATCTCGACAATTGCCCCACCGCCCGACGACTTGTACCGTTTCAACTCATCGATGGCGTCGGCCTCGCTCGTGAGGCTGAGGTTATGCGGATTATTCAACCAGTTGCGCCGGAGATATCCCACATTCTCGAGCGTAATCGGCTCGCCGACGTATTCCTTCCGGAGCGGCTCGGGCAGCAGATTGACAAGAACATGTTCATGCGTCTGCGTGAATCCCAACTGCTTCGGCTCGACAAGCCCCAGCACCGTTTGAACCTTCCCGAGTTGCCCGCCCATGAAATCACCGTCCTTCTTTCAATCCAAGATCGAATGGACTTCGCCCGCTTCCCGCCTTTGCCTTTCCAGTTCCAGCGCCTTTTGTCTTATCTCTTGTTCCCTTTGTATCTTATTCAGAAACTCAAGGTCCGGCGCCGGGAACTGCTCTTTCTTCACTATCCCTCTAAACCGCTCCTCCCCCAGCGTCAATCCTTCTCTTCGCGCCAGCGCCGAGATCAGGTTCTCGAGCGCCTCGAGTCTCTCGCGAGACGGCGGATGCGTAAGCGCCATTGTGCGCACGAAATCGGGCATTTGATGTTCCATTTCGAGGAGCTTCTTTGCCAATGTCACGCTTGCGTCCGGGTCATAGTCGAGCGCGTAGATGTAGAGCGCTCCCTGGTGGTCCGCCTCGAGTTCGTCCTGCTGGCGCATGCGCAGGAACGTGACGTTCGTTGCGAAAAAAGAGCCCGCCTCGAGCATTGTGCTGTCGGCGCCGCCGAGGAATTTCTTCACCCACGAGACAAGCATCTGGCGCCCCATGTTCCGCGCGTAATGCCTCTGGGCCACGTGAGCGACCTCATGGGCCAAAACGCCCGCCAGTTCAGCCTCGTTGTCCAGCTTCTCCAGCAGCCCCGTCGTTATGTATATGCTGCCGCCGGGAAGCGCAAACGCATTCGCCATGCGAGGGTCTTCGACCACCTGAAAATCGAACTTGACCAGCCACGGGTTGTGCTCAGCGGCAATGCGGCCGCCCACCTCGTTCACGTAGAGCGACAGCGGATCATCCTCGCGCGCGACCGACATCGTCTTTTCCAGATTTCCGGCAAATTCGCGGCCCACACGCTGCTCGCGCTCGACGCTGACGACGTGGAACCCGCTCGTGTACACGTGGCGCGCGATCGAATATGGTATCCACGCCGCCACTCCCACTATGAAGACATAGAGAAGTATCTTGTAAAACGTGTGCGACGCGGGCCCGCCCAACTGCGACGCCGCCGCATCGACCATCTTGTCTATTTTTCTGAAGAGATTCATGTTTCCTTTGCAAGTTGTTTCCCTTGATACGGGGACATGATGCCACATCGTGTCCCCGAATCAAGGGCCGTTACCATTCTAACATATCCTTGTTCCTGTAGTAGAGCAGTCCGATGACGTGCATCGTGACGACGAAGGCGTAAAACTTCAATATCGGCTCCGCGACATACCCGACGACGGCGGCAAACCAATCCGCCGCAAGCACGTCCTTTAATATAGTGAACAATGTGAGTCCGCCTCGCAGAACGAAAAAGATGATTAACATCGCCGCGAGGTACTCGCGCCAGACCCTGACTATGGAACGCACAATGAATACCGGGTTGACCGCCTTCACGAAACTGCGCGTAGTGACCAGCGCCATGAGCACCATCGGCATATAGAACGCCGCGATCGCATATAGCAAAACAAGCGCTTCGAGCCTGTTGGAGACGTCGCCGATGACATCCGCCCCCGGGACCTTCCCCGTCGAATACGCCTCGAGCATCCGCCCCAACACCTCAATATTCACCGACGCCGCATACACGAGATACGGAGCAAACGCGATTGCCGACGCGCCCAGCACTTTGATCAGGTCGCCAAAGTGCTGGTCCCACGACTGGAACACCGGCAGTTCGGGAATCACGCGACTGCCTTCGGCCGATTTCTCGATTATCAGAAGCAGGTAGCTGAAGTACATCAGACGCACACTTATGACGATTACAAGGAAAACGAGAAACAGAACGACCCCGAGACACGGCACATGCAGGAAAGGCTTGACGGGCAGCCACACCAACGGGCTGAAAAGGATGGCCCCCGAGAGGAATATCTGCGTGGCCATCTTGTCCGAAAAAGGATACGTCAATATCTCGCCCAGCATCCCGAACAGACTCTTCTTTTCTGCCGGCGCAGGCGGGGGCGCTTTCTTGCGGACAGGTCGTTCGTGCGGATGCGTGATCAGGTCTTCTTCCGAATACTCGCCTTCTCCCTCCATCGGATTCACGGGTGAAATTGACGGCACAATGATCGTCCGCCCGCACGCCTTGCAGCGACCCTTGGCGCCCGCCCGCTCGACCGGCGCGCTGATCGTCTGCCCGCACTCACATTGAAAGGTTATGAATCTTTTGTCCACTCTTATCCTTTCGCGAACGGACAGATCACCGGCTTCGGCGGAACGACAAATGCGCACGGCGGCGGTGACTCGCCGCACGGAAACGAATGATCCCGCTCGATGCTTTTGGCGGCGGCGTGCCCCGCAAGCATTCTCGCAAAGTGCTCTATCTCTTTCGAGAGCCGCTCAATGGCCGAATCAACAACCGCGCGCTTTTCGGAAGCGTCCTCGAGTGAATGCGCCGGCCATATCGAGAGTGTATAGCGTCCGAGGATACAATCGTAAGTCAACCGCAGGCTCACCGCATCAATAGCGCCATCTGTCTCGCGTATCCGCTCGCACAGTCCACCGAACTTCTTCACGTCGCCAACGCTGAACGTCACATAGGCGGTCGGAAGAAACAGCTCCTTTTGCGCCTGGCCGAAATGGCCCTCGCAACTGTAGACCGTGCTCGCAAAACCGAGTTTTCCGAACGCTTTCACCAGCGGCAGGATACCCGTTTCAATTGTAGAATCCATACTCCTCTATCCGCAGATTGCACAGCGCGGCGAAGCCGCAACCAAATCGCCATATCGGGCGCGATGAATCGCGCCCCTACAGAAATCCCTCGTATACTCCTGTAGGGGCGCAATTCATTGCGCCCGTGTGATTAGTATGCGCCGGATTCCTTCGTTGTGCCCTTTTCACCTCTCTTAACCTCGCACTTATACACTATCATATTACAGTCGAGCGCGCCCCTTTTTCAACCAGAAACCTGAAACCAGAAGCCATCATTTGACTTGTACGTGCAAATGCCAGCCTTTGCCGACATCATGATATATGCAGGTCTCGTGGCCGGGCTTGCCATAGTGAAACAGCCGGTTGACGAAGTCCCTGATTTCGGCGTGCGCGGCGGCGTTCAGCCCCCGCGCGACGATATCGCATCCGCGCCAGAACTGATGAACCGATCTCCGGGTTGGCTCGTTGGGGTATATTCGCCGCTGCTCTTCCCCGGTCCGGTAGACATCCGTCAGTTCCGGCGCGAGCCCGTGCTTTCTTGAAACCCACAGCGCAATGAGCCCGATGATCCAGAACAGTCGCGCGTCGAGCTTCGGCGAATAAAACTCCTGCCGCTGTCGCGGCGACTTGAATGCAAGCGGAAACAAATCGGCGTTCTCCATTTTCTCCCCCTTTCCCGGCGCCAATTCCTCATTGAATCAGAACAAGAATGATGCCTGCGAGGTTCGCTATGATGAGCGTGACGAGCGCCCATAGCATGTTCGATATCTTGTCCACTTTTTCCTCCACTCGCTCGAGACTAGAGGTCTCGGCCTTGCGCCCCAAACAAGCATCTACCCGCTCGATGCTCTCCTCGAGCAACCGTATCTGCTGCGCGTGCGCAGCCCCTATCGGACAATTTCCGTTCGGCATCGCCATATCTCCTGACAAATCAAATTCAGAGTTCCGGGCTAAACTTCCAAAGAAGGGAATCATCTCCTTCATGTGCTATAATTCCCCCATGAATCCTTCCCGCAAATTCCGTCTCCTGCT
>JACRIR010000164.1 GCA_016215705.1 Candidatus Poribacteria bacterium | reverse complement strand
TCCAAGAAACCGGCGAGGGACTCCAAGAAACCGGCGAGGGACTCCAAGAAACCGGCGAGGGACTCCAAGAAACCGGCGAGGGACTCCAAGAAACCGGCGCTTATTCGGGGACACCATGCCGCATGGTGTCCCCGAATAAGCTGGGTTGCCATCATGAGACGGGTTGCAGGCGACGTGCCTCTATTCTATGAGGTATCTGGATGGATTCACGAGCTTGCCGCTGAGGTGAATTTCGTAGTGGAGATGCGGGCCGGTGCTTCGGCCGGTGCTTCCGAGGAACGCGATCAGGTCGCCACGCTTCACATGGTCGCCGGTTCTCTTCGCAAGTTTTTCGTTGTGGCCATAGATTGTCCGATACCCGTAGCCGTGGGATATCTCGATCGTCCGGCCGAGTCCCCCGCGCCAGCCGGAGAAAGTGACCACTCCGTCTGCGGGCGCAATAATGGGAGTTCTCCGTGGCGCGACCAGGTCGAGCCCTTCATGGAACCGCCTCTTTCCGTCGATTGGATCGATCCTGTAAGCGAACCCCGACGAAACCCACGTATCATGGGAGGCGATTGGAGTTATTGAGGGGACTGATGCGAGGCGTCGCTGCTCGCGCTCGAATGCCTGCAATATTCCGGAAAAACTGTCCTGCGTGGCAATCAATGCCTCGAGGAAGTCATCCGCCGACATCGTGGAGACAGCGAATGGAGGTTCCTCCGCGAGCAGTTCAGCGGTGTCGGAAGGCAGTTCTTCGTCCGGCTCGGGTCCACCTTGTCCGCCCTTGCCGACGACGCCGGCGCCTGCGATTTCACGCGGTTTGAGTCCGGCTATTGCCCGGAGTTTTTCTTCGAGTTCGAGCAGTTTTGAGTATTCCGTCCGGATTTCGCCCAACTCTCGCTCGCGCTTTGCGACATCGCTTTCCAACCGGCTGATTGCGCCGATATTGTTTTCCTTCCAGGATCGGATGGATTTGGCGCAATACATGGCGGTTGCCAGGGCGACGGCGGTCAGGGCTATCAACGCCACCATGATGAGTCTTGCCGAAAAGGTGACATCGTGCACTTCTCCGGACGGGCCGGGTATAAGCAGAATGGTCCACTTCTTTCTCATGAAGCTCCCTTCGGCGTGCCTTCTCTCCCATGGGTGAAACCACTCGGCAATGACTGCGTGGTTCTGTATTTGGCATGAACCGTGCCAGAGATGATCCGGAAGGAAAGACTAGATGTAAGTCTAAGGCGCTAAAGAGCTTAGCTGAATGACGCGGAGGACCGAATTTCCAGGCTGGCGCAGAGGGAAATTTCAAAGCTGTAATTTCTCGCGTCTTATCGGCTCATCAGCAACAGGAATGCCGAATCGCATGCAGGATTGTCATTCTTGACCTTGTCATGGCGGTCTCTTAATAGGGATTCAAGATCACATATTGCCGTGGCCATTATCGGGACTTACCCCCAGCGCATTGCTGCTCGTTGACTTTCGTCCATTTCCTTGGTATACTTAAAGTGATATATTAGATATCATAATAGATATATTCTATGATCCCTTTTGTCTGTTTTCTTTGAAGGGGAGATACATAGAAGGAGGGTAATTGAATGTCATTCGGCAAGAATCTATCTCGAGTGAGAAAGGAAAAAGGGTTGACCCAGGAGGACGTGGTCAGACGAAGCGGCGTGGCGATATCGCAAATCAGGCGGTACGAGGCGGACAAGTCATCGCCCACTCTTAATGTCGTAGTGCGATTGGCCAAGTGCCTCGGAGTCTCTATTGACGAATTGGCTTTTGACCGAGGCGAGGGCATCGCCGCCGCCAGGCTCGCGGACAGGGAACTGCTGGAACAATTCGAGTTGCTTTCGGCTCTCGATGAGGATGAAAGAACAGCGGTCAAGAGAATACTTGAAGGAATGATCGTTAAACACCAAGTCGAGAAATTGCTGAGACCGAAAACCGAAAGATCGTGGTCCGAGAGATTCCGTGAAATCACGGACAAGCTGGCGCAAGGGGCCAAAGAGTATTCACAAGAAGATGTGGACAAGGTGATTGATGAAGTGGTGAGCGCTGTCAGAGCAAGGAAGCGCGCCAGTGCTTAAGGCTGTTATTGACACCAGTGTGATGGTCAGTGTGGCCTTCGCAAAGACGGGGTTTGCCAGGGAACTGAGAGACATGATCGCGGACGGCAAGTTCACGCTGGTTGCTTCAAAGGAGATTCTGGGCGAGCTTTACCGCGTCCTCAATTATTCCCGCATTCTAAGGCAATTCAAGCCGTCAAGGGAAGATATCGATGAATTCATCGGTCTGATTCTCGAAAAGGCATTGCTGACCGAGGGTCGCTATAGCCTGAGCAAGATCGAAGCTGATCCGGCAGACGATATGTTCCTTTCCTGCGCTGTCGAGGCCGAAGCCGATTTTATCATTTCCCGCGACTCGCACCTCAGAAACCTCAAACAGTTCCACGGTGTCAGGATAATCGATGTGAAGGAGTTTGTAAAAACAGTGGAAATGAGCTAAGAGATTTCACCACGGAGGACACGGCGCGGCGAAGCCGCAACCAAAACAACGAAAAGAATTCACCACAAAGACACGAGGGCACGAAGAAAAAGAAAAAGCATGCAACCACGGATTCACACGGATTACCACGGATTTGGGAAAAGAAGAAGAAAAAGAAGAAAGGGAAATCACGACAAAAATTCATGATTTCGAACGTGAGTAGTACGGAGAGCACGGCGCAGCATAGTCGCAACCAAGTCGCCGCGTCGGGCGCGATGAATCGCGCCCCTACAGAAATTTCTGGTATATGCCTGTAGGGGTGCAATTCATTGCGCCCGTGTGAGTTTCATACAATGTGCTGTGAGAATCGCGACAGGAATTCGTAATTTTGATAAAGAGTAGCACAGCGCAGCGAAGCCGCAGCAAAAGAAACGAGGAATCCGCAAATTTCGCAGATTCAGGGAAGAAGAAAGAAAGGTATTTTGACTGTGGCTTGGATTCGCGTCATTTGTGTTCGCATTTCCTGTTCATGTGTTGAAAATTCCACTCCCATCCTGTAAACTAAATGTTGGACTCGTTGTGTTCGGTGAAGAGATGTCCCCAAGATGGAGCGCTATGTATTGCGCTCGTATGATAGTCGTTGTGTCCCCTATTCTTAGGAGCGCCCGACCACCTGTGATGGGTTGATCGTGAAAGAAACTAGTGTCATGTCACACTTGAGCCTGCAAGTGTGAGCGTGTGGTTTTGTAGGGGCACGGCGCGCCGTGCCCCTACGGGAACCGACAAAACAGAGTTGACAGAACACTAGTGTGCTGACACAGAAACAACAAAACGTCATAAATGGCGCATGAGCGTTTGAGAATCTGAGGCCAATCCGACATTATGTTTCGCAATTAGTTTGTGTCGCTACTAGGATAAGGATGAACGAATGCCTTTGTAGGGGCGGGAAAATGGATTCTTGCCCGCGATCAGAGCTAGTTCCCAATTACGATTGGGGATCGAGGGCAGTCTTTTTGCGAGAATGACGTAAAGTATTCAGTTTCTTTGGGGTTCAACCATGAACCATGAACTCCAAACCATGAACCGATTGTTGCGAGGAGGAGTTTTGTTGCATGAATAAGAAGATTGTCGCTGTCGGTCTAGTTGTCATATTGGCACTGGCCGCTCTGGTGGGCGGCTTGTATTTCTACACCCAAAAGAGAATGCAGCGCGATTCGGCGAGCAAGTTCGCCGCGGCGCAGGCGCTCTACGAGGCAAAGCAATTGTCACAGGCGGAGGCGCAGTTCGGCGAAATCGCCCAAAAGTATCCCCGTTCCGACGTTGCGCCCGAGAGTTTGCGGCATCTTGCGCTTATGTTGCAGTCCGGCGGCAAGTACAACGAGGCGCTCGCGAGATGGCAGTCCCTCGAGAAAATCAAGAACAACCCGCATGCGGTCGAGACCGACTACTACATTGCCGCTTGTCTTGAAAATATTGGCAGAAAGGCGGAGGCGCTTCCGCGCTACAGCCGGGTTGCGTCCAAGCCACAGGCAGGCGAGTTCGCAAGCCTGGCCAAGTCGGGGCTCGGCCGTATAGCAGAGTCCGAAGGCAAGATCGAGGAGGCCCGTACCCGCTATGAAGAGGCGATAGCGCAAGCCTCCACTCCCGGATCGCGTGACGTGGCCGAGCATCTCTTGGGAAATCTGAATCTGCAAGAGTTCCTTGTGCCGGTTGAAAGCGAAGATAAGAAGGCGTACCTCGTCCAGCGCGGCGACTCGATGGTTAAGATTGCGCTGAGGGAGAAGACGACAATAGACCTGTTGTGCGCGATCAACGGCATATCCGACCCGACCCAACTCAAACCGAGCAAAAGGATTGTCATTCCTCATTCCGAATTCTCGATCCTGATTGACAAGTCGGATTTCAAGCTTACGCTCAACAGTCACGGGAAGTTCTTCAAGTCATACAAAGTAGGTCTTGGAAAACACGGATGCACGCCGGTAGGCGAGTTCATTATCGATCAAAAGGAAAGAAATCCGCGATGGTGGTCCAATGAGGGGCCGGTGGAGCCTGGCGATCCGCACAATGAATTGGGCACCCGTTGGATGCGGTTGAAACCGCTTACCCCGAACATCGGAACGGATTATGGGATTCATGGAACGATAAATCCGGCGACCATCGGATGGGAATCGAGCAATGGATGTCCCCGCATGTATCCTGCGGAGGCGGAAGAGCTTTTCATGCTGGTGAGCGAGGGCACGCCGGTAACGATTGTGCAATGAGCCGCGGCAATAGGACCCAATAATGAATTCGCACGATGACGAAATACGAAGGCCGGTTCCGTACTCGATCTCTGTCAACCTCGAGAAGGTCCCGGTCCTTGTGGTCGGCGGCGGCATGGTTGCCCTGCGGAAGATCGAGTCGTTGATCGCATCGGGGGCGCGCGTGCATGTTGTCAGCCCGCACGCTCTTCCCGAGATCGAAGCTCTCGAGGAAGTTCAGATGACGAAACGCGAGTTTCGGGCGAGGGACCTTGACGGCAAGTTCCTCGTTGTCAGCGCGACAAACGACCGGGCAGTCAACGAAGCGGTCGCGAAGGCCGCCCACAAACGTTCGATGCTCGTCAACGTCGTGGACGTTCCCGATCTGTGCAATTTCTATGTCAACTCACAAGTCCGGCGCGGCGACCTCGTCATCAGTATTTCGACTGGTGGCGCGAGTCCTGCGCTTGCAAAGCGGATAAGGAAAGAACTCGAGCGGCAGTATGGCGAAGAGTATGCCGGCTTCTTGCTGCTCATGCGCGAGTATCGCCCGCTTGTTATCCGTGAAGTCCAGCATCCCGAGCGCAGGCAGAAAGTGTTCGAGAGGCTGGCCAACGCCCGTATCGAGAAGATATACCGCGAAGAGGGAGAGGCGGCCGCCCGAAAGGCGATTGAAAACCTGATTAACGAGTGCGCGTACGCGCCCGAGACTGCGGAGCACACGCCTTGACCGTCGATATCATACAAATGACGAGCTTCTATCTGGCCATGTTCTGTTTTCTGGCCAGCAGCGCGCTGGCTGTTGGCTATCTCTTCGAGCCGGCGCGGTTCCAGCCGCGTTTCGCGAACATTATTGCGGCCTCCGCGTTCATTCTGCTGACGCTGTTCTTTGCGCTGAGGTGGCAGGCGGTCGGGTATTTGCCCGTCTCGAATATGTTCGAGTCGCTTTCCTTCTTTGTTTGGGCCGTCGCACTCATTTACCTGATCGTGGAACATTCCTTCGAGTTGCCCACGTTGTCATCCTTTATCCTGCCGTTCCTGACCGCGTTTGCGCTGATTGCGGCGTTCATCGCAGGCGCTCCCGGCGTCATGGACTCCAAGCTTAAGAGCGGTTGGTTCTATTTGCACGTCGCATTCGCGTTCGTCGGCTATGCGACGTTTGCCGTCGCGTTTGCGGCCGCGGTTATGTACTTGCTCCAGCGCAGGCAACTGAAATCCAAGAAATCGTTCAACTCGGTGTTCAACAGGCTGCCGTCGCTTGAAGTGCTCGACGATCTCAATCAAAGGCTGATCAACATGGGATTCCCGCTGTTCACGATTGCAATATTCGTGGGCATCTATTGGGCGCACAAGTCGAAGATACTCGGCCCCAATTGGCCCAATGACCCGAAGATTCTTTTTACGGGAATCACGTGGCTGTTCTACGCGGCGCTATTCCATATCCGGCTGCTCTCGGTCGCCCGAGGCAAACGGGTCGCGCAACTCACCATTATCGCTTTCGTCTTCGTTGTCTTCACTTTTCTTGGCACGAGGCTTTTGCCCAGTGGCCCGCATGAGTTTCTGAAGTGAGGAGGGCGCTGCGCACAATCCATCATGGGAATTCTTGTCGTAGGCCTAAATCATAAGACTGCCCCCGTCGAGGTGAGGGAGAAGCTCGCGTTCAATGACCAGACGCTTCCTCGCGCCCTCATCGAGTTGAGGGGCCGGATGCCCGACGCCGAGGTCGTCATCCTCTCGACCTGTAACCGCGTCGAGGTGTACGTGGCGGCGCCGGATATCGAGAAGCGCACCGGCGATATTGCCCGCTTCCTCTCGGAATTCCACAAGCTTGAAGCGGATAAGTTTGCGCCGCACTTGTACCATCATTACAACCGCGACGCGGTCCGCCATCTTTTCACCGTCAGTTGCAGTCTCGACTCAATGGTGGTGGGCGAGGCGGAAGTGCTCGGGCAGGCCAAACGCGCATATATGTTCGCCCTCGAGGAAGGCATCACGGGAAAAGTGCTCAATAGTCTGTTCCAGCGGGCATTCGGCGTGGCCAAGAACGTGCGCGCCTCGAGCGCGATCGGCGAGAGAAAAGTGTCCATCGCCTCGGTCGCGGTCGAGTTCGGCCAGAAGATATTCAGCGATTTTTCCGATAAGACCGTGATGATTATCGGGGCGGGCGAGATGGGCGAGCTCACGCTCAAACATCTTGTGGACAAGGGAGTGAGCGCCGTTATCGTGGCCAACCGCACGTATGAGAAGGCGGTCGAGCTAGCCAGGCAATATGACGGCATGGCAATCAGCTTCGAGGCATTCGTCGATAATATGCACCGCGCCGACGTCGTCATAAGCACATCGGGCGCGCCTCACTACATAATCTTTCCGAAACACCTTCCCCAGGTCCTCCGCGCCCGGCGCAACAAGCCGATTCTGCTTATCGATATCGCGGTGCCGCGCGACATCCATCCGGACGTCGAGGACATAGATAACGTCTATCTCTACAATATCGACGACTTGCAGAAAGTGGTTGACGAGAATATCTCGTTCCGCGAACAAGAGCTTGAGCAATGCTCGAGCATTATCGAGGCCGAGACCGACAACCTCATGGCCTACTTTGAGACGCTTGACGTCGCGCATGTAATAAAGGACTTTCATGAGGCGCTTCACAACATTCGCAAGTCTGAGCTGGCGCGCTCGCTGAACAAGATGCCGAAACTCGATGAGAAAGATAGACAGGAGGTAGAGTACCTTACTGAGCGCATCGTCAACAAGATTCTCAATCAGCCGACGCAGACACTCAGGGAAGAGGCGTCACAAGACGCCGAATACAAGTACATCGAAGCCCTGAAGAAGCTGTTCGGACTGTAAATCCCCCTTCATCCCCCTTTGCAAAGGGGGAAAGAGGGGGTGTCCCGTAATCGTGGATCGACTGTAGGGGCACGGCGCGCCGTGCCCTAGCACCCTGTAAAATCAACGTTTCTTGTAGGGGCGCAGCATGCTGCGCCCTCGGAATCACAATTACGGGACACTCTCAAGAGGGGGATTTGGGGGCAAGGGCGAAAGGGAAGAAAACAGAGAATAAGCCACGAAGACGGGAAGAAGATCGGCAGTAGGACAAGAAGGGAACCCTCTTGGCGAAGAGACATTCATGAACACTAATCCACTTGGCAGGACACTTATCATCATCGGTTCGCGCGGAAGCAAGCTTGCGATGACGCAAACGCAATGGGTGGCGGACCAGATAAAGGCCTACCGGCCCGACCTCGATTTCCACATCAAGAAAATCTCGACCAGCGGCGACAAGATCACCGACGTGCCGCTCGCGAAGGTCGGCGGAAAAGGCCTTTTCACCAAGGAGATCGAGAATGAGCTCCTATGCGGCGACGTTGATATGGCGATCCACAGCATGAAGGACCTGCCGACCGAATTGCCGGCGGGTCTCAAGATCGGCGCGGTCCCCGGGCGCGAAGACGCGCGTGACGCGCTCGTTTCGCGCGGCCACAAGAAGTTTTCGGAACTGTCGCCGGGAGCGGTCATCGGCACGTGCAGCCTCAGGCGAAAGGCGCAACTGCTCGCGGCCCGGCCCGAGTTGCAGGTCGCTGACCTGCGCGGGAATCTCGACACGCGATTGAGAAAAGTCGAAGAAGGCAAATACGACGCGCTCTTGCTGGCGTGCGCAGGCATCCGGCGACTCGGCAGGCAAGAGGTCATAACGGAGATCATCGATCTCGAAACGGTCATTCCGGCTGTCGGCCAGGGGGCGCTTTGTATAGAGATACGCGAGAATAACCCGTTTGTTGAGGACTTGCTCCGGCCGCTCAACCATCTCGAGACGGAGCGCGCTGTTCGCGCCGAGCGCGCGCTCATGGCCAGACTCGAGGGTGGCTGCCAGGTTCCGGTCGGCGCGCATGCGCGCATCGAGAACGGCGCGCTCGCACTCCGGGGGATTGTCGCCTCGTTGGGTGGCGAGAGGATTGTCCACGCACAGAATACCGGAGACCCGGCAAAGCCGGAGGAGCTTGGAGAAAGCGTCGCCTCCCGCCTCATCATGATGGGCGCTAAAGAGATACTCGATGAAATCAGGGGGTACGAAGAATGTCCGCCGACAGGAAACTAGTCTATCTGATAGGGGCCGGCCCGGGCGACCCGTCGCTCATTACCGTCAAGGGCGCCGAATGCCTCAAGAAGGCGGACGTCGTCATCTACGACTATCTGTCGAACCCGCGCCTTTTGGCATTTTGCAGGCCGGACGCCGAAAGGATATACGTCGGCAAGAAGGGCAGCCAACACACTCTCGAACAGGAAGAGATCAACAAGTTGATTGTTGACAAGGCCGCCGGGGGAAAGATCGTCGCAAGACTGAAAGGTGGCGACCCGTTCGTCTTCGGGCGCGGCGGCGAGGAGGCGCTCGCTCTTGTCGAGGCGCGGATACCTTTCGAGATTGTGCCGGGCATTACAGCCGCTATTGCCGCGCCCGCCTATGCGGGCATTCCGGTGACCCACCGCGACATCACTTCCACGTTCGCGCTCGTCACCGGCCACGAAGATCCGACAAAAGACGAGAGCGCCATCGACTGGGCCAGGATTTCGACCGGCGCCGGCACGATCGCGTTCTACATGGGGGTCAAGAACCTGCCGCGCATAGTCGGGCAGCTCATCAAACATGGCCGCAGCGCAGATACGCCTGTGGCCGTCATCCGATGGGGGACCAGGCCGGAGCAGCAAACGGTTACCGGCACGCTTGCAAACATTGTCGGTAAGGTCGAGGCGGCGGGCCTCAAGGCGCCCGCGATAACCATTGTAGGCGAAGTCGTGAAGCTCCGAGAACAACTCAACTGGTTCGAGGCGCGCCCGTTATTTGGTCGGAGCATAGTAGTAACCCGCTCGCGCGCTCAATCGAGCGAATTCGTCGAGGCCCTCGAGACTCTCGGCGCCGAAGCCGTCGAGATGCCCACAATCAAGATTGCAGACCCGGAAGATTTCGGCCCGCTCGACAAGGCCATCGACGATATAGGGTCGTTCGACTGGCTCGTATTCACGAGCGTGAACGCCGTCGGCAGATTCATCGACCGGCTGGTTACGCGCGGCCGCGACATTCGCGACCTCAAAGGAATCAAGATTTGCGCGATCGGCTCCGCGACCGCCGACGCAGTGCGCAAATACCACTTGCGCGTGGATATGGTTCCGCCGAAATACGTCGCCGAAGCCGTCGTTGAATCGCTCAAGACGGCAGGAGAAATCAAGGGAAAGCGGATTCTTCTTCCGCGCGCCGACATCGCGCGCAGCCTGTTGCCTGAGGAAATCCGTAGATTGGGCGGTGAGGCGCAGGAGGTCGATGTCTATCGCACCGTGCTCGAGGAAGAGGCTGACAGCGATGCCATCGAGCGGCTTCTCGAAGGCAGAATTGACCTTGTGACGTTTACGAGCTCTTCAACCGTCCGCAACTTTGCTCAAATGCTCGGCAAAGAGCGGCTCGAAAGAATCCGGACCAAGACACGTTTTGCCAGTATCGGCCCTATCACGACTGAAACTGCAAAAGAACTCGGCATCCCCATCCGTTTCGAGGCCGGCCAGCACGACATCCCCGGCCTCATCGAAGCGATAAAGCGCTTTTTTGTCACAGGAGATTCTTCGGCACGCTAGGAATGACGCGGTTTGCTGTTACACTAATCCTCTGATGTCTATACCATGCCGGCGCTCTTCTAACCTTGTCTTGCCGGTTCCTGTGAGGGCGCAGCATGCTGCGCCCCTACAAAAGGAGATGGTATGAAGTATAGTGAAGGCAATATTGGAAGACTGTTTGTAGTGAGCCTCGATGATGGAGACAAGCTTCCGTCGGCAATCGAGAATTTTGCAGCCGAAAAGGGCATCGAGCGCGGGATGTGCATACTGGTTGGCGGAATCGATGACGGAGGCAATATAGTCGTCGGCCCGAAGGATCGACATACGATGCCGCCGGAACCGATGCTATTCAAGCTCATGGGAGTTCATGAGGTTTCCGCCGTCGGCACACTGTTCCCCGACGCAGGCGGCAAGCCCCGCCTGCATATGCATGCAGCCTTCGGGCGCAGCGGAGAGACTCATACCGGTTGCATCCGCCCCGGCGTCGAGGTGTGGAAACTGGGTGAATTCATCCTGCTCGAGATTCTGAACAACCACGCCGCCCGGAGAAGAAGTCCCGAGACGGGTTTTGACGTCCTCGAGGCGTAATCAGAACCGCGACTCTTTCCAACCCCGTTCAATCCACGGACTCACGAAGATCAAGGCCACCCCGCGTCTCACGGCTGCATCTCAAGGAGCGAGCGAGGCGCCGAGGGATTCGGCCCTAGCCATCAAATCGGAATCGTCACTGGCGGAGTCTTTCTGGTTCATCGAGCCATAGTGATTTACGAATTGCGTCGAAGATGATTGCATCGCGACCGCTATGACCCCGAGCCACTCGCTGAGGTGCTCATAGAGCCGCGGAAATGCTTTTGTGTTCTCCTGGTCGCCTCGCGAAGTCACGATGACAAACTTCTTGCCTTCAGGGAAGGCCATGGTTTCCTTCAACTCTCCCGTGTCGGGGACCGGTTCCCACCCATAGAAACAGTAGAATCTGTCAACCAAAGCCTTGAATTGCGAGGCTACATGGAACCAGTAGACCGGAGTGCCCAGAACGATCGCGTCGCAATCCTTCATTTCCTGCAGCAACGGTGAAAGGTCGTCCTTCTGAAAACACTTTCCCAACTCATTTTTGCAAGCGTCGCAGCCCATGCAGCCCTTGACGTTGAGCTCGCGCAGATTGACCAGACGCGTCTCGGCGCCTTTGCTCGCAGCCCCCTTCAGCACGGCCTCCAGGAGCGTTTGAGTGTTTCCGCCCTTTCGAGGGCTTCCATTGAACGCCATCACTTTCATTTCATCATTCCTCCTAGGGAAGATGAAAGGCGAAAGGGAAAGACTAACAAAAAGAAGAAAAGAATCGCCTCTCGGTTCCCACGCTTCTCTTCCCCAATTAACCCCGCGCAGCGCCCTTTTGTCCTTCCACTTCCTCATGTCAGCTTGTCGGTCAGTTTTTCGAGGTCCTTGACTTTCAGGCGAGCCATCTCGATGGAGCTTTTCGAGAGCATTCCCATAAGCCAGATATAATCCCGGCCCGGCGGGCTCGTGTAATAGCTGATGAGAATGTCTTCGCCCTCCACCACCACACCCGCGTACGTCGTGTCTCCGCAACTGGGAAGGTCAGACAAGAACACCAGGCGGTCGGGCAAAACCAGATACAGGGAAGTGCGCTTCGCTCCCCAGACACTTCCCATATGTTTGGGGCCCCCGACGTGGCGGCGACCAACCGCGTAAGTTCGTTCTCCGATCCGGAACAGGCACGGGCCGTCGAGGCGGGTTTCATAGCTGTGGCTTATCGCCCATTTTGTGTAAGGCGGAGATGACACCCCTATCGCGGTATGCCCCTCCGGATGATAGCCCCACCGATTCACATTCATCTCGAGGCGCGCGGTCATAATCATCGAGCCGTCCGGCCTGAAACTTATGTCCGTCTCATCGTTCTTGTCGCCTGAATATATCAATCCGACCTCGGACCAGTCGAAGCCGTTGGTTGACTTGAAAAGCATTGATTTTCCGTGCTCCCACCAATAGGCAGGCGCATAGAAGGTTGCATTGTCAATCGATTTCGGCCGCCAGATCAGCCAGCCTTTGATAGAAAGGTCTTTCGGCTCAGTCCAGTTGGTCGCGTCGGTACTTACGCAATATGAAGTACCAACGGGTTCCGGGTCGAATTTATTGGCGTTCCGCAAGAAATAAAGGATCAGTTTGCCGTTGATGAAAGCGAGCTTGGGGTCGCGCACATCCTCGCCCGGGACTCCGATTCTCGAAAGAACTCTCCAGTTTTTCCCATCGGGCGAGGAGCGAACCACGAGCCGACATTTTGTGGATGCGAAATGCCAGGGCGAGGTAGCATGAACCAGCAGGTACTGGCCGTTGAACTTGAACAGGTCGGTGTTCGAGTGATGCGCATCGGGCGGGACGGCGGTCCACAGTTCCAGATTGAGAGAATCGGCGACGTGGATATCCTCCGGTTTCCGATATCTCCAGTAAGCAATGGGAATAGCGATCACTGCAAACAGAGTGAGAATGACCACGCCAACTGCGACGGCCATGCGATACCTCCGTCCGTTCGCTCTTATTCTCTCATTTTCGCAACTTTCCCGGCCAATTGTTGCCGCTAATGGTATCAAACACTTCTTGCCGCGTCAACAGGAACGTTTTCATAGGGTGGGCGACATAAGAGGGGCGGGTGGAATGGGCGGCAAAAGGGCAAAGCAAAAGGGAAACAAAAAAGAAGCAAAAACAACCAAAGAATAGAGCAATTTACAGATAATACTTGACTCTACTAGTAGAGCGCTTCCTAAGTAACGTTGCAATAGCCATAAAGAACGAGATTCTTCGCTTCGCTCAGAATGACGGTTATTGTTAGGCTCATCCTCAAAATGCCTATGCTATGTTATTTCGGAAACGTCATACTAGTGAGCATGGCTGGATTGCTGCTCGGCAGCGCCGGATTGTGAAGGATAAGCGGATTCGTCCGGGGACGCTGTTCCGGCGGACGGCTGCGTCCCATGATTGTGGCCACCCATCATGGCGTCCATCATCATGCCGCACGGGGTCATTGAATGAATGTCTCTGACCGTGGACATGGTGTCGGGACCTGCGCAGCCGGAGATGGTCACAAGAATCGTTGCGATGGCAACGGCCACCCCGACGGCGAACGCTGCCTTGCGAAGATTCTGCGCCTTCTGATTGGTTGTCATTGTTTTCCTCCTACCAAGAAACATGATTCAGTTTGCAGGGCGACCCACCGGGTCACCCCTACGTTCCTTGTCCGAACGTGTGGTTGTGGAACGGTATCTATACACAACGACAGAGATAATTGCGCATGTTCCTCACCGCCACTATGATGGATTCCCGCTTTCGCGGGAATGACGGCTAGTAGAGCGCCTCCTAAATAATGTTGCAATGCTCCCCCTTTGAAAAAGGGGGACAAAGGGGGATTTAGGAAGTCGCAGAAATCCTTGGAAAACAAGAGTCTTAAATCCCCCCTTCCCCCCTTTGCAAAGGGGGGAACG
>JACRIR010000163.1 GCA_016215705.1 Candidatus Poribacteria bacterium | reverse complement strand
AGATTTGCTTGCTTCCGAGTTCAACCTCGGTCCGGCCGAACTCGGGCTTCTCGGCGGCATCCTGCTCTATTGCTATGCTTTCATGCAATTGCCCTCCGGCATCCTCGCCGATCACGTCGGCCCGAAGCGCACGATCATCCTGTCGCTCATGTTTTCAGCGGCAGGCTCGGTTGTTTTTGGCGTTGCGCACAGCTTCGCAGTGGCGATATGCGGGAGGATTCTCGTAGGGATCGGCATCTCGTGCATCTATCTTTCTCTCATCAAGATACTGAGCGCATGGTACAAAGAGAACGAGTTCGGCGTGATCCTCGGAATACTCATGTCGCTCGGGATGCTCGGAAATATGCTCGCGACAAGCCCGCTGGCGCTGTCGGTCAAGCTGATGGGTTGGCGCAACTCGTACCTGGCGGTCGGCCTTTTGACTCTCGGCCTCATCGTTCTCGTTTACTTCCGCGTCAAGAACGCGCCGGAAAACGATGACCCGCTTCCAGACTCAAGCGCCACTGGCGTCGACGCCCTTGCCCCGATCGAGACGATGAGCGAGAAACTGGCTTCCGTGGCGCGAACGGTATGGACGCTCATGCGGAATCGGAGCTACCTTATGCTCAACATCTTCATGATCGCGGGTGCATCACAGCAAGGGTTTCAAAGTCTGTGGGGCGGACCTTTCCTGAGCCGGAGCTACGGTTACTCGCTGGTCGAGATGGGAAACGCGCTCCTGTGGTATTCGTTGGGTGGCATTTGCGGCGCGCCGTTTTGGGGCCTTTTGTCCGACCGGCTGTTCAAATCGCGCAAGCGTGTCCTGGTAATAGGCTCGCTCCTTTCTATGACAGTATGGTTCTTTCCGGCGTTCATGCCTCTATCCATACCACGGTGGGGGGTGCACGCGCTCCTGTTTCTCATGTCGGCGGCGGCCGGAGGCGGGGTGTTGACTCATGCGATGGCGCGCGAATCGTTCTCTTCCGAAGTCCTCGGTATCTCCGTCGGCATAATCAACTTTTTCACGTTCCTCGGCGGCGCGGCCTTCACTCAGCTGATGGGGCACATGGTCGAGCTCTTCGCAAAAACCGAAGGCGCCTATCCCCTGCTCGCCTATCAATCCACCGTCATGCTTATTTTCGGCACATGGATCGTCCGCCTTATAGCGCTGCTGCTCACCGAAGAGCGAAGGGGAAATGGCGTTTGAGCGGCGGGGATTCTCCTCTTTGCCTCTCCCAGGAAACCAGCTTTTATTCGGAGACACAATGCGCCATGGTGTCGCCGAATAAACGATCGGCTTCCCTTTGCGCCTTGTCGGTGAGGTCTCTTTTTATTCCTGCAATTCCTTCACATCGATGCCGAGTTCTCTCAGCTTTTGCTGGAGGCTCTGGCGGTGCATCTCGAGGGCGCGGGCTGTTTGGCTGATATTGCGTTTGTTTTGCTCGAGTTTGCGGATGAAATACTGGCGTTCGGCCGCCTCGACCATCCGTTTCTTCCATTCGCGGAACGGCAAACTATCATCGACGGCGAGGCCGCCGGCAAGCGAGCCGGTGGCCTGCTTCTCTATCTCCGGCGGCAAGTCCTCTTTCCTCAATATGTTCCCCGTTGCAAGGACCACGGCGCTTTCGAGCGCGTTTCGCAACTCGCGGACGTTCCCGGGCCACGGATAGGCGCGCAGGAGCCGCAAAGCATCGGGTTCTATCCCCTGGATGCCCTTCTTGTGCTTCTGGCTGAACATCTCAACCAGCCGATTCGCGAGCACCGGGATATCTTCCTTCCGCTCTCTCAGAGGCGGGAGTGCGATACTAATGACCTTGAGCCGGTAGTAAAGGTCTTCCCTGAAGAGGCCCTCCTTGGTCATTGTCGCAAGGTCTTTGTTGGTCGCGCTAATGATGCGGACATCCACCTGGAGGGTCTTTTCGCCACCGAGCCTCTCGAATTTCTGCTCCTGTAACACTCGCAGCACCTTTGCCTGCGTGTTCACGCTCATGTCGCCGATCTCGTCGAGAAACAGAGTGCCCCCGTCGGCTACCTCGAACTTTCCTCTCCGCTGAGCAGTCGCTCCCGTGAATGCGCCTTTCTCGTGCCCGAACATTTCGCTCTCGATCAGATTCTCAGGCAGGGCTGCGCAGTTCATTATCACGAATGGCTTTCCGCTGCGATTGCTGCGCTTGTGAATCTCGTTGGCGACGAGCTCTTTTCCCGTGCCGCTTTCGCCCTCGATAAGGATGGCCACGTCGGTCTGACACACTTTCGCGATGCGGTCGAACACCTGGCGCATTGTATCGGTCGTTCCGATGATTTCGCCATAGGCCTCATGCTTTTTGAGTTCCTCCGCGAGGCGCCGGTTTTCACGCTCGAGCGCTATCTTCTCGAGCGCGTTGCGCGCGACGATTCGAAGCTCGTCCACGTCATACGGCTTGGCGACGTAGTCGTATGCGCCCTTCTTCATCGCCTCGACCGCCACTTTCTCCGAGCCATGAGCGGTTACCATGATTACGAGCGGTGGCTCCGGGCTCTGTTTCAGTTTCTCGAGCGCCGTCAGCCCATCCATCTCCGGCATGGCGATGTCCATGATTACCAGGTCGGGCTTATCCGCGCCGGCAACGTCCAGGGCTTCTTTCCCGTTTGTGGCCTCGAGGATTCTGCCGAGGCTCGAAAGCGCGCGCCGCATGCCGTAGCGCGCCGGTTTTTCATCATCAACAAGAAGGATCGTCGGGTCAGGCATTGCCTTCCTCCCCAGTTGGTCTCACAGGTTCCGTCATGTGTCCCTACTGCCCTCTGTGCGGGCGACTCGCCGAGTCGCCCCTACGGATGAGCATACCCTTACGGAAGAGCGTCCCCCGACGCCATCGTCTTGGGTTCTATCGGAATAGTCACTTTAACGGTAGTCCCTCCGTCACTCTCGACGCTGATTTGTCCGCCCATCTCGGTCACCTTCTCGCGGACGATCCACAACCCCAGCCCCGTGCCGCCTTCTTTCGTTGTGTAGAAAGGCTCGAATATCTTGGGGAGCGCCTCTGCCGGGATGCCCGGGCCGGTGTCACGCACGGCAATGAGGACGGAAGGCGCGCCGTCTCCGGTTCCCGGCGCAGGATACGTGACCGAGACATGCAAATCGCCCCCTGACGCCGCCGGCTGGTCGGTCACGGGTCGGTCGCCGGCAGACCGCACGGCCATAGACTGTAGGCCGTTGTGCATCAGGTTGAAGACTATCTCCCGCAGAATGACCGGGTCCGCCTTTATTCGAGGAAGTCCCTCGGAGAAATCGGTGGAAATTACGATGTTGTTCTGCGAGGCCTCGGTTCGGAGAACGCCGGTGATGCTCTCGATGACATCGCGCAGGTCCGCCACCCGCTCCTCCTGGGTGGTCGACCGCGCCTTGTGCAACAATTGGTTCACGACACCGGTCAGCTTGTCGATCTCGTCTTCCACAATCGAGAGGTCCTTGTGGAACTGTGTGTCGGGCGCGAGTTCCTCGCGCATCACGTGTGTTATCGCCTTGATCGAACTCAGCGGGTTCTTCACCTCGTGGGCGATCTGGCCCGACAGCCGTCCGAGGCTCATCCACTTCTCACTCGCGAGCATGCGCCGTTCCATCTCGAGCTTGTCGCGCATGAGCCGCGTGTTTGCGGTCGCGGTGATGAGGTGGTTCAGCAGAATCGAGAGCATCTCTATCTCACCCTCATAGAGGTCCCCGTACTGCGTGCTCTCGCCAAGGGAGAGGATACCCGCCAGATGACCATCGCGGTAGATCGGCAAGACCAGAGCAGCGTCAAGCACCTTCATTTCGCGGACGAGAGCAGGGTCCGGCGCCTGCCAAAGCGAAACACTGCGGGAATGCGTGCTCCTGAAATACCGCGTGATGGCGTCGATTTCATTCGACGGAAGCGGCGAAGACGCCTCGTCGACCACGAGCCGGTCACCTTCGGGCCTGAACAGAACGATTCTGCAGTTCGTCAGCCGCATTGCCGCCTGCACGCTGTTGGCCACATAACGCAGCAGCCGACCAACCTCGATCCCCTGCAAAGAGCTCAGACGCTGGCTCAGTTCGGTGAAAACGAGATGATAGTAACGTCGCTCGGGGAAAAACAGCAGGTTGAAGATCGCCTGGAACTTCTCGCGCAGCGGCTCGATGAGCATGATCAGGCCGATAACGAGAATTGCCTCGACAATCCTGAAGTCGACGTTGACAACCTGCTCGACGAAATCGCCAATGCGCCTGATAATCAGGACGTAGACGCCCACGACGAATATCGAAGCGAGCGCATAGAAGAGGCTCCTCTTCAGGACATACTCCATATAATTGTATCGAAGGATGAAATAGGAAAAGATGATTGCAGGGAACATCGGCGCCAGCGCGCACGCAGCGAGGAAATAGGCGCCCAGCACGGGAATCGATTTGAAATAGAAGACGTGGGTGAGCGTCATAAGAGCCAGGATGCTGACAAGCATCCGCATGAGCGACACATAGAATCGGCGCTGAATTTCGTCGCGTGATATCTTCGACAACACGTAGCACATATAAGAGGCCGCCGCAAGCGCGACTATCACCCAATAGTGAAACATCTGGGTTACGAGCAGCAGATTCTCGGCCCTCGGCAACTCCGGATGCTTGATAAGCCTTAAAGGCGTGCTCCAAAAAAACGGAAGCGGCGCATACGCTGCGAAAAGGACGGCATATCGCCAACGCGAGAAGAAATTCTTGGGCGCCTTTTCAAGAAAGCCGAGCAGCGCGTGTATGAGCAACGGCGGAACGAAACCCATGCTCAAGGTGGCCGCGGTATCCCACACGAGCCCGATGATTATGATGCGCTGGCCGGTCAGCAGTTCCGAGAACGTTGTGACGAAGTTGCCTGCATGCCAGATGAAAATCGCGGCGACGAGAGAAAAAAAGACTTTCTCGCTTTGTTCCTTCTCTCTGCGCCGCGCCATCATCATGATGAGGATCAGTTGAAGCACCGCTCCCATGAAGTGGCCGATAAACTCTATCAGTTGGCTGAGATGCACTGTCTTGCTCCTGCCCCGGATAACTACTTCAGCCGGATATTTTATTGTACCACAAATCCACCGTTACCTCGCGAAAAACGGGGACACGATGCCGGGAAAAACGGGGACACGATGCGGCATCGTGTCCCCGTTTTTCCCGACAACTAAGTAGTCCTATTCAGAAATACCGTTGCGCCTTTCGCCGGAACGGAAAGTAAGAGCGACCCGGCGGGTCGCCCCTACGCAGAGCCGGAGGATGCGTGAGCGTATTTGTGAAAGTGTGTACCAAGCATTCAGACTGAGCCGCATAAATGCGAATTTATTCGCGATTCTCTCAATAGTCTCAATAGGAGGAGGGCTGGTTTTTCTGCTTCAGGCGAATAACACCCAATTTGTCATTTGAGCCCGAGACCCAGAAGTGCCGGTTCAACTGGTCGGAGACGGCCTGCTCGAACCGGTTGCCGCCGGACGCGCTGGTCAGATCGAACGAATATAGCAGCAGCCAGACGGGTCTGTCGGGCGGAGTTTCGGCGATGGCCGACACGGTCGCATCGACCGCATCCCGCGCAAGCTCCTTGCGGGTCAGTCGGTAATCGATCCATCCCGGGTGCTGCCGCATCGAGGCCGGATAGGTTATGATCCGGAATCGAGCGCCTTCGCGCCTCATGTAATAGTCGATCGTGCAGAAGCGAAGCCCCATCACTATGACAACGTCGTTAACCCTGGCTTCGTGAGCGAGATACTCGACTGTTTCCTTGTCGATACCGTCGTTCGGGATAGAATATAGCCTGGAAAATGAATATGCTGCGAGCAAGCTTATGAAGATAACACCCACCCACGCGAACCGGGCAAGCTTCACGATGCCTATGCCAATCAGCAACGCATAGAACGGGTACGCGATCAAATCATTCCTGCCAACCAGGTAGATAGGCTTCACGAACGAGATCGCATACGGAAGCACAAGAGGAACAAACAGATTCAGGAGTAGATACGTCTTGACGGAGCGAACTTCCGACGGATCAGCGGGGTGGGACCCGGTTGGAGGTGGCTCTGTTGCGGACGGTTCAGCCACGAGGGAACGGTCTCGCATGGGCGCGAGCGCAACAATCCCCAGAAACGCAAACACAGCGTAAGAGATATACCGTAGCGACGACACGTGGAAGAAGCCCAGATACCTCGGATAATTTCCGCCTGCGCCGAAACACTCCAATGTTTTTGGAATGGCAAGAGCAGGGGGCGTCGCCTGCCACCATGGGCGCATCCAGAGTCCCGTCTGGCCCGTCTGTTGCGGAAGAATGGGAACCCACGGAAGAAAAAGAAACGCCACAATGATTTGATGAAAAAGGAGTTTCTTAAACAGTCGACGCTCTTTCTTAAGGAGAAGAAATGCATTCGCCGCCGGAAGGGCAAACCATCCGAAAACGTGAGTGTACACGAGACAGGCCGCAGCGAGGGTATACCCCCACCAATACCTCTTCTTGTCGTGTTTGACGGAAAGCCACAGGAACCCCGACGCGACCGAAGAGAAGAAGGCCAGCATTATGTACATGCGCCCTTCCTGCGAATAATAAACATGCAGAGGCGCAATCGCGGCCACAAATGCGGCCGCCAGGCCGAGGCTGCGGTTCGCCAGCCGCGAACCGAGCCAGTAAACCGCGCCAAGCGAGGCCATCCCGAACGAGACTGACAGCATCCGCACGCTCAGTTCCGACTCGCCGAAAAGGCCCTTCCATGCAAGCATCAGCGCGAAATACAGCGGCGGATGGCTGTCGTGCTTGAGATTCTCGACAGTCTCAGCCAACGATGATCCCGCTATGAAAATCGAATGCGCTTCATCCAGCCAAAGCTCATTTGTAGAGAGTTTACATATTCGCAGACCGAGGCCGATTGCCAGAATGAGGACAAACAAAACAGGTGGGGAGAAGACCATCTTGAAGTACGAACGGACTCCGCTGTGATCAATGTCTTTCAAGTCTGACTCCCGCGAAGCGTGCGATCAGAATCCCATGTCTGCTGCAAAAGAACCACGCGCCAATACCCGCAACTTTCTCTTGACAACACACTGGTGGAACGCTTCTAAAGTAATGCTGCAATAGCCACAGCAAGATATTCATGTCCATATGCAGACAGCCAGACTCGGATGTCATTCTGAGCGAAGCGAAGAATCTCCATAAGTTGCAGCACCTTTGAAACCACGGACGAGATTCTTCGCTTCGCTCAGAATGACATATGCGGTCATACTCATCCTTGAAGTTCATGCTATGCCATTTTGGAATCATGTTACTAGTGTGCTGAGTCATTAATTCGTTTATGAAGTTACATGCGGTTTTGTCCGATTTTGCTGAGATTTTGGCCCATGGAACTGATTACGTTTTTATGACTCAGCACACTAGTAGAGCGCTTCCTAAGTAGCGTTGCAATAGCCATAAAGAACGAGATTCTTCGCTTCGCTCAGAATGACATATGCGGTCATACTCATCCTTGAAGTTCATGCTATGCTATTTTGGAATCATGTTACTAGTAAAGCGAAAAGCCCATTATAGTGAATGAAGTGTGGTTTTTCAATGCTGTGAAGATTCATTTTCCTGGGAACAGCCACCCTGCCTCACACCTCGAGTCAGTTCTTCAAAGGCAATCACTCCCACAAGAAAGAAGCCCTCCGATTTTTCTCGAAGGGCTTCTCATTTCAAAAACTGCGGTCCTGCCCACGTGGAGGATTGCTTACTTACAGGAACACTCCTTAGCGGGCTTTCCGCAGCCGCTGCAAACTCTATTTTCAATGTCTGCTCCGCACGCCTTGCAGGGGGTGCATCCGCAAACCTGACAATGTCTTATAGCGCCAATTCCGACCATTGGGTATCGCCCCCTTTCATTTTCTCTTCTTAAATAATTATGTCACGGCAAGGTGACACGGACAACAGAGATAACAGAGAGAGGGATGCGGCGTTTTGGGCAAGAATGCGGAAAATCGGGGACACGATGCCGCATCGTGTCCCCGATTTTCCGTTGCAGCGCGGCTAAATGTGAAAGAAAGGAGATGGGAACCAGAGACGTTTCTTCTTTTAGGGATTCTCCCTTTCCTCTTGTTCCTTTCGCCCTTCTCCTTTCTCAGGAGGTTTCCGGCGATTCCGTTTCTTCTCCCGACTCTGATACTTCCTCTTCGCCGTCGGCTTTGTCGGAATCCGTCGCCGAAACCTCGATCCCGTTGGCAAACGACTCTTCCTGCTCCTTCGGCATGACAACAGCGATGGCAACGAACTTGTCGTCTTCCTGGAGCCTGATGATCCGCACTCCCTGGGTATTCCGCCCGATGACGGATATTTCGGTCACGGGCGAACGCACAACCATACCCTTCGAGGAAACGCAGACAACTTCTTCATTCTCCCGGACTGTGCGCATCCCGATGCAGCGGCCGTTCCGAGTCGTGGTCTTTATGTTGATGATGCCTTTGCCGCCGCGGTTCTGTATCCGGTATTCGTCGTAGTTGGTTCGTTTGCCATAGCCGTTCTCGGTCACAACGAGGATGGTGGCCTCGACGTTGACCGTCTCCATTCCAATGACGTGGTCGCCCTCCTCGAGCCGGATGCCGATGACTCCCTGCGCGGTTCGGCCCATCGGACGCACTTGCCTCTCATGGAATCTGATTGCCAGTCCCTGCGCTGTCCCGAGCAGTATCTCATCGTCGCCGCTCGTCAGCTTGACCTGCGTGAGCCTGTCCTCCCCCTCGAGTGAGATCGCAATTATGCCGCCGCTGCGCGGGTTGCTGAAAGCGGCAAGCTCGGTCTTCTTTACGACGCCTCTTTCGGTAGCCATCATGACGTATTTCGCGTCTTCGAATGACTTCACGCTCAGGAACGCCGCGACCGTCTCGCCTTCGGCCAACTGGAGCATATTGACAATGGCGCGGCCTTTTGAATAGCGACCTGCGCGCAAGATTTCGTGAACCTTCAGCCAGTGCACGTGTCCGCGGTCGGTAAAGAAGAGGATGTAATCGTGCGTAGACGCAATGAAAAGGTGCTCCACGAAGTCTTCCTCTTTCGTCTCCATGCCGGTAACTCCGACTCCGCCCCGGCGCTGCTTACGGTACGTGCTCACCGGCAGCCGTTTCATGTAGCCGGCGTGAGATATGGTTATGACCATGTCCTCGTCGCGGATGAAGTCTTCGACCTTGAATTCGCCGACTTCGCCGAGGATTTCAGTGCGCCGTGCGTCAGCGTATTTCTTCTTCATCTCGGCAAGCTCATTGCGGATCACACCCATGAGGACGCGCGGACTTTCCAGAATCGACCGCAGGTTCGCCATCGTTCGGAGGAGGTCCTCATACTCAGCGTCTATCTTCTCTCGCTCGAGACCGGTGAGGCGCTGCAGCCTCATATCGAGTATCGCCTGCGCCTGTTTTTCGGTCAATCCGAACTTGCCGATGAGAGCGATGCGCGCCTGCTCGGGAGTGTGTGATTTCTTGATGGTTTCGATGACTTCGTCGATGTTGTTGAGCGCTATCTTGAGACCCTCGAGGATATGCGCCCGCTCCTCGGCCTTGCCGAGCTCGAACCGGGTGCGCCTCGTGACTACGTCTACCCTGTGGTCGAGATATACGCTCAGAGCGCGTTTGAGGCCGAGTATGCGCGGCCGGTTCTCGACGAGCGCGAGCATGATTATGCCGAAGGTGGTCTGCATCGCGGTGTGCTTATAGAGCTGGTTGAGAATGACTTCGGCCACTTCTCCGCGCTTCATCTCGATGACGATGCGCATGCCGTCCTTGTCGCTCTCGTCGCGGATGTCGGAAATACCCTCGATCTTCTTCTGCTGGACGAGGTCAGCGATACTCTCGATGAGTTTGCTCTTGTTGACCTGGTAGGGTATCTCGGTGACGACGATGCTTTCTTTGCCGCCGGCCCGGGAAGGCTTCTCCACTTTCGCCTTCGCGCGGACAATCACTTTTCCGCGGCCCGTGCGGAACGCTTGCTCGATACCCTCGGCGCCAAGGATAAGCCCGCCGGTCGGAAAGTCAGGTCCTTTGATTGCCCCCATTAACTCAGTGAGAGAGACATCCGGGTTATCGATGAGCATGCACAGCGCGTCAATCACTTCGCCCAGGTTATGCGGCGGAATATTTGTCGCCATGCCGACCGCTATGCCGGAGGAGCCGTTCGTGAGCAGATTCGGGAAGGCAGCGGGCAGCACCGCGGGCTCCTGAAGCGATTCATCGAAATTGGGCTGAAAATCTACGGTGTTCTTGTCGATGTCGGCAAGCATCTCTTCGGCCATCGGGGCCATCCGCGCCTCGGTGTATCGCATGGCGGCGGCATTGTCTCCGTCAATCGAGCCAAAGTTGCCCTGCCCGTCGATGAGGGGATAGCGCATGTTGAAATCCTGCGCCATGCGCACGAGTGAGTCATAGATGGCGGTGTCGCCGTGCGGATGATATTTACCCATCGTGTCGCCGACGAAGCGCGCGCACTTCCGATAAGTGCGCCTCGAGCCCAGGCCGAGCTCATTCATCGCATAGAGGATGCGCCTGTGCACCGGCTTGAGGCCGTCGCGCGCATCAGGCAGCGCTCGCGCGACGATCACGCTCATCGCGTAATCAATGAACGACTTCTTCATCTCGGTCTCGATATTGACCGGGACGACTATTTCATTTCGTGTGTACATAGCAGGTTCACGGTTTGCGGTCTACAGTTGAAATAGTAAAAGACGGTTCAGCTTCCAAACAAACTCACGTTTCCGGCGCAATTAACCTCGCGGAGAGGGGTGAGACGCTCTAAATATCCAGATTCCTCACTTCGAGCGCGTGGGCCTCGATGAACTCGCGACGCGGCTCGACTCTCTCGCCCATGAGGTTGCTGAAAATCTGCTCCGCCGCGAGAGCATCCTCGAGCTTTACCTGCAATATCGTGCGTTTCTCCGGGTTCATCGTTGTTTCCCAGAGCTGCTCGGGATTCATCTCGCCGAGCCCCTTATATCTCTGTATTGTGAGTCCGCTGCGGGCGTTCTCTTTGATGGCGGAGAGGATTGCAAGAGCGGAATTTACGAACAGCGTCTCGCCATTCTTCCGAATCACAAACCGTGTGGGCGCCTGCGCGTCTTTTGCCGCTCCTTCTTCAGGCTCCAGGCAATTTTCCGAAGTTATTCCATACCGGCTGAGTTTCTTGAAGACCGCTTCAATCTCCCTCGACTCCGCAAACTCGATTATCTGGAGTCTCTCCGGCTCGTTGCTCGAGTGGCCGTTGCCGCCGTTCTGTCGGTCGAACGGCAGTTCGCGCTGCTTGCGGGCCTCGATTGTTTCCATCAGCTTCGCGTATTCTTTCTCGGTATACAGATACTCGCGCTCTTCTTCGCTCACAACAAGATATAGAGGAAAGTGGTCCGACCCTTTTTGACGATTAGCAATGTACTCGCGGAATGTTATCCCCTTACGCTGCATCGCGGCGGACAGCCGCTCGATGTCGCGGAGCGTCTCGGCGACTTCTCTGAGGACGGACTCGCTGAAGGAGCCTTCTTGCCCGTCGCGGCCCACGGTCAGCCCTTTGATGCCTTCCTCGACCAGAAAATCCTCCATCTCGCGGTCGCTCCGAATATACTTCTCGACTTTGCTCTTCTTGATCTTGTAGAGAGGCGGCTGGGCTATGTACACGTAGCCGAGCTTTATGAGTTCCTCCATCTGCCGATAGAAAAACGTGAGCAGCAACGTGCGGATGTGCGAGCCGTCCACGTCGGCGTCAGTCATTATTATGATCTTGTGGTAGCGCGCGTTGTCGGCCTTGAACTCGTCGGCGCCCACGCCCGCGCCAATGGCGGTAATGAGGGTGCGGATTTCCTCATTTCCGAGCACTTTATCCAGACGCGCCTTCTCGACATTGAGGATTTTCCCTTTGATGGGCAGAATCGCCTGGAATCGCCGGTCGCGGCCCTGCTTCGCCGAACCGCCGGCCGAGTCGCCCTCGACTATATATATCTCGCACAGTCCGGGATCGCGTTCCGAGCAATCCGCAAGCTTGCCGGGCAGGTCGCCCGAGTCGAGCGCGCCTTTGCGACGTGTCAGGTCCCGCGCCTTGCGCGCGGCTTCCCGCGCTAGAGCCGCCCCGAGCGCCTTGTCGGCCATCTTGCGCGCTGAAGACGGGGTTTCCTCGAAAAACTCGGTTAGCGCTTCGTTTACAATCGACTCCGTTATTCCCTTGACTTCGCTGTTTCCCAGTTTTGTCTTGGTTTGGCCCTCGAACTGGGGACTGCTAAGCTTTACGGAGATGACTGCCGCCAGGCCTTCACGCACGTCCTCGCCCGAAATCGATACTTTCGCATTCTTTATCAGATTGTTCTTCCGCGCGTATTCATTCACACAACGCGTGAGAGCCGACTTGAATCCGATCAGATGGCTTCCGCCTTCTATCGTATTGATGTTGTTCGCATAACTGAAAATGTTTTCGGCATAACCGTCGTTATATTGAAGGGCAAGCTCGACTATGATTCCGTCACGCTCACGTTCGCAATAGAACGTCTTATGGAGGGTATTCTTGTTCTGATTGAGATGCTCAATGAAATCCTTGAGGCCATCCTTATACTTGAAGATGGTCGGCTCGCCGCCCGCGCGCTCATCCAAAAACTTTATCTGGAGGCCACGATTGAGAAACGCGAGCTCACGAAGACGATTCATCAAGATTTCCGAGCGGAACTCGATTGCCTCGAATATCTCTTTGTCGGGCTTGAACGTGACCTTCGTACCCGTCTTCTTCGTTTTTCCGATGACTTCCATCGGACCAGCGGGCACGCCTCTCTCATAGCGCTGAAAATAGATTCCACCGTCGCGATAGACTTCGACATCCAGCCACTCGGAAAGCGCGTTAACCACCGACACGCCTACGCCATGGAGCCCGCCTGCAATACGGTATGACTTGTTGTCGAATTTCCCGCCCGCATGCAGAACGGTCATTACAACTTCGAGCGCGGGTTTCTTCAATTTCGGATGCAAGTCGACGGGAATGCCTCGCCCATCATCTGTGACGGCCACACTATTGTCGACATGAACCGCAACGTCAATGCTCGAGCAGAACCCCGCCATCGCTTCATCGATGCTATTGTCGACAACCTCATAGACAAGGTGATGAAGTCCTCGCTCGCCGGTGCTTCCTACATACATCGCGGGTCGCTTGCGAACGGCTGCGAGACCTTCCAAAACCTGGATTTTTTCAGCAGTATATGTCCGTTCTTGGTCTGCCATTTTTCCCCTGACTAGTCCGCCTTTCAATAGGAAAAACTATCATTTTATAATACCATAAACGGATCAGAAAAGTAAAGCCTTTTTTTCTCATTTAATACAACATCATAGATGATGAAAGTCACACTCCCACAATATGTTGTGTGTCTCCCTGAGGCGGTCCCGGCTTTCCGGGCGTATGCAATTATTGCTTCGGAAATGGCAAGAGATAGCGCGGCAGAATATGACTGAAAAAGATGCAGCAGAAGATGAATCGAAAGAAAGATGCTCTTTTCTTAAAACTTAGCGGAACACGATTTTCTTTATTTCCGAGTCCCTCAACTTCTGGTCTATCTTTCCTTTTATTTCCTCCTTAAGTAGATCAAGTTGTTGTCGCCATACGGCACTATCTACCTTCACATATAATTTTCCATTCTCTATCTTTTCCGGACTACAGTGATCGGCCACTATTTCCCCAACAATGTCTCTCCATCCACTCCAAAGCTCCGCTACATGAGCAGACCTTCCAAGTCTGCCTGTCCCGAGAACTCTTCCGATCACATCCTCAATCGGCTCGAGACCATTCCCCCATCTTTCTCGACTGATTTCCATTATAATCTGACCGGCATGACCACGTACATGTAGTTCTCATTGCCTTCGGGTTTCAGCAACCCTGAACTCTGCGCGTCCTTCAAATCCATTCTCACCTTGTCCTCATCTATGACTTTAAGAACATCTAGCACAAACTGTGGATTGAATCCCATCTCGATAGATTCTCCACTATACTCGACTTGAATCTCATCCTTCAGTTCACCAACCTCAGGACAGTTTGTGCTGACAACCATTTTACCCTTGCCGATTTCATACTTGACGAGGTTATACCGGTCGGTCGTCATAACCTGAGCGCGTCGTGTAGCCACCGTAAACGGCTCTTTTTCCGCCACGACTCTCTTATCATGACCCTTCGGTATAACCTGTTCATAGTTCGGAAATACGGCATCTATCAAATTCGATATCAAGAGAAGATTCAAGAACTTAAACGCTACCTGATTGTCCGAAAGAAATATATCCACATTTCCTTCATCGCCAAGCAATCTTTCCAATTCTACAACCGTCTTGCGCGGTACAATATACGAGCTATCTCCATCCGGTGGATTCTCCAACGCACTCGAGGCCAATGATAAACGTCTGCCGTCAGTCGAAACCAAACGCAATTGCTTACCCGTAAGCGCAAGAAGCAATCCCGTAATGTTAGGTCTATTCGGGTCCGCCGAAATCGAGAAGCTTACTTTCCTCAGCATTTCCTTAAGACTTGCCTGCGGCATGCTGAAAGCTTTCTCACGCTTTACTTCAGGCGACTTTGGAAACTCATCCGGCGGCATTCCCATAAGCTTGTAACGCACCACCCCGGAATTAAAACTCACAATGTTTCCTTCACTCACCGTGACTTTCACAACTCCCGGAGGAAGATTATTCACAACTTCATGCATCTTCTTGCACGGCAGAGTCACGACTCCCTCCTCGTCCATATCCTCGCATTCAATAACACACTCTATCCCGACTTCAAGATCAGTCGCAACCAACTTCAACGCTTTTCCCTTTGCTCCCAGTAGGACATACTGAAGCATAGGAAGAGTAGTTCGGGTGGAAACAACATTCTGCACTTTTGCGATGGCATCACGAAGTTCATCTCTTGACATTGCCAGTTTCATGCACGTTTCCTCCAAGATTAGTTTTCAAAAACTCTCGCGGGGATTCCGACTTGTTCTTCTTTCTAATAATATATATATTTAGTCGTACATAGCAGTAAGAACAGTGGATTATGTGGAAATGTCGCATTCTCACGCATGCTGTCTCTCATAAATGGCGTTGATAACATGGTGAGGTTCTTGTCGCTGTATTGGAACTCTTAACATTTTACAGGTCAGCGACGTAGTTATCAATATATCTTCCACACTATATAACATTTTATGAGAGTTTAGTCAACATGTTTTTCATCAGGGTATCCACATGACGGGCATAACTTCAACTGAAACGCTGTCAAATTCATTATGACCACCCGGGTTAGCTCGGCCCGGTGCTTATGTCTTGAGTTGCTTGGTGATTGTTTCTACGTCTTTTGATAACTGATTATCAGTCTTAAGTGCGTCGCGTACTTTCTTACACGCATGGAGAACCGTCGAGTGGTCACGACCGCCAAAAGCATCGCCAATATCTATCAGAGAAGATTGAGTGTGTTCGCGCGCAAGATACATTGCCACCTGGCGACACAGTGCTATCATCTTGGAGCGTTTTGGAGATTCCATGTCGGCATACCGTATGTTGAAATGAGAAGCCGTAATCTTCTTTATCAGGTCAATGGTTATCTGTTTCGCGGCGGATTGTTCTAGAATGTCCTTCAAGGCAAGCTCGGCTGTCTCGATGGTGAGAGCGCAGTTATGAGCGCGCGCATATCCGATCACACGGTTGAAAGTGCCCTCGAGCTCACGGATATTCGCTTTCACCAGGTTTGCGATAAAAAACAGAAGTTCTGAAGTAAATTTGAGGTGGCTTTTCTCGGATTTCTGCTGAAGAATTGCGATGCGTGTCTCAATATCAGGCGGTTGAACATCAGTTACGAGACCCCATTCAAATCTGCTTACGAGACGCTCTTCAAGGGTAGGGATATCTTTTGGCGGCCTGTCCGATGAGAGAACCACTTGCTTATAGGCGTCATGCAAGGTGTTGAACGTGTGAAAGAATTCCTCTTGGGTTGCGTCTTTTCCGGCGATGAAATGGATGTCGTCTATCAGGAGCACGTCTACCGTGCGGTACTTATTCCTGAATGCCATTTGAGAGCGCTGTTGTATGGCGGAGATAAGCTCGTTTGTGAACTCCTCGGATGTTATATAAAGGACTTTTAGTGAATTTCGTCGCAGTATCTCATGGCCGATCGCCTGCATGAGATGTGTCTTGCCAAGACCGGCGCCGCCATATATAAACAAAGGATTATATGCTCGAGCCGGTGTTTCGCAGACCGCTTTTGCAGCAGCGTGCGCAAACCGATTCGACGGCCCGACGACAAACTCCTCAAATGTATATTTAGGATTAAGATGGGGAGACAGGATGCTTTCCTGCGGCGGCAATGGCTCCTCAAGTGCGACCACTCCACTCTCCCTGTCGGATGAACGTCTCTCATTTGTTTGAGTGATATCTTTCGGAATGAAAGAAATCTGTCTAAAATCCGGCGCGAAAGACGCAACGACGGACCGTATGGTATCCGAGTAGTGCTCACTAAGCCAGTTAGCGGCAAAGCTGTTGGGAACATACAATATCAAGCACCCATTCTCGTACGAGCCGAAATCCGTGCTTGCCAGCCAAGCATCGAAAGCCCTGGCGTCTACCTTATCTTTGAGCACATGGAGGCTCTTGTCCCACAGGTCGGAACTCACGGAACACACCTTCCTTTATTTAGTTATCCACATTAACTGTTCGCTAATTAAGAGCATGTTTGAGCCACAATTCGCAAGGAAATGACGGGTTTAATAATGGTTATCAACAAAAAAACCAAGTTTTCCACAGACTTATCCACAATATGTGGAAAGGAATATGCTAACTATATGGGAAACGGGATGTTACATGGAGGATGCGAAGGCCTGTCTTCGGTCGCAGGGAGAAGAGAATTGTAAGAGAACACCAGCCCGCATGAAAGAAGAAGCGCTTGAGAATGAAATGCAATAGACTTCAAAGGAAAAGTGGCCGCAACCCCTTTATCAACAAGTTATCAACAGGAAAGCCGCCCAATTCTCCTTGACGAATAAACCAATCAGCCCCCTCTCCATATGAATGAATCCCTCCCTGCGAACAAAGCTCCGCCGTCGAGCGGGGTCAATATATCAGAGCCACCAAAAAAGCGCAAGCGCAAAATTTGCACAGACGATTTCCCCTTGCTCCCGGAGTCGAAATAATCTATAATGGCCGTTGGCGCACAATAAGATACGATAAGGGAAGGATGGAAAATGAACTATTTCGCTGGAATCGACATCGGCTCGCTTACATGCGATGCCGTCATTATTGACGAATCGGCCCGGATTATCTCTTCGGCAATTGTGCTTACGGGCGCGCGCAGCCGCAATGCCATCGAAACGGCCTACCAGACGGCGCTCGACGCGGCGGACCTGAACAGAGACCACGTTGCGGGCCTTGTCTCCACAGGTTACGGACGCGAGCAGGTTCACGAGCGGCTGAAGAGCATTACTGAAATCAGTTGCCATGCTAGAGGAGCATGTTTTCTTTTTCCGAAGACACGACTTATTCTCGACATCGGCGGCCAGGACTCGAAAGCCATCCGT
>JACRIR010000159.1 GCA_016215705.1 Candidatus Poribacteria bacterium | reverse complement strand
TTCGCAAACCATAGATACGTCTTCAGCATGCTGATTCTCCGCTCCAGCGGTTCGACCAGTGCCAACGGCGGCTTCGGGTAGGCTTCAAAACTCGGTTCCGTATCCGGACGGAACACATTCACACCCGCCAGATAGTAATGCTCTTCGTCTTCAGCCAACATTTTCCACCGAAAAGGACTGAACGGCTCGGTCGAAAGCTCGATCTTCTGATAGACCGTCCCTTCTTCACCCACGTGCAGATGTCGGGAATAATAATCCGTAAGCCCCTTTCTAACTCCGAAACACAATAATGGGTATAAGAAAACCCACCCGAGTCCGGCAACCGCGATCTTGTTCGCATTCTCTTTCCAGAACCGCGTCGATAAGAAGCAACCAACCATGACCAATGTGAAGATAGGGTCGATGATGAAAATCGAAGTGACTGTGTATCTCTTCATTGACAACGGCGAGAGAATCTGCGTGCCGTAGGAGGTCACCAGATCGAGGAAGATGTGGATGAGAATCAACCCGTAAGCTATGAGGAAGCCGGCGACGAAGGGAAACTTACGGATGAGAAGCTTGAAGATACATGAAAACACAAACGCGAGCGCCAGCCCGCCGAAAACAGAGTGCGTGATGCCGCGATGATAGAGCAAATACTGTTCCGGCCCAAGCAATCCCGCGACATTGTCAATATCAGGCAACCACGCTGCCGCCACACAGAACCAGAAAATAGATCTTCTCCCTGTCTTTGCCTCCGCGAGCCGACCGCCTAACGCTCCGCTGGTTATATGTGTTACGGGGTCCATCTATTTCGCTTGTTTCTTATATTCCTTGGCTTGTGCCTCTGCTGTTTCGGGAGGAAGCAGCGGGCGTTCTTCCCATTTGCTCAGTGTGCCAAGGAATGCGTCCATTCCTGTGGCCGAAGCGTTGGCGTAGACCTGTTCCAAAGCCTCCATGAAATTCTCTCTGCCGCGCCAGAAGGGGAAATTGCCGAGCCGTCTCGGAAGCGCCGCCGGGACCGGCGGGATGTGCACCTCGCCGAGGAGAGCGTCATTCGCAATAGCAACTCCCCAAAAAGAATTCGGTTCCGCAGGTAGCGGCTCGGCTGCGACGAGTTGTTCCGAATCGGATTCTATTTCCGTTCTTGCCTGTTCGACCGACTGTTCGCCCGGAATCCTGGCTTTGGGGGTAGCGGTTTTCCCGACAAGCTCGATTATCTCTTCGCGGTCCATTCCGCGCAGCTTGAAAATGAGAAACGGGTCGCGGTCAAACTCTTCACCCAACAAATAGTAGACGGCCGCTATGTGCTTGCACGGGTTGGACCAGTCCGGGCATGAGCAATCCGTCGATAAGTCGTTCAGTCGGGCCGGGAAAAGCGACACACCTGTCTCCGTGAAGGCTTCCTCGATATTCTCCGGCATTTGGCCCGACAGCAGCTTCGCCGCAAAAATAGCTTGTTTCCCGAAAGCTTCAGCCAGCTTCTTCCATTGCGATTTGCTCAGAGGCTCGATGCTGATTTCAACCTTATAGGGCGTTCGCATCGAGCCCTGAACTTTAGCTTTGACGACGCCCTTGCTAATGTCGATCGAGAGCACCTGGCCTCTCCGGGCGTAGGACCGGCCGCGACCAAGCCGCGCGCCGATATTGAAGCTCTCAAGGACGCTTATCCATCGCTTGGCCCACCAGCTCTTGCCAAAGCCTCGGCCTCGCGATTGCGCCTTGATTCCACCCTTGGCTTCGCGCGGGTGAGACTTCGGGAAATAGGAATAGAAGTCGTTGTTCCAACGGCCCATCTTAATCCCCCATGATTTCAGTCCGGAGCGCAAAGATTTCCTTGAGTTCCCTATTCGAAAGCTCCGTCAACCAGCCTTCGCCTGTTCCGACCACTTTTTCGGCGATATCTTTTTTGCGTTCGATCATCTCGTCGATCTTCTCCTCGAGTGTGCCCGCGCACAGGAATTTATGGACTTGCACGTTCTTCGTCTGACCGATGCGAAAGGCGCGGTCGGTCGCCTGGTTCTCGACCGCCGGGTTCCACCAGCGGTCAAAGTGGAACACATGGTTTGCGCGTGTAAGGTTCAAGCCCAATCCGCCCGCCTTGAGCGAAAGGACGAATATGGGCGTATCACTGCTCTCGCCCTGAAACCGCTCGACCATCTGATCGCGCTGCTTTTTCGGGACTCCGCCGTGCAGGAACAGAATCTCTCGGCCGAAAGTATCCTGAAGATGACGCTTCAGAATCTCTCCCATCTCCGCGAACTGGCTGAAAACCAGCGCCCTGTCGCCGACTTCGATGATCTCTTCGAGCATCTCCGTCAGACGAGCCACTTTCCCCGAGCGCCCTGGGATGCTCGAGTTATCGCCAAGGAATTGCGCCGGATGATTGCACACCTGCTTCAGCTTTGAGAGAGTAGCCAACACCAAACCCTTACGCTGGATGCCCTCGGCAGACTCCAGCGGCTTCTCCAACTCCTTCAATACGGCAGTGTAAAGCGATGCCTGCTCCTTGGTGAGAGTGCAGAATACTTTCATCTCCAGTTTCTCGGGCAAATCATCTATGATTGATTTGTCAGTCTTGAGCCGCCGCAGAACAAAAGGAGATGTAATGCGCTTGAGCCGGTCCGCAGCCTCCGGATCACGCCCGGCCTGGATGGGGATGAAGAAATTGCGCCTGAAGTCAGCCTGTGTCCCGAGAAAACCCGGATTCAAAAAGCGCATGATCGACCATAGGTCGCCGACGTTATTCTCGACCGGGGTTCCCGTCAGCGCAATGCGACAACCGCTTTCCATCGAGCAAGCCGCTTTCGCCTGCTTGGTTTCAGGATTCTTGATATTCTGCGCTTCATCGAGGATGACACCCGCCCACTCGACAGCCTGCAAGTGCTCGAGGTCACGATGAAGCAGGCCATAGGTCGAGACAACAATCGCATGCTTCTCGGCGTGGTCTTTGAACTGTTCCCCTTTTTTTCTGTCAAGACCGTGATGCGCCATCACGGGTAGTTTCGGAGTGAACCGCGAGGCTTCTTTCTGCCAGTTGTTCACGACCGAAGTCGGGCACACAAGAAGCACGGGGCGCCTGGCGCCGGATTCCCAATCGCGCTGAATGAGCGCCAGTGTCTGGATGGTCTTGCCGAGGCCCATGTCATCCGCCAGGCAAGCGCCAAAACCCCATTGTCGCAGGAACGCGAGCCACGAGAATCCGCGCACCTGGTACGGGCGGAGAACGCCTTCAAAACTCTTGTCAGTATCCAGTTCCTCGAATGTCTTGCGGCCCTCCAATTGGTCGAATAATTCGCCAATCCAGCCGTCCGCGGCGACGCCCGCGAATTGTATCCCGCGTGTTCTCTCCGATACGCCAAGCTTCATCTGCACTATCTCACGCACCGTCGCCTTTTCAGCCGCCTTCTTTTTCCAGAAATCAATTGCCGCTTTGATTTCTTCGGCATTCATCTCGACCCATTGGCCGCGAATCCTGACCAGAGGCGTCTTCAGTCGCGCAAGAGCTTCGAGTTCGCTGAGGGTGAGTTTCTCGTCCCCCATGGCGATTTCCCAGTTGAATTCGGCAATCGCATCGAGCGAGAGCATGCCCGTCGCCTTCATGGAGGGACTTTTCACCTGTGCGCTGGCGGTCAGCCGCAGTTTTGTGCCCTTGCGGGTCCACCATGCCGGAAGCATTACGCAGAAACCAGCCTGCTCGAGCGCGATTGATTTGTCGGCGAGGAATTCATGCGCTCCCATCGAATCGAGTTCGTAGCCGCCAGGCGCGGAAGACTTGAGACTCGACTCGATTCGAGGGCACAAACACGCAGCCTGTCCAAGCGATGCAAGCAGATGCTCCCGCACATTGATTCCGTATCGCTTCAGAACGGCCCTTTTGTGGGCTTTAGGATTCCATGCGTCTTCGACAGGTATGAGCAAGCTCTGGTCATCCAGCGGCTGGAGCAAGTAACGCACGTACCATGAGTCATGCGTGACTTCTCGCTCGCGTTCGTTCTCCAACTGTTCGGCGTCACGCGGCTCCTCGAGGCGGAAACAGAGGCGGAGAGGAGCGGCTTCCGACACCGCAATCGGGCGGCGCCATTCTCGCGCCTGCGTCGCAAGTTGCTCGAACTCGGCTTCGTTTCCATGTATATCGCCGCGCGGCGCGCGCAGCGCATAGAGCCATTGGTCGTGCAGGCTTTCAAACTCCGCCCCTTTCATCTGCTTCGGGCGGCGCTCCCAACGCCGTCTGTGTTCCTCCACTTCAGCGGGATATGTTCGTTCCTCATTTGCAGAGCGAACAAGGTAGTCCACCACAGCAGTAAGGAAACTTAAGAGGACTTGCGGGGGCGAGACCTGCGGAGGTGAAGACACATCGGCCAAGGATAGCGCGCGGGCGACCGGCGGCATTTCCTTTGCAAGATTCAGTAGACGTTCCCGATCCTCTGCGGATAACACTGGTTCCCAGAGAGCGCGGCCCTTTGCGTTTTGCGATTCGAAGGCAGGCAGAAAACGCTGCCGGGCCACGAGTGAGCCGGCGAAGCGAATGGCCCGCGTCCAGAACGCAAGATCATGGCTCGCGATGACGCCCGGTGCGAGCGTATGTTTGCCGACACACGCGCTCAGGAATAATGCCGCGCCCCGGATAGCGAGAGGTCTCACTGTCACAAGCCACGGGGCCAGCACTATAGAATCGCTGGACTCAGGAATTTCGGCGACGAGCGGACTCGAAGGAATCGGTGTATCACCCGCTGTGGGAAGCCAGGAAACAGCGGTCTTTGGATTCCTTCCAAAATCGTTGTCCAACAGCCACGCGCAAGCGCTTCGCGCCGCTGCTGTAAGGTCTTTATTCCCTGCGTCAAAAGGGAATTTTCTTGGCCTGCCGCCTCCCGGTCTCCGGATGGGTTTCGCGGAAATGCCATGCTCTGCGGAGGCTTCCCCCCACAGAAGCAAGGCATTATTCAAGAAGCCTGCATGAAGAACGATCATATGATTCTATTCGAAACGAGTAACCACTCTTGTCCGTCTGATCTCACCCAGCGGCATTACCTGAATAAGGCGTGTGCCCCGGCGCGCCTGCATCCAATAATAGACGTAATATACTTCGCTCGTGAATCCTTGGTTGCTTGGCCCTCGCTCCGCATCTTTTCGGATTACTCTATCTTGATCTCGATTCCGCGTTTGGCGGCCCGTTGAATGTTCCAGTCCATCAGGTTCGCCGGCGGCGAAACATGCTCGGACTCCGGTTTGCGCACGAGCTTCATCGATTCCGTCGGGCAAGTCGGCGTGCAGGCGCCGCAGCCGATACAGCGTTCCGCTAAGACCTTGTAGCTGCCGTTGTCCTCGACAATCGCATCCATCGGGCAGCGCTCATCTTTGCAGATTCCGCATGCGGCGCAGGTGTCTTGATCTATTTCGGCGGTGAAATAGCTCTTGGCCAGGATATAAGGAGACTTGTATTCTTTCACTCCGCGAAGGATGCCACAGCAGCAGGAACAGCAGTTGCACATGAATACTTGCCCATCCTCCACGTTATACGTACAGTGGACGAGGCCCTCTTCCTCGGCCTTCTCCATAACCTTGATCGCTTCCTCCTTCGTGATCACTTTTCCTCTCGGGAACTTCTCAAAAGCGTTTTCTTCGGGCGAGAAGGCAAGGCAAATTTGGAGCGTGTGCTTGCAGGGGTGTCCCTCGAGAGCGCGCTCTTTCTTGCAGATGCAGTCCATGAGATCGAACGATTTCGCTTCCTCCAGCAGCTTGCGTATGTCCTCGTGCCGGTGAATATGCAGGTCCTGATTTATCTGGGTGCTTATGGGCACAACGCGCGCTACGGCAGGCTCGAACGCGCCAAAGGTCTTGAGAAGAAGCGGCGCGTACTCCTCGAACATCTCCGACAACTTCTTGTCCATTCGCTTCAACTGGAACTCATAAATCCCTATGACGAACGGGAACAGCATGTACATTTGCTGACCGAACATCTTGAACGAGCCAATCTCCCCTTTCTCGGCCAGATTGTCCAATATTCTCTGCATTTCTGGAACTGGCTTCCCGAGGCGCTCGGCCACTGCCTCGACGGTCTCGGGTATGGGCCGCATCTGCATCGTCATTTCGGCTTCCTCCGGCGTGAAGATGTGCTCGAGAATCCTCAGCTCCACACCGCTCTCGGTGGCGGGATAGCCGTTTGGCAGTTCGTCCAGCTTCTTGGCCAGTCGCTTATAAACGTCAGTCATGAGTAATTCCTCCTTACGTGAGTCTTGCCGCTTTGCAGCAACGGTTCAGGGTCATTCCAACGGGCGCCGGCGCAACACTTGTGCCGACCACAACACTTAAATTATTATCGAGTACGGAGAATTAGTCAAGAAGAATCTCCATGCCGGGTCTCTCAGAGCTCGGATGATCTCTTCGAGTTGAAAAGACGGCTCGACTTCACTATAATGCCGCCAAATGGCGAACCAGCCTCTGTTCTTGAGTAAAATACAACAAAGTAGTCACATGGTTGATTCGAGAATGCGGGCCGTGTCCCCATTTTTCTTCGCCATCGTGGTAATCGGCCTGGCGCTCAGGCTCTTCATGTTAACCTCGAACGAGCTCTGGCTCGATGAGACTCATTCAATTTTCATAGCCGGCGATTCACCCGCAGAAATGGTCGAGAAACTCAAGGATGACGGCCACCCGCCGCTGTATTTCATGCTCATGTTCATGTGGAAGAGTCTGTTCGGGGAGTCGGAATTGAGCGTGCGACTGCTCTCAGTGTTGTTCGGAATGGCCTCTTTGGCGGTCGTTTACTGGCTCGGCAAGAGTCTTATCAACGAATGCGTCGCGCTCGCTGGCATGTTTGTAGCAGCGGTCGCTCCCATTCACGTGTATTATTCGCAAGAGGCGCGAATGTACATGATGCTGGCGTTTCTGTCGGCGCTCTCATCCGGCTTTCTGTGGCTCGCGATCAAGCACGAAAAGAAACGCTATTGGTGGGCATATGTTCTGAGTGCAACTTTTCTCGTCTATACACACATTTTCGGATGGTTTGCTTTGCCGGCCGGCAACCTCTTTCTGTTGCTCAATAGGGAGCGCCGTCACCTATTCTTCAAACTTGCGGCCTACCAGGCCGTCATAGTGATTCTCTTCCTGCCATGGGTTCCGATTGTCCCGAAACAGGCTGGACAGGCCGGCCTGTGGATGAAGGAGTATTGGCAAGCGACTCCCCCTGCGCTTGCCATCCCAAAAACATTGGAGTGTTTCAGCGCCGGCGCGAATTATCCGTCTTATCTCCGATTCTTTCACGTGTCGCCGCTACGATTTGCGTCATACGTAGTCTTCGCGCTTGTTGGCATGATCGCAGTCTCATCGTATCGAGACCGCTCGCTCGCGCACGCTCCGGCCGAAGTGCGCTCCGCAAAGCTCTATCTTCTCCTGAGTCTCTTCGTGCCATTGGCGCTCCCTTATGGACTCTCATTTGTGAAACCCATCTATCTCGTCGGCCGCAACGATTTCATGGCATACCCGTTTTATGCCCTGCTCATTGGACTCGGTCTCGTGAAACTTGCGCGACTCGCATGGATCGGCCTGCCCGCCATCAGCCTGCTGGCCGCCTACTCTCTCTACAAGTATTACTCCCTTCCCACACCCGCGTTCGATAGAGAGGCAGTCCGATATATTGCCGAATCGGGTAGCGAAGGCGATCTTGTCGTTGTGACGGGACTTCGCCTGTGTCCGGTCGAATATTATATGAGGCGCGAGAACGCCAGATTTCAGGTGATGCCTTATCCGGGTTCCATGCGCTCGCATCCCGGATGGATCGATTACAGGCTCACTCCCCGGGAGTTGATGAGTGACGCTGCCGACGTGATCAAGTCCGCTGCCGACGAGGGTCGACTTGCTGGGCCTCGACCCGGTGTGTCTGAGCCCGGCAGGAGCGTGTGGCTGCTGACGTCTCCGCTCGGCTCGATGAACGACCCTCTCTTCGACGAATTCGAGCGCCACCTTGAATTCGTGAACTCAAACGACAAACTTGGAGTGCTCCGCTTCCGACCGAAATGATACAATTCGTCCGCATTCGTAACGCTATCCATACTACTTACGTCTAATTTCTTGAATTTGTGCCTTGCTTTCTGGTAACGCCTTGCATGCCAATCACATGGGCGCAATGAATTGCGCCCCTACACGCATGAATGAAGAAAATCGGGGATACGATGCGACATCGTGTCCCCGATTTTCCGAGGCGACTTGCAGAGGTGCGATTCATCGCGCCCGATATGTGTTGTTTGGTTGCGGTTCTGCCGCGCTGTGTTCCCATCTTTCTTCTGGCCGCCGGATTCCATCCCGCCCTGATTTGACAGACTTTCGGCAGTCAATATATATTGTTTTCTGTAGAGCGCCCAGCCGTACTCAATTATTAGGTTTCTGTCCACTGCTTTCATTTGATTTCCTGAGAATCTGTTATGATACGCACTCATAACATCGACAGCCGCAAACCGCAAACCGTAGACCGTGAACTGTGGACCGTGAACTGTGGACCGCAAACCGTAGACCGCGCATAGTGGCTCGTGAAAGGCGGGTGAGTTCTTGAAGGAAGTTTTCACAATGTGGAAATACACCAAGATGGTCGTTCTTGCGGCTGTAACCGCTGCCTTTTACGCCGCTCTGGTGATTCCGCTGAAAGGTATCCCGATTGTTCCGGGCTTCACCGAATTCCGGCCCGGCGCGGTCATCCCCGTTGTGTTTGGCCTGCTGTTCAGTCCGGCTGGCGCATGGGGAGCAGCTTTCGGAAACGTCATCGGTGATTTCTTCGGCACGTTCGGCATTGGGACTGTCGGCGGATTCTTCGGCAATTTCTTCTATGGTCTCGTCGGCTACAAAGTCTGGGGAAGCATGGGCATTGCGAGTTCGCCGGAAGACCTCGCGATCGACTCAAAGAAGAAAGCGCTTAACTTCATCCTTGCTGCAATCCTCAGTAGCCTCGCATGCGCGGAGCTGATTGCGTGGTGGCTGGAACTCGTCAGAATACTCCCGTTTGCAGCTATTGGGCCGATAATCGCTGTCAACAACTCTCTCGCCTGCGTCGTGCTTGGAATCATGCTGATGGGGCTTCTGTACAAGCGCTTGAACCGATGGGACCTCGTCTGGTTTGCGATCATGGACGAGAAGGATCGGCCTCGCGGCCTCAGCCCAAGAATAGGCGCCGCACTCATCTGGCTCGGAGTTCTCGGAGGATTCGTCGCAGGCGTCGCGCTCTCAGCGGGGCTCGCCCAAACCATGCTCTTCAAGATCGGCACCGGCGCAACCACGCCGTCCGTTGTACTCGGCGTAACACCATTCATTATCATCTTGATAATCGGATGTCTGCTGGCGTGAATACGTAATCCGTGGTCAAGGAGGAAGTCCTTACTCGTACTATTCAAAGATGTTCGCATGATTCGTGAGCCAAATTCTTTTTTCTCGGCGCTCATTGTTTTAGCAAAAAAGGTTTTCGTTGGAATCCGAAATCCAAAATCCAAAATCCGAAATCATAGAAATAGATTCCCTCATTTTCCGCTATCGCGCCGCTTCGGATAATGCCCTTCGCGGCGTGAGCCTGAAGATTCGTGAGGGGGACCTTGTCGTCATAATGGGGCCGAACGAGGCCGGCAAATCCACGCTTTGTTTCACTCTTAATGGCCTCATTCCGCACATGGTAAAGGGAACTCTCGATGGCGCCGTCCGGATCAACGGTATGGACACGCGCCGGCAAGGCGTGAGGAGCTTATTCTCGCACATCGGGCTAGTGTTCCAGGATTTCGAATCACAACTGTTTTCGACCGAGGTTGAGCTCGAGGTCGCATTCGGCCCCGAGAACCTCGGCCTCCCGATTGACGAAATCAAAGACAGGATTCGGCGTGCGCTCGAGTTGACGGGACTGACTAACCTTAGGGGGAGACAGCCCGCTACGCTATCCGGTGGGCAAAAACAACTGCTCGCAATTGCGTCCGTCCTGTCGCTCGAGCCGCCGATCCTGTGTTTCGATGAGCCCACGACCGACCTCGACCCAAAGAACAAGCGCCGAATCTTCAACCTCACGCGCCAACTGCTCGAGCAACGCAAACAGACCCTTATAGTTATCGAACACGAAACCGAAGAGGCGCTCTCGGCCGACCGCGTTGTCCTCATGCATGACGGCCGGATAGCCGCCGACGGCCCTCCAAGCGAAATACTGCGAAACACCCGTCGGCTTGAGGAATGCCGCATCATGCCTCTCCAACTGACCGATCTGTTCGAGAAACTGGGCGGGAATGAGCTTCCTCTGAGCATTGAAGAGGCGAAGAAGGCATGGCAGAATAATTCCTTTCAATTGCTGCCGAATGCGCGCAAGAAGCTCGATGAGTCCGACGCAGAGAAAGCCCGCTGCTACGGGCGTCCATTGATAGAAGTCGATGACGCCCACTTTTCGTACGGCCCGGATATGTCGGCCCTTCGCGGAGTCAGTCTGCAGATTCGAGATGGAGAGTTTGTGACGATCCTGGGACAGAACGGAAGCGGGAAGACCACGCTCGCAAAACATCTGAACGGCCTCCTTAAGCCCACACGGGGAGAGGTTCGCGTCGAAGGAACAAGCACAGCTCGAATGTCGGCCACCGAACTCGGCCGGCGCATCGGTTACGTGTTTCAGAATCCGGATCACCAGATATTCGAGGAGACGATTCAAGCGGAGGTCTTGTTTGGCCCGAAGATGCTCGGAGTAGGGGAGAAGCGGGCACAAGCGCAGGCGCGCGATGCGCTCGAGACCGTCGGCCTGTGGGAGCGGCGTTCCGAAGACCCGTTTACACTCACCAAGGGACTGCGCCAGAAAGTGGCCGTTGCGTCTGTTCTCGCCACTAGGCCCGGCGCGATTGTGCTCGATGAACCGACTACCGGCCTGGACTACGGCGAACTAAGAAGTATGATGTCCCTTGTGAAGCGCTTGAACGAGAGCGGCCATACCATCATCATGATAACCCATTGCATCTGGATCGCCGCCGGGTACGCGCACCGGACGATCCTTATGAGCGAGGGCAGAATCGTCGCTGACGGGCCGACGCGCGGAATCTTCGCACGCGAAGACATGCTCTCAAAGGCCGACATAATTGCTCCTCAAATCGTCCGCTTCAGCAACGAATTAGGAACAACAATCCTGTCCGTCGAGGAATTCCTCCAATGTACACAGAAAACCATAAACCATAAACCATGAACCATGAACTCTAAACCCTAAACTCTGAACCATAAACCATGAACCCATACTTATACGAATCCAAGAATACCATTATTCATCGCCTCGACCCGCGCACCAAGATTCTCATACTAATGGCCACATTTGTCATCGCCCTCGCACCCTCAACTCTGCCGCATGCGTTCGCCGCCGTCACCCTTGTCATTATCTACGCCAGCCTTGGCCGCGCGTGGCCGGTCATTGCGCGCATGCGCAACTTCCTCGTGATAATCACGGTCTTCACCATTCTTGTCTGGGGAATCATCCCACGCGGCGGCGAGATTCTGTGGATGTTCATTCGGCGGGAATCGCTCGTATTTGGCGTGCTGACCGCCATCAAGATCGATGCGATCCTTCTTGCGGGAATGGTCTTTCTGGCAACGACGCGAAACGAGGAAATTACCATCGGCCTGGTGAAAATGGGCGCGCCATACGTGATGTGTTTTGCCTTCTCGACTGCTCTCAGGCTCGTCCCCACTTTTGCGCAGACCGGCTCCACCGTCGTCGAAGCCCAAAAAAGCCGTGGCCTTGAGCTCGACACAGGTGGGCTCTGGAAACGAATGAAAAGTTATGTCCCCCTCATGACTCCCATCTTCCTTGTCTCTATCCGCAACGCCAACCTCATGGCACTGGCGCTCGAAGCTCGCGGCTTCGCCGCCGGCAAATCCCGCACCTTCTACATCCAACTCAAGATGCGACTACGCGATTGGATAGCTCTTGCGTTGACCGCAGTGCTACTTGGCGTGAGTCTCTACATCGCATCATAGCGAGACCATGACCGGATCTTCACAACAATGCCAAAGTCATGGCGGCGCAGGAAGCGAGCAGCTACCTTTGGAATCAGGTTCGCCAGCCCTTTGAGCGGGAGACCGCATCCCGGAATTTACCGTAGTGCACACTGAAATCGCGTGTCGGACTGATGACAGTCTCCGGCAGGTGAATGTCAGGGAATTCGATTTGACGGCCACTTGTTGTGGCTCCGATCATGGCCAAATACGCTGTGCCAACAGCAGTCATGTCCGCCGTACCCGGGACTCTCAGGTTCTTGTCAAGCACATTAGCGAGGAACTGGCAAAAGTACGAGCTATTAGTCAGTCCTCCGTCAATCGAGACGATTTCGGATGCTCCAACCAAATCCCACAGAGATGAGAGAACTTCAAACGTCCGAAAGGCCACACCCTCCAAAACCGATTTGATGAGGTCCTCCTTAGTCGTTCCAAGGCCCAAGCCAATCCAGAGCCCGGAGGCCGTGCGGTCCCAATGAGGGCACGCCAGACCCGACAACGCGGGGACGAAGAAGGTATTGCTGGCTGCGGCCGGCGCGCCTCCGAGTCGATTGAGTTCGTTAAGTCTTGAAATGAGTCCGGCTTGCTTGATCCAGTCAACAGCCGATGCTGCGCTATAAACGCCGCCCTCCACGGCATAAACTGGGCTTTTGTCCCCTAGCTTCCAGGCCACTGTTGCTGTCATTCGTGAGTCCGGATTCCGGTGAATCGTGCTTCCCGCATTGGCCAAAGCGAACGCGCCGGTCCCAAACGTCACCTTGACCTGCCCGGGTTCAAAACACTGGTGGCCGAACAGCGCCGCCTGCTGATCGACTGCGCTTGCCGTCACAGGCGCCATGCCGCCGGCAGTCCTTACCGAGCCGAACTCCCCGGTTGTGGGCCGAATCTCCGGCAGAATCTCGAGAGGAATTCCGAATAAACCGCAGAGCTGAGCATCCCACTCCAGCGAACGCAGATTCATGAGGCTGGTCCTCGAAGCTGTCGTGACGTCCGTCGCATATACTCCGGCAAGGCGATCCAGGAAAAAGGAATCGGACGTGCCCACTCGCAGCCGGTTCTTCCTGAGCAGGCTTCGGGCTTCGGTGATATTGTCTATTATCCATTTCAGTTTGGGGGCGCTGAAATATGGGTCCAACGGCAGCCCGGCGCGACTCAGAGTCAACTCTTCTGCGCCGTCGGCCTTGAGTTGTCTGATCAGATCATAAGTTCGCTGATCTTGCCAAACAATGGCATTGCAGATTGGTCTGCCGGTTCCTGAATCCCACGCGACCACCGTCTCTCCCTGATTTGCCAATCCCATGGCAGAAACGCCTCGCGCTTTTGCGAGACACTTCATCACATTGCCGAGCAGTTCCGCCGGATCATGCTCTACCCAGCCGGGTCTCGGATATATTTGTTTATGCGCGAGGGAAGCTACACGCTTGAAGCCCCTTTCTGAATTCAAGATGAAGCTTTTTGTTCTTGTCGTCCCCTGATCGACGGCCAGAACGACCTGGCCGGCCGATTTTGAATTTTGGATTTCAGATTTTGGATTCATGTGAGAAGCGCCTACAGTCTACAGTCCACAGTCAACGGCCTGATCAGCCTTTGTAACTATGAATTGCCCTTTCGGGTTTGCTGTGCCAAGTGTTCCCGATGATCTCTGTGGCAAAACCCGCTCTTCGGTTTACTCTTCATGAAAACGCAATTCGAAATCAGCAACTGACGCCGACGGCATTCTCTTGGGAAACACCTTGACAAGTTGCTCCGGCATGGCGCTGATGTTCTTCGCCCATATTTCCTGGCCGTCGGCTGCGAAGCGAAGCATTCCTCTCACAGGCCGCCGAAATGAGACTTTCAAGCACAGTCCGGACTGTTCCTGCTCGTACGGAAAAACCAGTCGCTGTGGCCAAACAAAACGAATGGGATCGCTTAGGCGAACGGGAACAAATCCGCCCGAAGCTGGCAAAGCCCTCGCCAGACTCCTTTGCACAAGCCGAGCCACACGCTCTCCCTCCCTTGAGCAGACCCACGAGGCCTCGACCGGCCGCAGCACGTTGCCGCAGGCAAAATAAGCCGGGTCGCTGAGTCGATGGCACTGGTCCGTGATTGGCCCGCTGGAGCCCTGATCGAAATCCATCTGGCCAAGCCGAACAAGGTGTGCCTCGGGAATGAACTTGCCCGTGAACACAACGCCGTCGCATTCGATAACATGAAGCCGTCCGCCTTGTTCGATTTCGATTCCTTCAACTTTGGTGTTGCCGAGAATCCTTTCCAGATGAGCGCCACGATAAACAGGCGCATTGAAGAATCTCTCGATGACTCGCATTATCATTTCCGGCGCGATGGTCCGGGACTGCTCTTCGATCATGCAGATCGGGCGCAGACCGTGCTTGCGCATCGTTTGAAGAGTGGAGAGCGATACCCATTCCGTGCCTACAACCACCGCGCGCCGGAAGGGCTTCAATCCGGCAAAAGATAAGTATCGTTGGAGCGCGCCATATGTGACAACTCCGAATGGTCTTGCGCCGGAGACAAGACGGTTGTGGCGGCTAGCCTCGCGCGTGCCGGAGGCAAGAATAATTCGTTTTGCCGCGAGCGCGCGCATGCCCCGTGTGCCTGCTCCCTCCAACTTTCCGCCGGGCAGCAACCTGGTGACACTGAACTCCGTGACCACCTCCGCGCTTCGCACCCGCGCCCGCATTCCGGCCGCGTAGTCAGGCCCTCTCATTAGTCGATGGAACTCTCGGAGTCCGAAGTTGGGACTCTCGATATGCCGGGGCGCGCCTCCGCATTCCTGTTCTCGTTCGAGCACAAGGACGCTTTCTACCCCCAGGCGCTCGAGGGCCGCAGCCGCGCTCAAACCGGAGACTCCGCCTCCGACCACGATCACGTCATACGAGTCCTTGCGCGGCCCATTCATTGTGACGGCTCCTTGAGGCGTCCCTGAGCCAACTGCGCCACTTTATGCCCACAGTAATACCCCTGACACCGCCCCATCGTGCATCGGGTTCTCCTCTTCAGACCGCCCATGTCACCCGGCGGCAACAACGAGGAGAGTGCGTCTTCCATTTCCTTGCGGGTGACCATTTCGCAGAGGCAGACGAGTTCTCCCGCATCGGGTTTCTGGTACGCCCTCGGCCGATGTTCGGCCAGATTCGGCACAGGTGTCCAGACTGGTTCGTCAATGGGGTTGAGCCTGCCAAGTTTCTCTTCGTACAGCGCAAGCACATGTTTGGCAATTCCCAAAGAAGCTGTAAGTCCCGTGGACCGAATGCCGGCCACCGTGATCCAATGGCGATCACGGTCCGCATCGATTTGATAGTCGTCGAATTGAGTGGCAGGTCGCAGGCCGGCATACGTAGCGATTATCTCATGTGATGCCAGACCCGGAATAATAGATTCGCCTTTGGCCTTCAGATCGCGCAGCATCTTTTCCGTGACGTCGGCGAGTTCGCGGTCTTCCTGATCTTCAGCTGTAGGTCCAACGACAACCTTTCCGAAGACAGTTCGGAAGACAACCACTCCCTTGGTTCGTTTTGTAGGAACTGGAAGTATGATACACTGAAGAAGGTCAGCGGCAGGCTTGTCGTATACCAGGAACTGACCCTTTCGTGGAGTTATGCGGAAAGCACTGGGACGGTTAATGGCCTCCACTATGTCCCCAAAGTTTCCCGCGCAATTTATGACGACGCCGGCTTTGAAAAGACCGCCGGGTGTCATGAGCTTCCAATGGCCAGCGTCAAACTCTCCACGCTGCACTTCGCTGAGAGCAAATATGTCTGCTCCGTTCGCCAGCGCCTGATGAGCATACGCCAGAGGCGCGGACCACGGATCGATATAGCTTTCACCAGGGACGAGCACCGCTCCCTTGGCGCCGGCCGATAGGTTTGTCTCCCTGCCGTACAGGTCTTCAAGAGCTATCTGAGTAACGTCTGCGACGCCATTTTTGTGAGCCTTCTCAACAATGTCGGGCAGACTCCGAAATTGCTCTTCCGTCCAGGCTACCACCAGAGCTGAGCTTCGCACAAGGGGGAGATTTAGGCGTTCGTGGATTTCCAGGTATTCTTTGCAGCCTTCTTGGACGCATTTATGCTCGAGGCTGCCCGGCGGGGCGTCGAATCCGGTGTGGAGGATCGCGCTGTTCCCCTTGCTGGCGCCGCTCAAAATGTCAGCGCCCCGCTCAAGCAACACGCACTTGAGACCTGCCAGCGTGAACGCCCTCAGCACGGCGCAGCCGACTACGCCTCCGCCGATAACGGCCACATCATAGACCTTCTGACTCATTCCGGTCATGCGCTCATATTATCACAAACTGAATGCTTGTCAATTATGGCTCTCTTTGCCACCAAACAATTTGGGCGAACACAAGGTTCGCCCATATGCGATTCAATGCCTGTTCTTCCCGGCTGTGTCGTGGGTAGGCCGTCTTGCTGGCGCTCTTCGCGCGCATGGCCTGCAATTTTTCGCAGTGAGTCAGATTCGGCTATGAATAGTTCTTTTCGAGATACGCGTTTATGTCATCGGACTCGTACATACTGACACCCTTGATCGTGTCAATCAGGAACGGTACCTGCACTTGGCCGCCGAGCTTTTCCAGCATCGCTTCCTTCTTGCTGCCGCCGTCACGCACATTGCGGCAGATATAATCGAGGTCCAGTTCGGTCAGTTTCCGGCGGACTTTCTGGCAGAAGGGGCAGCCTTCCTTTTGATAGAGTTCGAGCATTGAGTATCCCTCCCAAGTTATCTTAGATTTTGGATTTTGGATTGAACCAAAAGAACAAAGCGAACCACAGCGCGGCATAGCCGCAACCAAACAACGCACACTGGGCGCGATGAATCGCGTCCCTACAGCGTTTCTTGATTTATGCCTGTAGGGGCGCAATTCATTGCGCCCGTGTGATTGCCATGCAAGGCATCGCGAGAAATCACGACACAAATTCAAGAGATTGACAGTTAGCAATGCGGATGGACGCTGCTTCAGTTCTCCGGCTGGAACATATCGTCGTACATGCGTTCCAGTTTCTGCTTGTGCGCCTTCTCTTCGGCGGCCAATTTACAGAGCACGTCATGCAGCTTCTTGTCCGAGGCATAGTCAGTCAGCGAAGTATAGTAATTGAATGCGTCCTGTTCCTCGGCGATTGCATAACGGAGGACTTCCTGCATCGTGGACTCTTTCGAAATTTCCGGCCTGCTCGAGAAATCGCTGAACTCAGTGCTCGAGATTGTGGGGCACTTGAACGCGCCGGGATGGTCGGGGTCGATTCTCTCAAGCGCACGTTTGTGCCCAAGCTCCTCCTGTGCAAGCTCCTTAAGTAGCTTCTTGCTGCGCGGGTCCTCGACCTTTTCGGAGTATATCTCATACATCATTTTTGCTTCATTCTCTTTGCCGATCGCGCGATTGAGTATCTGGCGCGGCGTGAAGTTGCTATTTGCCATTCCGTATGTTCCTCCTTCTTGAAGTCCTACCGGAAGTCCGACTATCCGTTGCTATTGCTATTGATAATGGCACGAGCCCGGTATGGCCGCTACTCAAGAGTTAATCACGAACGAGGTGAATCCTGCGAGCGACCGATCTCTTTATTATTCGGACTTCCTGTCTTGAATTGAAATCAGTCTTATTCCGCATCTCTTCACTTCTTTCCTTGCGATTCTTGCGTCTTTGCGGCAGGAATCCTTATCCAAAATAGCGATAGACCACTTCGGCGACGCAAGCCGGTTTCTGTTCGCCATCAATCTCGAAGGTGACCCGGATGGTGCCCTGTACTCCGTTGGCGACGTCTTCTACGTCGGCAAGCTCGGCGCGAGCACGAACCCTTTTGCCGACCTTGACGGCGGTCGGGAAGCGGAGTTTGTTGATGCCGTAGTTGACGCCCATCTGCACGCCTTCAACCGACATGATCTGGCCAAGCAAATAGGGCGCAAGCGAGAGAGTGTAGTAGCCGTGCGCAATAGTCTGTCCCCAGGGCGACTCCTTCTTGCACCGTTCAAGGTCGACGTGAATCCATTGGTGATCGTGTGTGGCCTCGGCGAATTTGTTGATTTCGTCCTGGGTGACCGTATGCCACTCGCTTACGCCGAGTTCCTTCCCTTTCAGAGCCTTCAAATTGTCCAACCCCTTGATAACTGTCCTAGCCATTGTCTGTTTCTCCTCTAAGAAAATCTACAGTTCACAGTTCACACATTAGGTTTCACGGTTCACGGTTCAAAGGTGACGGTTAGCGGACCTATTTCTTTCGTCTATTATTGTATTCCAAGTTCTCTCTTAGCTCTTCTGATTTCCCGTAGGACGTTGGCCCGCGCCGTGCCGCCGACAACGCGGCGAGAGTTGACCACATTGTTCAGATCGAGCGCGCCGGAAACGTCTTGGTCGAAAAGCGGCGAGAAGTTGCGCAACGTTTCGAGAGGAAGGTCTTCGAGCGCAAGGATATTTTCGAGACAGTGGGTGACGATCTTGCCCACAACCCCGTGCGCCTCCCGGAATGACATCCCCTTCTTCACCAGATAGTCGGCCAAATCGGTGGCGTTGAGGAATCCGGAGCGACACATCTCCTCCATGCGATCCCCGTAGACCGTGAGGCTCGTCATCATGGGCGCAAAGACGCGAAGGGTGTTCATCACCACGTCGGCGGAATCGAACACGCACGGCTTGTCCTCTTGCATGTCTCGGTTATACGTGAGCGGCAGGCCCTTCATAAGCCCGAGGAGAATCATGAGGTTGCCGTTCACGCGCGCCGCTTTCCCACGGGCGAGCTCGGCGACATCGGGGTTCTTTTTCTGGGGCATGATGCTTGAACCGGTCGCGAACGCATCGTCGATCTCGATGAACCTAAATTCGGGAGACGACCAGATTATGAGTTCCTCGCTGAGCCGCGATATATGCGTCATGAGTATGGCGCACGCGGAAAGGAACACGATGAGGAAATCACGGTCGGCTACGGCATCCATGCTGTTTCGGGAGACGCTATCGAAGTCGAGCTCTTTTGCGACCATTGCGCGGTTGATGGAAAAGCTTGTGCCGGCCAGCGCCGCAGAGCCGAGCGGCATCACATTGGTTGTGTGATAGCAGTCGGCAAACCTGTTTCTGTCGCGGGTCAGCATTTCGTAGTACGCGAGCATGTGATGCGCAAACAGGACGGGCTGGGCGTGCTGCATGTGGGTGAAGCCGGGCATAATGACTTCGGAGTTGTCCTCGGCCAGCTTCACGAGCGCCTTCTGGAATTCGTCAATAAGAGCGATGATGGAAAATGTCTGGTCGCGGATATACATCCGCATGTCGAGAGCGACCTGGTCGTTGCGACTGCGACCGGTATGAAGCTTGCCGGCAACGTCGGCGCCTATCTTTTTCACGAGCGCCGCCTCGATGTTGGTGTGAATATCTTCAAGCTCGAGCTCGAATGTGAATCTGCCTTCGACAATCTCTTTATCAATCTCAAGCAGCGCGCTGATTATCTTTCCCGATTCGGTTTTCTTGACGATGCCGCAATGGGCGAGCATTTGCGCATAGGCAACGCTCCCTGCAATATCATATGGATACAGCCGCCAGTCAAACGAGACGGACTCGGTGTACAAGAGCGCCAGACGGTCCTGTTCTTTGCGGAATCTTCCCCCCCATTGCTTTTTCGGCATAGTCGCTGCCTTTCTCTATTTTCCGAGCATAGCCCGGATGCGTAGCCGGAGGGCGTTCAGACGGATAAAGCCCTCGGCGTCAGCCTGATTGTAAACGGTCTCGCGCTCGAAGGTGGCGAAATCCGGATGATAGAGCGACCGCGGCGACTTGCGGCCGGCGACGGTGCAATTACCTTTATACAGCTTCAGCCGGACAACGCCGGAAACGCTTTGTTGAGTTTCATCGACTATTTTTCGCATCAACTCCGTCTCGGGAGCAAACCAGAAGCCGTAGTACACCAGTTCCGCGTAGCGTGGAACAAGGGAATCCCTCAGGTGCATGATCTCACGGTCGAGCGTAATCGATTCGAGCGCTCGATGCGCAACGTGCAGGATGGTTCCGCCGGGAGTCTCATACACACCGCGCGATTTCATGCCGACGAACCTGTTTTCGACCATATCCACGCGCCCGATACCGTTTTTTCCCGCAATCTCGTTGAGACTGGTCAACAACTCGACCGGTCCCAGGCGCTTCCCGTCGACCGCAATAGGGACACCTTTTTCGAATTCCACTTCGATAAAGGTCGACTTATCCGGCGCGCGCTCAGGAGCGACTGTCAGGAGAAACATGTCAGCGGGCGGTGGGTTCCATGGGTCCTCGAGGATTCCGCCCTCGTAGCTGATATGAAAAAGGTTTCGGTCGCTGCTATAAGGCTTTTCTTCGGTAACGGTGATTGGGATGCCACAATCGCGTGAATATGTAATCAGGTCGGTTCGCGACTTGAATGTCCATTCGCGCCATGGCGCAATGACCGTTATCTGTGGCTCGAAGGCAAAGTAAGTGAGCTCGAAGCGCACCTGGTCGTTTCCCTTGCCGGTCGCGCCGTGGGCCACCGCGTCGGCGTTCTCGCGGCGAGCCACTTCGATTTGTTTTTTCGCAATGAGCGGGCGCGCGATCGATGTCCCGAGGAGATACGTCCCCTCGTAGACGAGATTCGCCTTGAGCGCGGGAAACACAAAATCGCGAACGAACTCCTCTTTGGCGTCCTCGATGTAAATCTTGCTTGCGCCGGTCTTGCGCGCCTTTTCGTGAAGCGGCTCGAGTTCCTCGCCCTGGCCGAGGTCTGCGGTGAATGCGATTACCTCTGCGTTGTAGTTGTCAATCAGCCACCTGAGAATGGCGGACGTATCGAGTCCACCGGAATATGCGAGGACGATTTTCTTGACGTTCTTTTTCATTTTCCCTTCTCTTAAATCTCCCTTCGCGCCCCGCTTTCGCCTACTTATTGTTCTCCCATGAGCAACGTCAATATGGCCTTCTGAACGTGGAGCCGGTTTTCGGCCTGGTCATAGACTATCGACTGCGGTCCGTCGATCACATCGTCAGTAATCTCTTCATTGCGGTGCGCGGGCAGGCAATGCATCACGAGGGCGTTCGGACGCGCCAGCGCCAGCGCAGCCTTATTCAACTGGTAAGGCGCAAAGGCTGTTCGCCGTTTTTCGGCTTCGTTTTCCTGTCCCATGCTGGTCCAGACGTCGGTGTATACCACATCGGCGCCGTCGAGCGCCTCGGCGACTTCGTTGGTTACCAGAATTGTCGAGTCGGCCGCCGTCTGACCTTCGCGGACAATTTCCGACAGCGGTTCATAGCCCGGCGGGCACGCTATCGAAAGATTCATCCCCAGCCGCGCGGCCGCATTGATCCATGAATGCGCGACGTTGTTGCCGTCGCCCAGGAAAGCAACTTTCACGCCGGAAAGCAAGCCCAGCTTTTCCTGTACTGTGAGGCAATCGCTTAGAACCTGACAGGGATGCAGTCTGTCAGTCAAACCATTTATGACGGGAATTGATGCTTCTCTGGCCAAATCTACGACGGTCTGATGGGAGAACGTTCGCGCCATTATCCCGTTGACCCATCGCTCGAGGTTCCTTGCCGCGTCGGCAACACTTTCGCGAACACCCAGGCTGATCTCGCTGGGCCCGAGAAAAATCGCGTGGCCGCCCAGTTGGGTCATGCCTGTCTCGAACGTAACGCGTGTGCGCAGACTCGGCTTCTCGAAGATCATGGCGAGCGTCTTGCCGGCAAGCGGCGTAAAGTGCATGTTCTTCGCCAGTCGCTGTTTCAAAGTGGCGGCGAGGGACAGTATTTCTTGAATTTCCTCGACCGTCAGATCAAGAATTGAGATCAGGTCTTTATGTTTTAGCGCTTTCATTCTCGAATTTCTCCAGAACCGCTTCGATGACGGCAAGAGCCTCGTCGATTTCCTTTTTTGTGGCAGTCAAGGGTGGCAGCAGCCGCATGACGTTTTCGCCGGCCGTGCCCACAATGAGCCCGCGTTTAAGGCAATCGCTGACAGCGTTTTTCACCGGCCCATCGAACTCTATTCCTATGAGCATGCCGAGCCCGCGGACTTCCCTGACAAAACCGTGTCTTTGCGCTATCTTCCGAATGTCCGCAAAGAGGTATTTTGAGAGGGCACGGACGTTCTTGAGGAACCCATCGGCGGTCATGACCGAAACCGTTGCGAGAGCCGCCGCCGAGGCAAGCGGGTTCCCGCCGAACGTGCTTGCATGATCACCCGGCTGGAATATGTCAGCGACTTTCGGCCCGGCGAGCATTGCGCCCATCGGCACTCCCCCCGCGAGCGATTTTGCCAACGTGATAATATCAGGTTTGATGCCGTAATGCTGATAAGCGAACAACCTGCCTGTGCGCCCCATGCCCGTCTGAACCTCATCGAGGATGAGGAGCAGGTTGCGTTCGTCGCAAAGCTTTCGTATTCCCTTTACGAAATCCCCGGTCGCGACGTGTATGCCGCCCTCGGCCTGCACCAGCTCGAACATTATGGCGCAGTCGGTGTCTTCGAGCACGGCTTCAATCGACGCCAGGTCGTTGAGCGCCGCGTACTTGAAACCCTCGACCAACGGATGAAAATTCCTCTGAAATTTTTCCTGCCCCGTGGCCGTTATCGTGGCGATGGTGCGGCCGTGGAATGACCTTTTTAGCGTCACAATGCCGATGCCGTTGCCGACTGTATGCCCCCATTTTCGAGCAAGCTTTATCGCCCCTTCGTTTGCTTCGGCGCCGCTGTTGCAGAAAAAGCATTTCGAGGCGAAGGAATTCCTGACAAGGCGCTCGGCGAGCAAGACTTGTGGCTCGTTGTAGTAAAGGTTTGAGACATGTATGAGAGTCTCGGCTTGCTTCTTGAGAGCCTGAACCACTTTCGGGTGACAGTGCCCCAGGCCATTGACTGCAAGCCCTGAGAGGAAGTCCAGGTAAGAATTCCCATCGGCGTCCCAGACTCGAGAGCCTTTCCCCTTTACCAGCGCCAAAGAGCGCTGCTTGCCGTAAGTATCAATCACGTATTTGTGATTCATTCGTATTATCTGTTTCGAGTTCATCTACGATGCTCCATCGCATGAATCCCGGGAGTTCATGAGAATTCATGATTCAGAAAGTGAGCAGCATAAAAACGCATGTCAAAGCCCACAAATGCAGTTGTGACGCTGACTAGTAGAGCGCCTCCTAAATAATGTTGCAATGCTCCCCCCTTGAAAAAGGGGGACAAAGGGGGATTTAGGAAGTCGCAGAAATCCTTGGAAAACAAGAGTCTTAAATCCCCCCTTCCCCCCTTTGCAAAGGGGGGAACGTCGCCGAGTTAAGTGCATGTTATTTAGGAAAAGCGGTACTAGT
>JACRIR010000158.1 GCA_016215705.1 Candidatus Poribacteria bacterium | reverse complement strand
TTGATATCATCCTTTCACGGATAAGAACTGACCGGTCAGATTGGGTGTAGAGCTTCTAAGAAACAAGGTTCCGCGTCTCGGGTTTCGAGTTCCGAGTCAACTGCTAGGGGACACTCTCCTTTTAGTCTCTTAGCACTAAGATTCTGTACAAAATGAAACGAAGTTTGTGGTAACAGAAAATAATACCCCCTCTCCCCCACAAGGAAAGGAGGAGCACAAGCCATGATTGGCCTCACAAGGCGACACGATAAAATGCAGCGCTCAAACGCGCCACGAAAAAGCCAATTGGCGAATATGGTTGTGTGTGTTCTGCCTTGCGCTATTAATGTTCCCAGTTGGGAGTAATGTGAATTCATTATAGCAGATTCCGAAAGTGCGATAAAGATATTGGTTCCGGCTGGGCCTGCGACATAAAAGGGGGTTTTGCGATTTGCCTTTTATTTTTGCTTGTGATATTGTAAATATATCTCTACAATAGAAGGCGGAAGCTAACCACCACCCAAGGGGAGGCGACGATGAACAGGATCGAGCAGATCGAGGCGAGGCGAAGAGAAATTCTTTTGGAGATGGGAAAGATTCGCTCCATGCGAAGAGGCACGCTCAGCGAGCAGTACCTGAGGGTTCTCCAGAAAGGAAAGAGCGAGCCGGCGCTTCGGGGTCCGTACTATGTGCTGTCACGTCAGGAGGGCGACAAAACCGCGAGCAAGCGGCTGAAACCAGATGAGGTGGTCCAAGCGCGGGAGGATATCGAGGCGCATAAACGCTTCAAGGGCCTTTGTCGGGAGTTTGAGGGGCTTACGGAGGAGTTGGGGCAACTCAGCAGGGCTTTCGAGGAGGAGGTAAAAAAGGGGCTGAAGTCGCCGTCGAGAAGGAGGCGGAAGTAAAGCGCTTCGTCGCGCGGGTGTGCGAAGGAAGCGGTTTTGATCTCGAAGCGGTGGAGTTTGGGCTTCGAGCCGCGGTGCTTTTGGCGGGGGCGGGCCTTTTGCGGCGGATGCTTAAGGAGAAATTTGGCTCCGCCGCCTCACTTGGTCCTGTGATGTGCGCTTGTGGGAAGAGGATGCGTAGCGTCGGGCCTCGCGCAAAGCGCCTGAGGACAATTCTTGGGGAGATCGTCTTCGAGCGGCCTGTGTTCGTCTGCCCCGCGTGCGGGGCGAGGCGCTCTCTGGCGGACGAGATGCTCGGAGTGGAAGGGAGGGGCTTTTCTCCAGGCCTCTGCAGGCTGATGGCGCGAGCGGGACAGCGGGACACGTTCAAAGAGGGGCGGGACGATCTGCGCGTGTTCGCCGAGATCGCGGTGACGGCCAAAGATGTTGAGCGCGTGGCGGAAGGCGCGGGCGAGGAGGTAGAGGCATGGCAGGAGCGCGAGCGAGCGCAAATAGAAGCCGGCGAAAAGACTGTTCAATCCGAAGAGGCGCCGATTCTTTACGTCTGCTATGACGGCACGGGGGTGCCGATGGTTCCGTGGGAGACAGAGGGACGCAAGGGCAAGCAGCCCGATGGCTCAAGCCGAACACGGGAAGCAAAGCTGGGCTGTGTCTTTACTCAGACCACGGTAAGCGAGAAAGGGTATCCGGTTCGGGATGAAGCGAGCACAACGTTTGTTGGGGCAATAGAAAGCTCCGGCGCGTTTGGACAGAGAATCTATCATGAGGCGCTCAGACGGGGGCTGAATGCGGCGCAAAAGACGGTCGTGCTTGCGGACGGCGCCAAATACAACTGGGAGATTGCGGCGCTGCATTTTCCCCGGGCTACTGAAATCGTTGATCTTTTTCACGCGCGCGGGCATCTGAGCCAGTTGTGCGCGCTCCTGATCCCCGATGATACGCAAGAAAAGAACATCCTCAAGGAGCGTTGGGAGAAGATGCTCGATGAGGGAAGGCTGCAGAGTATTCTCACGCAGGCGTGCGAGCTCATGCCGCGCAACGGGAAGAGAAGAAACTTCATACTGAAGGAACTGGCGTACTTTCAAAACAACGCGAGCCGAATGCGCTACGATGATTTCAGGGCGCAAGGATTGTTCGTGGGGTCGGGCGTTGTGGAGGCTGGATGCAAAACCGTCGTCGGAAAAAGACTCAAGCAATCAGGAATGGAATGGACCGTCCGCGGCGCCAACGCCATAATCGCCCTCAGATGCTGCCATCTCTCCGGCAGAACGGAAGAATTCTGGGAGCAAGTGGCTGCGTAAAGTCCACCTTTTATGTCGCAGGCCCGTTCAGGTCTTTCAGGGGCCCCAGTCTGTTACCTCCGCCGGCAACACTTGCCAGGTTACCTTATTTATGCCAAATTTTAAAATGAAGCAACAACGTCAGCGTTGTCGCTTGTAGGGTAAGGGTTGTTGGTCAAATTGCAGGCGAGCACAGGAATGCTCGAAAAGGGGTTATCATGAAAGATGACATTAGAGGTTTACCGATTGGTTCAGTAAGTCGAGTTTCTTGGGGAAGCATATTTGCGGGCACGGTGGTGGCCGTGGTTGTCCAATTGACCTTGATCACGCTGGGACTCGCAATAGGATTTGCCACA
>JACRIR010000167.1 GCA_016215705.1 Candidatus Poribacteria bacterium | reverse complement strand
CTGGTCATATGACTAAGGTTGCGTGGCCGAAGGTCCCGCGCCTCGCGGGATTACCTATTTTATCATAAGCAAACGTCGCCGTGCTACTCCCGGGGTAGGTTTTCTGGGTTATATGGTTGAGCGCATCATAGGCATACTGAATCTGCGCGCCGTTGCAGTCGGTCTTGAGGGTCAGGTTCCCGTTGGCGTCATACGCGAATGTTTCGTAGTCGTTGTTGGGATACGTTATCCTTGTGACGGCGCTTCCGCTGCCGCCGCATCCGCAGCCCGCTCCGAATTCATAGGCAAAGTATGTATCATTGATCCTCGCATCCGTCATCCGGGTCATATTGCCGATCTGGTCATACGCGAAATTCGTCTGCTGATTGAGCGCATCCGTCACCCGCGTCACTTTACCGCTAACGCTCGATAACATGGGCATCAGAGAAGCGGGGATTCTGCAGCGCAATCAAGAGTGTGGACGCGACCCCTTTGCTTTCGACCCCTTTGCTTCTTCTAACCCCGATGTTTGCCTTTCTTAGCTAAGAAACGCGGCAATGATAACGAATGATACTGCGAACAGCAGTGCCATAATATCGGATGTTCTGGCACGAACCACACGTATCTTATTTCCAACAACCATTTTCTCAAGGTATAGTATTCCAATCGCCACGCTTGATTCAAAAGCCAAGCCTGCAAGAGCCAGCATCCATAATGCCGACTCTCTCGTGGAAATCCCTGATCGCAAAAGAAGGATGTAAAGGCTGGCGATTATCAACGCGAGCGAATAGGATGCAACTAACGGATCATCGAACACGTCCTCCTTCGCTGTCTCGCTTTTCCTTGCCACGCATCTCTTCAAAAGCAACAAATAAACGAGGCCAAAACACATACCCAGCGTGACCGAGCCCTCACTTTCAAGCATCGTGAGAGCCGGTAGGCCAAAGGCCAGTGACAACCCAACGAGACATCCAAATATGAGGACGCCTGCCCGAATAGCATCTGTTAGTGGTCTATATTCTCTGTGTCCAAAAACTTGGGGCGTGGTCTCCATATTCTCCCTTTTCCCGTTCTCTTAGAGCCGAACAGCCAGTCTACGATACATTGCACTGGTTAGTGCAGGCATTTGCGCAGTTATCTCTGGCCAATCCTAAGCAAACACCCCCTACGAAAATTATACACAGAGGATTTCCGCCGCAAAGAATCGCGGCAGCAATTGCGCAGGCTATACTCTCAACAGTCAGGCAAGCGTTATAGCACTCCTGGTAAGATATAAGTCCTTCCGGATCCATGTGCCCTACGGGATTATTTCCGACAAACAGGTAAACGCGATCCACTCCCTGCTTCATAAGAAGGTCTGCATTTCTATAGATAAATTTCATCTGTGCCATGGTACCGACACCATGAACGAAGTACATGAAATCGGGAGCAAAGATGGGATCACGGCTCAAGAACCTCCCCATATTCGCATCATAGTACCTCGCTCGGTAATAATATAGCCCACTGTCGGAGTCATATTCGCGGGCAGTGTACGTGAAAGGATTGGCGAGCGAGCCGGTTTCCGAGATAATCTTTCCAAAGGCCGAATAATTATAGGTTCGCGCCACGGCTTGAGCGGAGTCAGTCATCTGGTAGATACTCCCAAGAGCGTCGGAGTGATACCAATGGTTCTCACCATCTCTGTACATTGAGATCGGCTGGTCGATACCGAGACTTTGGACATACGATGCCAGGAGGTCATTGTTACCATCATACTCCGCGATGAAGTTATGGCCGTCGTAGTAATACCGGCTTATATTCCCGCTCCGGTCGCGTTTCTCAATCCTTCTCCCAAGCGGATCATACTTGTACGCTGAATACGTCTCGTCAGGATAGTCTATCCGCGTAATCTTGTTTTCATAGTCGAACGTGTATGTGGTGTCTCCGACCCCATTCTCGGTCTTCTTGGTCAAATTGCCGTTTTTGTCATACACGAATGTGATGCTGTCATATGACGCAAGCTGATTGTTGGAGTTGTAGCTGTAATTCGAGTAGTCGGAATCAGTTGTTCGGTTGCCGACGCCGTCATAGCTGAATGTTTCAAGCGTCGCGGTGGGCTCAGGCGATAGGCGATAGACTTCGTTTATCTCGTAGATGTTGTCGTAGGTGTACTTCAACTGTGCTTCCGAGCCTAATCCCGTATCTCTTGTGCGTTTGGTTCGATTGCCCGTCTTATCGACTTCGTAGGTGAAGTTGGATAGCACGCTATCATCCGATTTCTTGTTCGATAGGAGTGTCAATCGGCTGGCGTCATCATACGTGTATTCAGCCTTTGTGCCGTTGCCGTATGTCCGAAGAGTGAGCCTGCCGCCGTCATCATAGTAGTAATTAGTGGCGTTGTTGTACACATCCGTGATGCTAGCGATCTGGTTCACGAGAGTGTAGGTGTAAGCGTTGACGAGTCTTTCATTTTGGACAGGAGTTACAAGACTTACAGGATTATTTTTCCCAATCTTGTTCATCTTGTCAATGATGTCCATTCATTGCCTTCACAAACCGGATTCCGGTTCTCTTGCGAAAAGAGCGTAGTTGTGAATGTGTAGACCTGACCCCTTCGTCTTCCTCTCGTGCGATATTCTCCCTCAGGAAAACATGCTGCTTTTGAAGCGCTCAGAGACGGCCCCAGATGAGTCTTCCCTCAGAAGGTGCAAGGCCTAAACCGCAGCATCATCCGATTCCTCACGCCAAGAACGGGCAAGTCTCCGCATTACCTGAAAAGGAATAGCCGCACATAAATAGAAATCGCAACAGAGAGCGCCAGCAGACTAATAATCAAAGCTGGAACAAGCTCGATGTCGTAGATTGCATTTATGAAAAAGCCGTAAGCACAGCAAACCCACATGCCTATCCCGAAAGACAAAAGCGCTTTCACTGGATACGGCGGAAGAAAGCCTGTCAAGAAGCTCCAGATATTAAGAATTGTATTGAGAAAGGCTGTGCCCGCTGTCATACCTAGAATGGACACCCAACCCTTGATCCTTTCCTCCTCACCAGCCAGCAAAGCGCCGACGAGTCGGCATATTGCCTCAATAGCCAGCACGAATGTGACTGCTAACGCAATCTGAGGAACGGCTCTTTCCGATATGAGTGAATAAAAGCTGGAAGACTTCCCCCAGTTGGCCAAGATCAGGGACAGGAGATACGCCGGAAGTAGCACTGTCAAAAACATTTTCCACGACAAACTCCCAAGCAGGCGGTCCACCGTTTCCGCAGGATTCACGATCAAGCACAACAACCGATTCGGAAGCCCCAACCCCTTGCTTTTTGGAACTACCGTTATGTTCGCAGGCACGATCCCCTTTGAAGGGATACATTGGCCAGCGCAATTGGGGCATCGCTCCGCGAATCCACCATCTTCCTTGAAATCTTCTCCGACACACTCCGCGCAGAGAAAAAGCTTGCACTTGGCACAGTAGAACGGGGCCATCGATTCGGGATGATTTATGCAATATCTCTTACCGGTCATATCAGCATGGTGTGAAAAGCCCGAAAGACAAAAGGCTATCACGTTAACAGCCACTTAACCTCTCCCGCAAGTCCTTCATGAAGTCCATGCGACTTCATGCCGAATCCCTATCCCGCTTCTCGATTCATCTGCCGAGCGGATCATATTTGTAAGCTGAATACGTCTCGTCGGAATACGCGATCCTCGTAATCTTGTTCTCGCAGTCGAAGGTGTACGTTGTGACATCTGTGCCGTTTTGCGTTTTGCGTGTTAGGTTGCCGCTCTTATCGTATTTAAGCGTGATGCTGTCATAAGAGGTCAACTTCTATCGGCCGCTCAGATGATCTCCCACAAGGCACAAGGGCACAACGTAATACGCAATAAAGAATAGAATCATGTAATTCAAAGCATATGTTTCAAAGAAAAGAAGTCTATCGCACATAATCCTTTCTTGCATTATTCTCTCCAGCTTGGCAACAGCAAGAGCGAAGGAAGCATAGAAGTGAAGGAAGAAAATAGCGGCTAGAATGGGAAGTTGGTCCCAAAAAGAGGCTGTCACCCCGAGAAGCGCAAGGGCTCCCAAAAAAGCTGCGAAAAAGCCCACCCGGGTCACCACTGGAACTGAATTATAGTCAAAAAGGCCATCCTTTACATACTTTCTCAACATAAAGAACGTCAGTGTGCCAAAGAGCGCTCCCAAGATGGCAGATGTGAGAATTTGAGCAGGTCTAAAAGCAGACACGCGGCAACTGTCCATGGCAACAGCAATCAATAGCGAGTAGAAAATGGCAGCAATGGCTGGCCAAACCAGAAATCTGTGTTTCTCCATCCTCACAGGTCTCATAAAAGTACCCGACTCCGTGGTCTAACGGCGCCAACACTCGCAAATCCACATATACACTGGTATGGAGACGACATAGCAGGAGACAGCACACTCGAGGCCGCAGACAATTGTTCCCACAAGCGTGGGCGCGCAAACAATAGCGTCAATCGCCCGCCGTCGTCGTAATAGTAATTCGTGGCGTTGTTGTATACGTCTGTGATGCTGGCGACCTGATTGATGAGCGTGTAGGTGTAAGCGTTCGCGAGTCTTTCATTCTTCACAAAGCAAATTTCTGACCCCTTTGTTTTCGAGCCGGTTCTGTCAGAGAGGAAGCATCGCAATACGCAACTAAGTATATCAGCCATTTCAAAACGTGTCTACTTTATGGCCGACGCGCTTACGCTCCAGGCGGCCTCCGGCTGTGTTCGTTCACATAATAGGCGTCACCGAATCCAAAAATCGAAAAGGGAAAAGAGAAAAAGGAAGCATTCTTGAATTTCGTGGACAGGGAGAAGCATGGAAATGACGAGGGCGCAATGAATTGCGCCCCTACAGACAAGAATGAAGAGAATGGGGGAACCGATGTCGCATTGTGTCCCCGATTTTGCCAGGCGCGATTCATCGCGTTCGATATGTGCTGTTTGGCTGCGGCCGTGCAGCACTGTGTTCGTTTAACACTCACCTTGTGAAATCACTGCTGCCTAGACGGCTTTTCTCACCGCAAAGGGTCGCAGGCCCGAGGCGCAAAGAGGGGTTTTTCTCAAGGATTCACTGTATTTCATGATTTCTTGCGAAAACTTTTCGATTTTCGCGGTTCGCGTCGCCTATAATAGTGGAAAAGGGATTTATGGGTAGGTGGCCACTTTACCGGTTTAATGAAAGCCCTCTTTGTGGAACATGATCGCCAAAGCGCCTCCGATGTCTTTGCTCGTCTTATCCGCGAGCACCAGAAGGCGGTGTTCGCGGTGGCATACGCAAGGATAGGCAACGTTCACGATGCCGAAGATGTCAAGCAAGAGGTGTTTGTCGAAGCGTGGCGCAACATGGGCAAGTTAAGAAATCCGGACAGAATAGCCGGATGGCTTTTCAAGGCGACTGCGAGCAAGTGCAAAGATCATTTCCGCAAGGTCAGGCGGCGGGAGAAACGCGAGACGGCATATGCGGAGTCGGCGCCGCCGGCCGAGAGAGACTGTCCATCGAGTGAGTCGGAGACCGAGGAAGCCCTTTTCCGCGCCATTTCCGATCTTCCCGACCATATTCGCACGCTAATCATGCTGAAGCATTTTGCGCGCTTGTCCTACGATGAAATCTCGAAAATGACCGGCTTATCGAAAACGACTCTTGACGGACGCCTCCGGCTGGGGAAAAAGAGATTGCGGCGGAAGCTCTTTGAGATGGGAATTGGGGCGGGTTGATATGAAAGTATGCAAGAACGCTTTATTGCAGGTTCATATGTTGGCGGAGGGCGAAACGACGCCAGCAGCGGCGGAACACGTCAGCGAGCATCTGCGTTCGTGCGCTAAATGCTCCGCTGAGTTTGAGGAACTTGCCGGAATGAAAGGCCTGATCGAGAGGACTTTTGCCGCAAGGCTTCCAGACCGGGACTCGACCACTGAAATCATGAACCGCGTCGCGGTGGTCGGTCCAGTAGAGAAATCGCGCCGACGCCGAAGGCCGCTTTTCCGCCGCCTTGTCGGCGGGGCGGCGGCATGCGCGGCGGCGATGTTGCTCGCGGTCTACTTCTTCGGCTATTTCTATTTCCAGAAGACATTTTCATTTCAACTCAGCGAAACGGTCCTAAGATGTTCGGCCGGCATAGAAAGGAAACACCCTGGCGGCCAATGGGAGCGACTGCGTGTCGGTGATCGCATGACCAGAGGAACCGCGATCAGGACTCCTGCCGGGATTCGGTCATTCATGTCGTTTGACGGGATCAGGCTGCTCAGCGAAGGGGAAGCGCAGTTTGAGGCGCAGGGTCTCCGCGGCCTGCTATTGAAAGAAGGGGCGCTATTTGTGGCGACGGCGGAGAGGGAAATGCCGGCTACTATCAATTCGGCCGAAGTGGTCGTTCAGTCCAGCGGGGACGGATTCAGGATTGCTCGCTCGGAAGAGGCGACCACCATTGCAGTCGCGTCGGGAGGTGTAAGCCTGGCGGCATCCGATGGAAGAACGCACGATCTGGCGAGAGACCAGGCGGTGACTATTCGGGGCAAGGTAAGCGCATTCAAACCAGCCTCTGCCGAGGTGAGCGACCCGTTTGCGCGGTACAGGGAAGCCGTAATAGATAGGATCAAGCAGCGCTTTACTCGGGTGCTCTCGAGGTACGCACCTGATTACCAGTTAACACGAAGACGAATGGACCGATCCGGCCCGGCCGGAGTTCTCGACATGTGGACCCGGCCTGAAGAGATGCTTCAGTTTGCTTCATACGCTCCGGTTGCTTCGCGCCAGCATGCACAGGCTGACACAAGAGCGCTTGGCGAGTATTACGAGAGTCTTTTTGTTCCAAGCAACCGTTCCATCCTGATAGGAAAAGAGAAACTAATACCGCTGGAGAGAGGCAATGCTCCCTCGTATCCGATATGGTCACATGATGGCTCTATGATAGCATATGTGGAATACAGCTATAAAGAGTGGCCGGCAGCCGTGAGAGTGGCAAGGCTCGACGACCTGGACCACCCATGGGTAATCTCGCAGGAAGACGAAGCGGTGCTTCCGTTCTTCCCTGTTGCGTGGTCGCCGGACGATCAGCACGTGTTTTTCATGGTGGCTAGCGGTATCGAAGAGACGGGGAGAGTTGGATGGTGGAACTGGCTCGGACCGTTCAAAATAAAGATTGCGTCCATAAATCCTTCTGAAGGGCCAATACGGGATTTCAAAAGCCCGTTTCATGACATTGAGTTTCCAATAAAACTTCAAGTTCCATTGGGCAAGACCATTGCGCCACATACCCTGAAACTCCCGTGGGGTGACGCGCTCCTTTGCGTCAACTGGGGCAACATAGCCTATGTCCCGTTGGAACAGGACGGTCAGTCGGTCGAAAATGCGCCGGGGTTATTTCTTACAGATTTCAATCAGTACAAATGCTTTGTGGGCGCGGCCGTTTGGGCGCCGTCGGGCAGCAAGATAGCGTTCGCGGCCATAGAAAACCTCAATCTCGACAGCGTCAATGTCTATATATTGTACGGAGTCGAGGACATACTCGACGGATTTACGCCACCGCCCCGGTCGGTGCATGACCCGAGAATAAAGCGGGTTGCGCCCATTGAGAACGACCAGTTGCCAAGCGGATTCTCCTTTGATGAGTCACTGGTTTTCTTTCAGGAGGACGTAAATAATGTATGGACCGCCTTCTATCCAATGTCGTACGGCCTTTGTGATTTCGACCTGTTTTATGCGAATGCGATGACCGGTGAGCCCGGCATGCCGACTCAAATACATTTGCCAGATTCGCAGGTTGGCATGAAACCATCGCCCGAAGGCAACCGGATTGCCTACTGCAACTACGAGATCGGATCGGGGATTCATAATTATGAACTCAGAGTTGTCAGTTTCGACATTGAAGCCGAAATGGATGCGGATCTCGGAGGCGTGCTTATTGACAATAGCGGCACAACCCTCATTGTCCCGCCAGGCGCGCTCGGAAAGAATTTCAAGGTCAAGATAAGCACTCCGTTCAGCATAACCGACGAGGCGGAAATCCTGAAGGGCGAGAGTCGGTTCTTTGCGATGCGTCTCCTCGATGCGCAAGGGCTGGAGAAGCCTAGATTTATCGAACCGATGACCCTTACTATCAGGTACACTGACGACGAAGTCGGCGGGCTGGATGAAGGCATGCTGGAAATATACTACTACGACGACAGTGACCCCGGACATCCAGTGTGGACGCCGCTGGGTGGGACGGTTGATCCGGAGCACAACGAGATCACGGTTGAAATCAGGCATTTCTCGAAGTTTTCTGTTGGAAAAAAGGTTGCCCCATAGTTCGGTCTCTGTTTTGCATGGATTCCCGCTCCCCAGATCGTGTAGACCTAACATCTGTGTCTATTTGCAAACCCCGTCGCTCGTGGTTTGTTAATGCGGGTTTGCCATGCTATAATGACCTCCGTTGAGTTCGTAGGCGACAGGGGAGTGAGGGGTTGGGGGTTTGGCAGTTTGGGGGTTTGGGGGTTTGGGGGTTTGGCAGTTTGGGGGTTTGAGGGTTTGGGGGTTTGGCAGTTTGGGGGCTTGGGAGTTTGACAGTCTGGGGGTTTGGGAGTTTGGAGGTTTGGAGGTTTAAACGAATCGCCCCTACGGCCGGGGAGTGAATAAGGCGGAGAAATCCCGCAAAGGAAAAGCACATGGGACGGTTTTCATATTTGTTGTGCGCGGTGGCGCTTTGTGTGGTGGCCGGCTGCGGGTTGCTTGTGGAGGAAGGGAGAGAGGTTCTCGCAAAGGTTGACGGCGAGCCCGTCCGCTTGAACGACTTGCTCAGGCGCATCCGCGAGTTGCCGTTCGAGGAACGAACGAAAACAAACGATGATGACAGGGCAGCGCGTCTGGAGGCGCGTCGACGCGTTCTAAAGTCATTGGTCTTCGAGAAACTTCTTGCGAAGGAGGCTGCGGCTCGCGGCATAAAGATTGCGGACAAAGATGCGGAAGCCGTGCTCGTAAATCAAAGAGAAGCTCAAGCTAGCGCGACGGGTAATCTTGTGGAGGGTATCAAGGGCGCCGCCAGCAGCCACGAACACGCGCACGGAGATGAAAGACCCTCGCGCGGCGAGATAAGACAAATGGCGGAAAGGATGATGATTGAGAAGCTCCTGAGCGAGCAGGTTTCGGAAACGGTGGCCCAGAAATACTATGATGGACATGCCCAGGAATTTGTGGTTTCCCCTCCCCTATTGAGTTACGAACTGATTGTGGTCGATGTCTCAAATCGGAAGTTTATTGACACCATCAGTCAGAAGGCCGCCAAGGACAAATCAACGCTTGCGGCGGCAATTCTATCTTTGCCGAACCGACCGCCTCTGGTTTTTGCAGGGATGACGCCTCTGGTTCCGCTCAGCGGCGTCGTGCCGACGATGAGGGAGAAAGTTGAATCGCTGAAGGTTGGAGAGGTTTCGAAGCCCTTTTCGCTTCGTCAGGGGACAAAGGACCACTATGGCGTCGCGAGGCTGGTAAGCTATTTTGATACGATGCCTTTCGAGCATGTAAAAAAGCAGATTGGGCAGAAACTCTATCAGGAGTTTTTGGCGGAAATAGAGAAGAAGCACAAGGTGGTATATCACGAAGACAAGCTGGATTATAGGTTGAATGAGTGAAGGGTGAAACAACAAGGAATGATGAGGAGTCGAAAGTCAATTTATTTTGGATTTTGGATTGGGAAGAAGAAGAGAGAACACGAATCGCACGAATCGCGAGGCTCCGGGATGAATCACGCGAATAAAGAGAAGAAGATTTGGATCACGAATGGAACGGATTTAGCGAATTACGCGAATAAAGAAGTTCACTGATTGAGACTGATTTGCGCGGATTGTTGAAAAAGAAAAAGAAGAAATCACGATAGGAATTCGAGGATTTGATAGTGAGCAATGCGGGGAGAGAATAAGAACGGCTCTTGAGGAAATCGGGGACACCATGCGGCATGGTGTCCCCGATTTCCTTGGGATTCTTCGCTTTGCTCAGAATGACAGTGGGGAGAATCAGAATGACAATGGGGAGAATCAGTAGGGAGAATCAGAATGACAATGGGGAGAATCAGGGTGATAGCGGGGAGGTTTGAATGACAATGAGGGGGCGCAGAACGATGCACGCCATCATGACGGAAGTCAACAGGCTTTTTCGAGGCAGGTTAGGGCGAAGGTAGCTGCGCCGATGAGGCCGGCGTCTTCTTTTAGTTCGGCTTCCATTATTGGAGTGGTCTTTCCCAGTTGATTCATCGCCAAACGTGCGGCAGTGTCGCGCATCGGGTCGAATAGAACCGAACCCGCCCTTGCCACTCCCCCACCGATAATAAAGCATTCAGGATTCAGCAGATTGACGAGGACCGAGAGCGCAACACCGAGGTAGTGGCCGGTTTCGCGCCAGACATCGAGTGAGAGGGCATCTCCCCGGGCAGCCGCTTCGGCCAGGATTTTTGGGGTTATCTTATCGGGTCGATTGTCGGCGAGTGAAAGCAGAATGTTTTCGTGCACGGGGCCGGCCAGCGCTTCGAGTTTTCTGAGGGCGTTTGCGATGATGAAGCGATTGCCGACGTATCTCTCGAGGCAGCCCCTGGCTCCGCAGGCGCATTCGGGGCCATTCAGATCGAGGATCATATGTCCAATTTCGCCGGCGAGTCCGTTCGCGCCGCGATAGAGTTTGCCGTCGACCACAATTGCACCGCCGACGCCGGTGCCGAGTGTGAGGCAGACGAAGTTCTCGTGACCGCGGCCGGCGCCATGAATGAGTTCTCCCACCGCCATCACGTTAGCGTCGTTATCCACGAATGATTTCAAACCGGTCGCGGTTTGCAGTTGAATAACGATGGGAACGTCTCTCCATCCCGGGATATTTGTCAGTTCACGGACAATTCCATGAGGGTAATCCACCCATCCGGGCGCCCCTATGCCGATGCCGCCGACGGACTGCTTACTGAGAGCATTTGACTGGAGCAGTCGGTGTACGGTCTCGTTCAATATGTCGAGAAAGTGCGCGGGTGAGGCGATTTTGGCGGTTTCGTGGCGCTCTTTTGACACGAGTGTTCCTTGGCGTGTCACGAGTCCTGTTTTGACCTCTGTGGCGCCTATGTCGATGCCGATGTAGACCGAAGGTTCATGGTTTAGGGTTCGTAGTTCATGGTTCATGGTTCATAGTTTAGGGTTTATGGTCTAGGGTTCACGGTCTACAGTTCACGGTTCACGGTCTACAGTCCAGGGTTCAAAGTTCAAAGTCCGGGATTCATGGTCTACAGTCTACAGCTTAGAGCATAAGGTTTCAAGTAATCAAATGGATTCCTGCCACCCGATCGGAGTCGAGGGCAGGCTTCGCGAGAATGATAAGAAAAATGGGAATGACAAGAACATTGAGAACGATAGGAAAAATCGGAATTATGATGATCTGTCTCGTTCACAGAAGCTTCGGGAACAGTCCCTCTTCTACGGCCTAAAGAACTCGGCCCGTAAATAGGGACAGTCCCTTCGCGACCTGAGATTGTGCGAATGAATTCGCACCTACACGGATGCAATGAATCGCGCCCCTATGGAATATGAAATTACGCGAATGAGTTCGCACGCATGGAATGCGAGCGAGCGCACCACAGGGCGGCATAGGCGCACCCCAAAATAGCGACCAAATCCCGCCTTCCCCCCTTTATTAAGGGGGAAGAAACGCGCCACGACTTGATAGAATCTCCGGAAGAGAGTTCTTGACCCCGGCCACGTTGAAGAGCGAGCCTGCTATCAGGATGATGTCGTTTGGCGCGGCCAGTCTCAAGGCTTCCAAGAGAGCTTGTCTCAGTGTTTGCTCGAGTCGCACGGTGGGGAAAATGCTCCGGGCGAGTTCGGCAAGCCGGACGGCGGGCATTGCGCGTTCGTACACCGGTTGACTTGCGATGATCGTATCTCCAAGGGCGCGGAGTATTCGGAGACACGTCGAGACATCTTTGTCACCCAGCATGCCCACTACAAGGAGTATTCTACGGTTTGCGAAGAGGGCGCTCATGGCATCTACCAGGCAGCGCATGGCGGAAGGGTTGTGTGCGCCATCGAGAATCATGAGGGGCGCCTCCGAGAGTTTCTCGAGTCGGGCGGGCCAACGCGCGTCCGCCATTCCTTTGCGCAGCATGTTTTCGTCGGCGGGGATAAGCCCCTTTCGCTGCAATAGTTCGAGACTCATTAAGGCGACGGCCGCGTTTCCCTCTTGAAAAGCGCCCGCAAGATTGATTTCCATGTTTTTCAGGTTTGTCCACGGGCTGGTGAAATCGAGCCATTGTCGGGGAAAATTTTCCGGGCGAAGAGCGGAAGAGAAGTCGCGGGACAGATAGTATATTTTTGCGCCGCACTCCCCCGCTCTCGCATCTATCACTTTTCTCACTTCAGGTTGTTCAGCAGATGACACGACATCGATGCCCGGCTTGATAATGCCTGCTTTTTCGACTGCTATTTGTTCGAGTGTGTCTCCGAGATAATCGCAGTGCTCGAGGTGAACGTTGGTTATGACCGACAGGCACGGCTCGACCACATTTGTGGAGTCGTAACGGCCACCCATCCCCACTTCGACGACAGCGAAGTCTACTTTGTGGCGCGCAAAATGTTCGAATGCCATTGCCGTCACCGCCTCGAAGAAAGTGGGATGGCTGAGACGGGGGTTTTCCTGCATTTCGACTATGATGGGACGAATCAGGTTGACAAGCTCGTCGATCTCAGAGGCCGTGATGCAAGTGTCGTTGACGCTTATTCTTTCGGAGAAGTCTATGAGATGGGGCGATATGAATCGGCCCACCTTGTAGCCCATGTGCATGAGAACCGAATGGATGAATGCGACGACCGAGCCCTTGCCGTTGGTGCCCGTGACGTGAACCGAGGGGAAGGCGTGGTGAGGGTTTCCCAGGCGCTCGAGAAGATAGGTTATGTTGTCGAGACCGAGTTTGATGCCGAAGCGCTGGAAAGAAAGGAGATAATCAAGAGAGTTCATGGCGCGTTTTCTCGTATGGCATTCAGAGAGTGTCTTGCCGGACTCTGTTATGCTGGTGGCGTCAGTGTTGAGAAAACCGGGGACACGATGTCGCATCATGTCCCCGGTTTTCTAACGATGCTACATCGTGTTGCAACATTACTGAGGAAGCTTACTGCTATATCTCTTCCCAGTAGAGGAGGCGGGAGCAGCTCGGGCATGCCTTGATTTTCCCGCCTATCACTTCATTCACGACTTGCGGCGGGAGCTCCACGTGGCATGCTCCGCACGATTCGTCGAGGACGCGGGCGACAGCGAGCCCTCCTTTGCGTATCCGGATTCTATCGTACTGGCTGAGGAGAATGTTGTCCACGAATGTAACAAGTGTTTGTCTTTCGGAACGCGTTCCTTCGAGCGACTCTTCGAGCGCCTTCTGTTTCTGCCGGAGGTTTTCTTTTTCTTTCTCTATTTCTTCCTGGGCCCTCTTCACCTCGGCGGCACTGGCTTTGGCCTTTATCTCGAGTTCCTCGACTTCTCCCATTTTTGTCAGGACTTGTTCCTCGAATTCGGATATCTCTTTTTCGACCATATCGATTTCTACCAGGATGGCCTTGTACTCGCGATTGGTTTTTATCATGGGCAGTTGAGCATTATACTTCGCGAGCTCGGCCTGTTTCTGCTCGATTTGTCGTTCGACTGCGCGCTGCGCCTTCTTTTTCTCATCCATTTCTTTTTTTAGCTCGGCAAGGCGTTCCTTCTGAGAAGAGAGCGCGCTATCCCAGTCTTGAATCTGTCGAGGGATGACGGAGACTTCCGACTCCAGGCCTTTTATTTTCAGGTCCACTTTCTGAACATCCAACAGTTTTTGGATCGGCATCTTCTTATCCATCACTTTCGGTCCGACGTTTTTGCCAAGATTTGTTCAGGGCCGCTTATCTTGCCAACTATTGCGGTTGCCGCTGCGACGGCCGGCCCCGCGAGATAAACTTCGCTTTCAGGGTGTCCCATGCGGCCCACAAAATTCCGGTTTGTTGTAGCGAGCGCGCGCTCACCTTTGGCCAGTATGCCCATATGCCCGCCCAGACACGGCCCACAGGTGGGCGTACAGACCGCTGCTTCGGCATCCAGAAAAATATCGATCAGACCTTCGCTGTTGCACTGTTTGTAGACGGAGGGGGTCGCAGGTATGATGAGGCACCGCACGTTTGGATGCACTTTGTGTCCCTTGAGGAGTTGCGCTGCGACGCGCATATCTTCTATCCTGCCGTTTGTGCATGAGCCGATGACGACCTGATCCACTTCAATGTCACCGGACTCTTCGACGGGCCTTGAATTCGAGGGAAGCGGCGGGAAAGCCACTTGCAGTCCGACAGCGCTCACATCGATTTCGACCACTTCATGGTAACGAGCGCCGGGATCACTTTTGAGAGGGCTGAATCCTCGACGCGCGCGCGGATTCACGTAGTCGAGCGTAATCTCGTCGGGCTCGATGATACCCGTTTTAGCGCCTGCTTCGATCGCCATATTGCACATGGAGAGCCGGTCGGCCATCGAGAGAAAAGGGATGGCTTCGCCGGTGAATTCCATCGAGCGATACAGCGCTCCGTCGACGCCAATGCGTCCGATCGTATAGAGGATGATGTCCTTTCCGGAGACCCATTGTTGCGGGCGGCCGTGATACACGAACTTGATGCTTTCGGGAACCTTGAGCCAGACTTCGCCGGTGGCCATGGCGGCGGCGAGGTCGGTGCTGCCTACACCCGTCGAGAATGCGCCGAGCGCCCCGTAGGTGCACGTGTGTGAGTCGGCCCCTATCACCAGGTCGCCGGGCAGGACGAGGCCCATCTCGGGCAGCAGCGCGTGCTCGATTCCCATCTTGCCGACCTCATAGAAATGCTCGATGTCGTATTTGCGGGCGAACCGGCGCATACGCATGACTTGCTCGGCGGATTGGATGTCTTTATTGGGAACAAAATGGTCGGCTATGAGGGCGATACGGGAAGGGTCGAAGACCTTGGGAGCGGCTATTTGGTCGAATGCTTCAATTGCAATAGGAGCGGTGATGTCGTTGCCCAAGGCGAAATCAACGGAGGCGTTGATCAACTCGCCGGGCGACACTTCCTCCCTGCCGGCATGCTTCGCCAGTATTTTCTCGGTGATCGTAGATAGCATGTATCTTCTTTTATTTGTTTAGGCATCGTAACGCCTGCGAAATGGTCCACAGTTATTTCTAATATTTTAGCATTTTAGGGGCATGGTTGCCAAGTCAAAAAGACTTGGGGGCAAAAAGGGGAAAACCATGTCATATTTTTATTGAACCTATGCGAATGAATTCGCTCTTACAAGGGCGCAATGAATTGTGCCCCTACAGAATATGAAATCGTGCGAATAAATTCGCACCCACAGAGCTGTGCAAACAAGTTCGGGCATACGAATTTATGAAGACCACCGGCGTCAACGGTGTGCGGCCTTATTGTCGCGGGAGATGGCTATTTTGCCGCTGCGAACGACCTCTTTGATACCGAATTCGCGTAGCAGGTCCATCATTCCCTGGACTTTTTCTTCGGCGCCTGTCACTTCGACCGTAAGCGAGGAAGGGGCGACATCGACAATCTTTCCCCTGAAAATATCGACGATCTGCATGATTTCAGAACGAGTCTTGCCGTTTGCATGAACTTTGATGAGCGCCAGTTCGCGGTCAATGAACTCGTCCGTCGTGAGGTCGTTGACCTTTATCACGTCGATGAGCTTGTTGAGCTGTTTCATAACCTGTTCGATTATGATGTCGTCGCCATTGACGACGAGCGTGATCCGAGAGGTCGTCGTATCCTCGGTTTCGCCGACGGACAAGCTGTCGATATTGAACCCGCGTCCGCTGAAGAGCCCTGATATTCGCGCAAGGACACCGAAATGGTTTTCCACCAGCACCGAGATAGTGTGTTTCATGCCAGTCCCTCTATCATTTCGCGAATGCCCGCTCCCGCTGGGACCATGGGATAGACGTTTTCTTCGCGCGCCACTTCAAAATCAAGGATGACGGGACCCGGAGTAGCGAGCGCTTGTTCGATGGCGGGGCGAACGTCCTTTTTCTGCGTGATTCTGATTCCTTGCGCGCCATAGGCCTCGGCGACCTTCACAAAATCCGGGTTGTCAATCAGACATGTAGAAGAGTAGCGCCGATTGTGGAAGAGTTCCTGCCACTGCCTGACCATTCCGAGGAAATGGTTGTTCAGGATAGCGACTTTTATGGGCAGCTTGTTGTGAACCACAGTAGCGAGCTCCTGGATATTCATCTGGATGCTGCCGTCTCCGGCGATATCGAAGACAACTTTGTCCGGCACGCCGAATTGAGCGCCGATTGCAGCCGGCAGCCCGTAGCCCATGGTGCCAAGGCCGCCGGATGAGAGGAACGTGCGCGGCGACTTGAACTTGTAGTATTGAGCGGCCCACATCTGATTCTGTCCCACCTCGGTGGTGATGATCGCGTCTCCGCGTGTGGCTTCGTAAATCTGCTGGACGACGTACTGGGGTTTTATCTGAGCCTCGCTGTCGGTGTAAGTGAGCGGGTACTGTGTTTTCCATTCGTCGATCCGCTTGAGCCATTCTTTGTTCTCCACCCGTTTGACGAGCGGGATCATTTTGGCGAGGATTCGCGCCGCGTCGCCGACGATCGGCACATGAACGCGGACGCTCTTGCTAATGGCAGTCGGGTCGATATCGATATGAATCACCTTCGCGTGGACCGCAAATTTCTCGACATTGCCCGTAACGCGGTCATCGAAGCGTGTGCCGACCGCTATGATGAGGTCGCACTCGGAGAGCGCGTAGTTGGCGTATCGCGTTCCGTGCATTCCGGGCATCCCGAGGAACAGTTTGTCGTTGCCCGGGAAACCGCCGAGGCCGAGCAGGCTCATCGTCACCGGAACGCCGGTTTTGTGCGCCAGTTGGGTCAATTCGCGGGACGCATTCGAGAGTATGACCCCGCCGCCGCCGTAGATGACAGCCTTGTGGGAGGCGTTAATCAACTCAGCGGCGCGTTTTATCTGTTTCATGTTGCCTTCGAGAACGGGTTTATAGCCTCGAATGTCGACGGTCGCCGGATAGTGGAATTCGGTAGTCGCCAGGGCGATATCTTTTGGCAAGTCAATGAGCACCGGGCCTGGCCGGCCGGTGGACGCGATATGGAATGCTTCCTTGATGACCCTCGCGATGTCCTTCACATTGCGAACGAGGTAATTGTGTTTGGTTATGGGGCGTGTAATCCCCACAATATCCGCTTCCTGGAAAGCGTCATTGCCGATCATCTGAGTGGTCACTTGACCGGTAATGACGACCATGGGCACGGAGTCCATGTTTGCGGTGGCAATACCCGTGACGGTGTTGCATGCGCCCGGACCGGAGGTAACGAGACACACGCCCACTCTTCCCGTCGCGCGGGCGTATCCGTCAGCGGCATGGGCCGCCCCCTGTTCATGACGAGCGAGAATCACTTTGATGGGGGAATCGAAGAGGGTGTCGAAGACAGGGATCACTACCCCACCGGGGATTCCGAAGATGAGGTCAACTTTTTCTTTCAGAAGAGACTCGACAAGGATTTGCGAACCCTGCAATATTGACATACGAGACAACCTGTGCCTTTCTCGATTGGATAGATTCTTCGCTGCGCTCAGAATAACATCTTCTATCAGAGACTCTTCGCTATGCTCCTAGGAGATTCGGTTTATGGTTCATGGTCAAGAGAGACCAAACAGATTCTTCGCTGCGCTCAGAATGACATCTTAATCAGAATGACATCTTAATCAGAATGACATTCCTGGCGACACATCAGTCTTCGAAGACTGCGCCGGTGCTGCCGGAGGTAACGAGTCGTGAATAGCGTCCCAGATACCCTGTCGAAATCTTGGGTTGCGGAGGACGCCATGCTTTGAGCCGTTGTTTTATTTCCGCACTCGTAAGCCGCACGTTCAGTTTTCTCGCCGGTATATCTATCTGAATGATATCGCCGTTGCGGAGCGCAGCTATTGGACCACCCGCCATTGCTTCGGGCGAGACGTGTCCGATGGAAGCGCCCGTCGTCGCCCCTGAGAACCGGCCATCCGTTATGAGCGCCACCATTTTGTCCATTCCGATTCCTTTTATCGCCGCTGTCGGCGTCAGCATTTCCTGCATACCCGGCCCGCCCTTTGGCCCTTCGTAGCGTATTACGATAACTTCTCCCGGCCGAATCTTGCGGGAAATGATCGCCTCTGCGGCATCGTTTTCACTCTCGAAGATGCGGGCAGGTCCGCTATGGCGGAGCATCTCGGGCGCAACCGCCGACTGTTTCACGATGGACCCCTGCGGCGCGAGATTTCCGAAGAGGGCCGCCAGACCTCCTGTCGTGTGATAAGCCTTATCGAGCGACCGGATGACGTTGGGGTCTTTCACATTGGCTTTGCGGACGCTTGCAGCCAGGGTTTTTCCGGTGACGGTTTGGGCGCTCCCATCGATGAGTCCTCCCCGGAGCAACACATTGAGGATCGCCTGGACCCCTCCGGCATAGTAGAGGTCTTCCAGATGATGTGGCCCGCCGGGGACCATATCGCAGATATGAGGCGTTCGTTCGGATATCTTGTTGAAAAGCTGAAGCTGAAGCTCGAATCCGAGTTCATGCGCGATGGCCGGCAGATGGAGCGCTGAATTAGATGATCCGCCGAACGCCATGTCGAGCGCGATCGTATTTTCGAGAGCTTTTCGGGTCATGATATCGCGCGGGCGAATGCTGCGCTTGATCAGGTTTACGATAGCCATTCCGGCCTCTTTTGCGAAGCGATAGCGTTCGGCAAAGACGGCCGGTATTGTTCCATTGCCCGGGAGAGCAATGCCGAGCGCTTCGCACAGACAGTTCATTGTGTTGGCCGTGAACATGCCCGAGCATGCGCCCGCGCCAGGGCATGCGCAATCTTCCATTTCCTTCCAGACCAGGTCGCCAATCTCTCCGCTTGTAGCCTTTGGGATGCCGGCGAACATGGTGTTAAGGTCAATCACTTTTCCGTTGATCCTGCCTGCCAGCATCGGGCCACCACTGCATACGAGCGCCGGAATGTTCAATCGCGCGGCAGCCATGACCATGCCCGGCACGATCTTGTCGCAGTTAGGCACGAGCACAATTCCGTCGAACGGGTGCGCGCGCGCCATAATTTCAACCGAGTCGGCGACGATCTCACGACTGCCGAGGGAGTATTTCATGCCTTCGTGATTCATGGCGATGCCGTCGCACACGCCGATGGTTCCGAACATGATGGGCGTGGCGCCGGCCATTCGCACGCCGTCCTTAACGGCTTGGGCTATCTTGTCGAGATGAATGTGGCCGGGGATTATCTCGTTATAAGCGCAGGCAATCCCCACAAGCGGCGCCGAGAGTTCCTTATCGGTCAGCCCCATAGCTTTGAATAGTGAGCGGTGAGGCCCCTTGGCCACTCCTTCCACCATTATCCGACTTCTCTGATTTGCCTTTGATCCGGTTGTTTTCTTCATTGTTTTTCAGCCTCGGTAGTGCGTATCAAAGTTCTTAATTGAACTGAGCCATTGCTTTTTCGAGGTCGCCGGTCAGCGCCGTCTCGATGGCGTCGCAAGCCCGTCCAATGATATCCTTCAAGGCCGCGGTTTCCTCTTTCGTGAACTGTTGCAGAACATATTCGGTCAGGTTTTCAGGCGGCGGCAAACCTCGTATGCCGACTCGCAGTCGAGGGAACTCGTCGCTGCCGAGATTTGAAATAATCGATTTCATCCCCTTGTGACCGCCGGATGATCCTGACCTGCGCATGCGAATAGTCCCGAAGGGGATGTCGATATCGTCGTATACTACCAGCAAGTCTTCCAAAGGACGACTATAATAACGAACAAGCGGCCCAACCGCCTCGCCGCTCAGGTTCATGAATGTCTGGGGTTTGGCCAGCATCACTTCCTGGCCTGCGACCGCGCCGGCAGCTATTCGCGCCTTGAATTTCTGCCGCGTGAAAGAGAGACCGTGAGCCGCCGCGAATCTATCCACTGCCATGAAGCCGACGTTGTGTCGGGTGAGGGTGTACTGTCGCCCGGGATTTCCAAGCCCGACAATTATTCTCACTCTTTGGATTTCCGTTTCTCTTCAGGTTTCTTCTTTTCTTCCGCGCCCTTAGTTTCTTCCTTCTCTTCCGAGCCCTTTTCCGCTTTCTCACCCTTCACGCTTATTACCTCGGGCTCTGCGGCTTCGGCCTCGGCGGCAGGCGCAGCCTCAGCAGTCACCTCGGCCTTCGGGACGGCCACTGCCACGACGCCGACGTCAGAAGGAGTAACCACGGTGACACCCTCGGGCGCCGTGATCGAGGACACTGTCAAGGAATCGCCGATATTCAACGCGCTGACATCGATTTCGATGTAGTCGGGAATCTGCATCGGCAGGCTCTCGATCTCAAGCTCCCAGAGGAGTCTCTCCAGGATGCCACCCTGTTTCACGCCGGGCGCGTCACCAATAATCTTGAATGGGACATGGGCGCGGATCTTCTTGTCGAGCGAAATGCGGCAGAAATCAACGTGTTTCATGGTGTCTTTGATGCTATCGATCTGTACTTCCTTTACGACCACGGTCACAGGATCGGCGGACAGTCCCTCGACCATGAGATTTATGACTACGTTGGCGCCTGCATGCGTGTGCAAGACGCGGTCGAGTTCCTTCGGATTTGTCGCGAGCGGCGTAGTCGCGCCGGCCTCGCCGTAGAGGATTCCGGGGAGCAAACCGCTGTTCCTGCATTGCTTTGTGCCCTTCTTGCCAGTGGCGGGCCGAACCTGAGCCTTCAGTTCAACAATCTTCATTGTTTCCGTCTCCCTTTCGCAATTATCTCTCAAGAGTTCTGTTCATGGGGCTTCAGTTCACGCGCGGGCACGCCCGCGAATACCGCATTGGGCGGAATGTCGTGACTCTTTGGAACGATCGTGCCTGCTCCGGTCACGGCCTTTTTGCCGACACGGACCGGCGCGATGAGTACGGTTCCGCTTCCGATCGAAGCGCCGTCTTCTATGACGGTTTCACTTTTTTTCACGCCATCATAGTTTGCGGTTATTGTGCCGGCGCCTATGTTGACGTTTTTCCCAATCTTTGCGTCGCCGATATAACTCAGATGATTCACTTTCGAGTTGTCGTCAATTACGGACTTCTTGACCTCGACGAAATTTCCGATATGAACATTTTCGCCGACAATGGCTTCGGGCCGCAGATGCGAGTATGGACCGACGCGGCTGTTGTCGCGAATGATGCTGGATGAGATATAGGACATCACGATGACGACGTTGCTGCCGATCACGCTGTCGGTGATGTAGGTTTGGGGACCGATAATTGTGCCCGCGCCGACGTGGGTGTATCCCTCGATATACGTAAACGGATAGATGGTGACATCCTGCTCAACCTTGACCGTCTCCGAGACGAAGGTTGTTTTGGGATCAATGATCGTAACGCCGTCATTCATCAATCTTTCAAGCACGCGCTCGTGCATGATCCTGTTGACCTGTGCGAGGTGTTTCCTCGTATTGACCTGGAGAATCTCGATCTCGTCGGCGGTCGTGATGGTTTCGACCTTCTTGCCCTTCTTCACCAACACTTCGATCACATCGGTAAGGTAATACTCCTGCTGTTTGTTCGATGCGCCGACCTCGGTCAAGGCATCCAACAGGGAAGGCGCCTCGAAGCAATACATGCCGGGGTTGATCTCCCGAATGCGTCTCTGCGCGGGCGTGGCGTCTTTTTCTTCGACGATTTTCACGATTCTGCCCGAACGGTTGCGGACAACGCGGCCGAACCCGCTCGAGTTCTTTACGCGCGTTGTTACGAGAGTGGCGGACGCGCACGTTTCGCGATGCCTGTCGAGGAGGCTTCGCAAGGTCGCCTCCGTGACGAGGGGGACATCCCCGTAGAGAACGAGAACGTCACCTTTGTACCCGAACAGTTCATCCCGGGCCTGCAGAACCGCATGTCCGGTTCCCAACTGCTGGCTCTGCGTTATGTAGTAGACACCATCTCCAAAGAACTGTCTAACCAACTCTTCGCGGAACCCGACAATGAGGTAGACGCGCGCAGGCTCCAGCTTCTTCGTTGTCTGCACTATGTGGTCTATCATGGGTTTGCCGCAAAGTTTGTGGAGAACCTTCGGTGTTTGCGACTTCATTCGTGTGCCCTGTCCGGCTGCCAATATGGCACACACAACAGGTTTCTCTTTTTTGGTTGCCATCACGAAATACCCTCAAATGTTAGAAGATATACCCAATCCATCCGGGGCGCCACATGTCATGGCGTTCCAGATGAATCGGCGGTTTTTCAGCGCGCGGCTGGGGAGGCAGGATTCGAACCTGCGGATGTCGGCTCCAAAGGCCGATGCCTTACCGCTTGGCGACTCCCCACCGTTTGTAACCCCACGACTAGTGGGGTCTTAGACTGCAAGAAGACATAGCTCCTTTATTGGGGACACCACAAAGAAATGATATCCCCAATAAAGGAGAGAATTCCGTGCGAACCGGAATTCAAGATTATTATAATAGCAAAAGCTATCGACAATGTCAAACCGATTTGGTGATTGCATTTGACAATCTTACTCGGTTATGCTAACTTAAGGGGTAACAGGATTTTACAGGTCTTTTTTATGTTGGATGATTGATTATGCTAAAAAAGAAAATAGGGGAACTTCTTGTCGAAAACGGCTATATTGCACGAGATCAGCTTGAGCGCGGCCTTCAGGTCCAGAAAAAGAGAAAAGATCGTATCTGCAACATATTGATAGACCTCGGTTATCTTACGGAGGAAGGTTTCCTGGAGTTTCTTGCCACGATGCCGGGAATGGCCAGTCTGGAGCTTGCGAGATGCGAGATTGACCGTTCCATTCTGGACATCATTCCATCTGAACTTGCGCGAAAGCTCGAGATTGTTCCAATCGGCAGAATCGGGAAACTTCTGACAGTTGCGATGGTTTGTCCTCTCGATGACGCGGCCAGAGGAGAACTGGAAAGCGTGACGGGATTGAAGGTGAAACCTATCCTTTGCTCCAAGAAGGCCGTCTTCCGGGCGATTGATCGGTACTATGGCAAGGCCGCCGACAAGGTCTCCGAGTCAGAAGCAAAAGAGGGTCCGTCCGCATTGGAGTATTCACTGAAGCTTCAGAGGGTCGCAAGGTTGGTGGAGGAAATAGAGGAGTTGCCAACCTTGCCGGACATCGTGAACGCCATCTCGTCGGTGGTGAGCGATCCGAATTCGTCGTCGTCGGACCTTGCGAAGGTAATCGCCAGCGACGGCGCTCTATCCGCAAAAATCCTGAAGCTTGCCAATTCCGCAGCATTCGGATTCGCGAGGAAAATATCCGACATTCAGCATGCTGTCACGCTGTTGGGATTCAAGGAGACGCAGGCTCTGGCCATGTCAGTTTCCATTGTCGATCAGTTCATTGACAAGACAAAATTTGACTTCCGGATATATTGGAACCATTCGTTCGCTTGCGCCACACTTGCGAGGCTTGTCTCGAGGAATCTTGGAACCCGCGGAACGGATATCGCCTTTGTGGCCGGTCTCCTTCACGACGTGGGCAACGTCGTTCTCGCGATGAGCATGAGCGGAAAACAGGAGAAAGTCTCTTCGATGCACTCGTCCATCGGAATGTCCCAGATCGATGCAGAGGAAAAGGTGTTGGGCATAACCCATGCCGAAGTCGGCTACCTGCTCGGTGAGCATTGGCTTTTGCCTGCGGAGTTGACCAAAGCGATCAGATACCATCACATGCCGGAACTCGAGCCTGCTCCGAAAGGGCCTGCAAGCATCATATTCCTGGCGAACAAATTCTGTAAGGCGGACGCCGCCAAAACGGCTGAG
>JACRIR010000162.1 GCA_016215705.1 Candidatus Poribacteria bacterium | reverse complement strand
AGGGGCGCAATTCATTGCGCCCGTGTGAGTTTCATACGGTGTGTCATGAGAATCGCGACAAGAATTCATGATTTCGAACGTGAGTAGTACAGAGTTCTATTCATACACTGACTGTTTGTTAGTGCGATCCTTCGGTGGCCTTGAATGAGGATAGGAAATTGGTATTATGTCCCCGGAATTAGGAAAGAGAATGAAGTCTTTTATTGCGGCGCTTGGTTTTCTGACAATCATTCCTTTGCCATCACGGTGGGCTCATGAGAAAGAGGCCCTCGCCGGCTCGATACCCTTTTTCCCGATGGTGGGGTTGCTTATAGGCGCGGTGGTAGCCGCGCTGGATTCCGGCTTTGTCAGACTGTTTCCACCCTTGCTCGCGAGCGCCCTTACGGTTATCGCGATGGTGGCGGTCTCCGGCGGACTGCACATGGATGGCCTGGGAGATACGGCCGACGGCTTTCTAAGCTCACGCCCCCGGGAACAGATTCTGGAGATCATGCGTGACAGTCGCAGCGGCGTCATGGGCGTGTTGGCGATCGTGCTCATCGTTTCGCTCAAGATTGCTGCGGTAGCGTCACTCGGGGCGGGAATACGGCGCCCGGTGGTTTTCTTGATGCCCCTTGCCGGCCGATGCGCGCTGGTCATTTCACTGTTTTTGTTGCCGTACGCTAGAAAGGAGGGCGGCCTCGTCAGCCCGTTTCTAAAGCGTTGTTCGTCTCTTCATACGCTTTGGGCGGTGGGTCTGCTTGCTGTCGCCGGGTGGGTGGCAGCCGGGATGACGGGATTGGCGATTGGAGGCGCGGTGGTTATCGGGACTGTTTTGTTTTCCGCATATGTGCGGTCGAAAATAGGCGGCCTGACGGGAGACACGTTGGGAGCCGTATGCGAGATAGTGGAAGTATTGCCGGCCCTTGTGGGCGCGGCGATGACGGCTCCGCATTTGTAAAGGAGGAATCGGTTCGGCAAGGCGGTACGGGATGTTGGTGGCATCTTAAATCCCCCCTCCCCCCCTTTGCGAAAGGGGGGATAACAGGTCTTCCTTTGCGAAAAGAAGGGGGAGAGAAGAATAGGATTCTTGTTGAGAAAAGAGGGATAGGAGGATCTCCTTTGAAGAAGAAGCGAGAGGGAGATTCTCGCACGGTTTAACAAGGACTATGTTCAAGCTGGAGCGTCATGAATAATTGCGCATGCTCAGCGCCGCAGTAATCATGGATTCCCGCTTTCGCGGGAATGACAATCGATGGTGGTTCATCCACGTGCGCAAGAGCTTTTGGCACGTAGCAAGAAGAGGAAAAGGATGAGGGTCATCCACGTGCGCAAGAGCTCTTGGCGTCATGTATAACTGGTAGTATTGCATCACGTCGAACGGACGTAGGGAAAGCAGTGAGAGTCCGCTTCTGCCCGGCAACTGTGATCGGCACGAAACCCGCAGGATGCCACTGTTCGCGCCGGATGCGCGGATGGGAAGGCGCGGGGAGTAGGCGACGCCGTCAGTCAGGAAATCTTGCCGTTCGGCCAAACAGAATCTGTTCGGCAATGTTATCCGTATCAACCTGTGCGAATGAATTCGCACCCACAGTCGGCTTGCGGATTGGCAGGTTTGATTCTAATCGAACGTTGATAATTGTCGGACTGATTCAACAATTCCCTTTCCAGGGAAAGGAGAACATTTATGAGAAGCATTGTCGGAAGAAATGGTCGAAGGTCGAAGGTCGAAGGTCGAAAGTCCGGGATTTCGAGTGTCATGGCAAATGGTCGAAGGTCGAAGGTCGAAAGTCGAAAGTCCGGGATTTTGGGTGTCAGGTCAAATTCGTGCGTTTCGTTGCGGATGTTATTGCGCAGATTCTTTCTGGGCGGCGGGTGTGGAGTCCTGTTATTGGCTTTGGCTTCGGCGGCGTTCGGTGAGGAAGGCTCGCTGCCCTCTGTGGAAAAATCCGGATGGACGACCGTTGCTGCGGCGGAGGGCTCCCCTGAAGAATCCGCTCAGAAGCCTGCTCAAGAGCCCGAGGAAACAGTCGAGCCCGAGACGCTCGAGCCGGTGGTGGTGACTGCCACACGCATCGAGACGCCGATAAGCCGCATTGGTTCTTCTGTTACGGTCATCACAAGAGAACAACTGGAGCAGTTGGGGTCCAACAGCGTCATCGAGGCGCTTCGTCAAGTGCCTGCGCTACAAATACGACAGAGCGGCGGCAAAGGGGTCACAACGTCAGCTTCCGTGCGGGGTGGCCAGTCGGATTTCACGCTTGTCATGGTTGACGGCGTGGAACTCACCGACCAGATTGGTTTGGGTAATCTAGCGCACGTGACAATCGATAACGTCGAGCGCATCGAGGTTGTACGCGGCCCGCAGAGCGCGCTCTACGGCGCGGACGCATTGAGCGGAGTAATCAACATTATCACGAAGAAAGGCGAAGGAGCGCCGCAGGTGACGGCATCGCTGCAGGCTGGGAACCTCGACAACAATCTTGAGACGGTGGGTCTGTCCGGTTCCAGCAGCGGCTTCAATTACTCGGTTTCCGCTTCACACTTCGGCACGGAAAACATTGACGACATCAAGAACGACAGGTACGACAACGTTTCAATTTCGGCGCGCGCCGGTTTCAATATCGAGGACGAGGTGGATTTGTCATTCATCCTGCGGTTTCAGGATGCCGAGGTCCAGAATCCCGGCCCGACAGAGTTCATCCCCGAAGATCTTGATGACGACCTCGACACGCGGGAACTAACGTTTACCGCCATCTATAATCAGCAATTAACCGAGTGGTGGGGACACTCCTTTCAAGCGTCTTATTTCGAGCATGAGTTGGTCGCGAGCGACCCCGAAGCGCAAGACCTCTTCAACGACGCCGTGTTTGATAATGACACTGTGATGAACCGAGTAGCGCTCGATTACAAGCATGATTTCACGGTGCTTCAAGATCACGTCATAACTGTCGGGGCCAACTGGGAGCAGGAGGAGGCTGACATTGTCTCTTCGGACCCGTTTAGCGGGACCACTGTCGTTGACGAGGAGCGCCGGAACCTTGCCTTCTACGCGCAGGCAGCGCTTTCGTTCTGGGACCGACTCGACGTAGTTGCGGGCGTGAGGCACGATGACAGCAGTGTGTTCGGCTCCGAGGTCACGCCACGTGTGGCTGCGAGCTATTTGGTGAAGGAGACGGCCACCCGGCTCAAAGGGAGCTACGGCGAGGGAATCAAGAATCCGACATTCCTCGACCTCTTCTTTGATTCGCCTCCGTTCTTCTTCGGGAATCCGGATTTGGGGCCGGAGAAAAACAAATCGTGGGATGCGGGAGTGGAGCAGGAGTTATTCGACGGAAAGCTTCGAGTAGGCGCGACATATTTTCGCTCGGATTTCGAGGACTTGATAGCAACCGTGGAGACAGCGCCTTTTGTCTTCACTGTTGAGAATCTTGATGACGCCGTCTCGAAGGGAGTGGAACTCGAGATGACCGCTCAACTGCCACACCATCTCAGGCTCAGAGGCGCGTACACGTTTACCGAGACCGAAGACAGCGAGGGAGACGACTTGATCCGCATTCCGAAGCATCTGGCGTCGATCAACCTGAATTATTCGCACGAGCGGTTGATGCTCAACCTTGCCGCTACAATTGCGAGTGAAAGGGCCGACCTCAATTTTGCGTTTGTCGATAACGACGGCGATTTTGTGAACGATATCACCGACGACGACGGCAACGGCTACGTGAAGCTCGACGTTGCGGGCGAATACAAGCTGAACGACAGCGTGTCGATTGTTGCGCTAATCGAGAACCTGCTTGATGACGAGCACTTCGAGCAGGCGCTGGGCTTCGAGAATCCGGGGATTAGCGTGCTCGCCGGAGTGAAAGCGGTGTTTTAGTAGCGGGCTGACAGGTGATATAATCTCACAGGAAGCGGTAGGGGCACGGCGCGCCGTGCCCCTACGGCGGTTGGCAATCATGCGCTCCGGCCTTTCGCGGGAATATTTCGAGGGGGGGCGGTTCGCGAACCGCCGCAGCGAGACACATGGTATCCATAGTCACGGTCAGATAGAGAGATGATATGCTCCAATTCTTCTTAAAGGGCGGGCCGATCATGTACCCGCTGCTGTTGTGTTCGATTATCGCGCTGACGGTGATAATCGAGCGGGCAATATTCTGGGTTCGCGAGCGCGGGCGCCGCAATCAGAATCTCGTTGATAAGATTCTTGATTGCGCGGAACACGCCGATTATAACGAGGCGGCGCGCATCGGGAGTGGCTCGAGCGACTACGTGGCGCGCATACTTGTGTGCGGTATCGCGCACCGGAACTTTTCTCTCGACAGCGCGTTGGAGATGGCGGCGGCAGTCGAGGTGAAGCGGATGAAGCGCTTCATGAACATGCTTGACACCATGGTCACGGTATCGCCTCTGCTCGGGATATTCGGGACGGTGACCGGCATCATCCGCTCCTTCGAGGCGATAGGGATTTCGGGCGCGCAGAACCCGATGGCCGTGACCGGCGGCATTGCCGAAGCGCTTATTACGACGGCGGCCGGTCTGACGATCGCAATTCCTGCGGTTTTCTTCTTCAATTATTTCAATTCGCGGATCGAAGACGCGCTACATGAGATCGAGACGTACAGCACGAGCCTCGAAATCGTTTACGAGAAGAATAGGGGCAACAATGGACCTGAGCGGTAAAATGCCAATCAAGCGGGCGCGCATCGAAATCATCCCGCTTATCGACTGCATGTTCCTGCTACTTGTGTTCTTTGTGTACTCGATGATGACGCTCACGCAGCCACAGGGGATACCCGTCACTCTCCCCACGGCCCGGACTGCGCCGGCGATTCATGAAGAGTCTTTGACGGTTTCGATAACTGACGAGGATGAAGTATACCTCAACGATGTGAAGGTGAGCCTCGATGCGTTGGCTGCGCGCATCGCGGCTGCGCGAGCGGCCAATTCGTCGGTCCGCGTGCTCATTAGCGGCGACCGCGATGCGCGGCACGGAGTGGTAGTGCAAGTACTCGACATACTTCGAGTTTTGTCGGTCGAACACGTCGCGATTCAGACCGCGGCATCCGAGCCGGAGGAAAAGAGATGAAAGACCGGATGCTCTTTGTGTCGCTCTTAGTCGCCTGCCTGCTCCATATCATGTTGCTTTTCTTGAATTTCGGATGGCCAAACCAGAGCATTGCCGACCCGGCGCCCTCGATAGAGGTCTCACTCGTCGCACCGGCACAGACAGAGCCCGGAAGCGAGGAAGTCACGGCAAGCGGGCCTAAACCGTCGAAGGTGTTGCGGCCGTCAACGAAACCGGAGAGCAAGTCGAGAGTCGTCGCCGTTTTGGAACCAAAATCATTGGCGCATCCGGAACCCGTCCACACCGCTGAAGAGGGCGTGGAGATTCCGGCTGTCCGAGCAGCGGATGAATCAATCCTGCCAACAGTGCCGGAAATCGAGAAAGTTCCTGTGGGAGTGACACAACTTTCCGGCGACAATGCCTTGACTGACACTCCCGTGGCTATGGGAGACGGCGAGAGATCGGGGCAATCTTATGGCGAAGGTTTTGGCGGATGGCCGCAATCCGGCGCGCAAGGAATCAGCAATGGAAAGGTCTCGGCCAGTTCACCGGCATACTTGCACAATCCGAAGCCGGAATACCCTCGGGCGGCCCGCCAGGCCGGTCACGAAGGGACCGTGACACTTCTCGTCGAGGTGTTTCCAAACGGGCGCACGGGCGAAGTGAGGGTTGATAAGACGTCGGGCCATGAACTCCTGGACAAAGCCGCAATTGAGGCCGTCCGGAAATGGCGCTTTGTGGCAGCGAAGAAAGGGGCAAATCCCGCTGCTGCATGGGTGAAGATTCCGGTTGAGTTCAGTCTCGAGGACTAGATCAATTTTGGATTGAAGAAAACCAAACCATTTCCTTTCCTTTCATACTTTCCCACTTCTCCACTCGGTGGACTTCCTTTTAGACTTACTTTGCATTTCTGAGATCACAATCTGTACAATATGAGAGATGAATGAGCGAGAGAGATTTCTGAAGACAATGCGGTTTGAGAACCCCGACCGAACGCCGCGCTTCGAGCAGTACATCCGCGAGGACACCATTCGTCGATGGCGCAAAGAAGGACTGCCGCTCGGGGTTGATATAGAAGAGTATTTTCATCTTGACCACCGCGAAGTTTTGCCACTCAAGCTTTCGTTCCACGAGATGAGAGGAGAATTCGATTACCCGATTGAAGACAGTGACGATCTCGCCCGCCTCAGAGAGTTTCTCGAGAATGCACGAAAGAGAGCCTACCCGCGCAATTGGCGAAAGCTAACCGAGAAATATCGCAATCGCGACTATCCGGTCGGCGTTGGGGCGTGGGAGTCCGGAATCCTGCAATTTCTGGGAGTCAATGACTCGCCGTCTTTCGAGCGTGCCTGCCTGCTTATGTGTGACAGACCGAAGCTGGTTCACGCGATCATGGACACGGCGGCTGATTATTTGATGCTGGGGATCGAGCGCGCGCTGAGGGAAGCCGAAATTGATTTCGCCTACTTTACGGAGCCGATCGCAGGCAGCAACGGGCCGGTCATCTCTCCAAGAATGTTCCGCGAATTCGTGATCCCCCGCTACCAAAGAATCGCGAAGCTCCTGCGGGAGCGCGGGGTGGATATCATCATCATGAGGTCGTTTGGGAACATAAATGTCCTTTTGCCGGACATGGTCGAGGCCGGTGTCACAGGCTTATGGATGACCGACACGATTCCATCCAACATGGATTATCAAGCGATTCGGAGCGAGTACGGGCAAAGACTTGCTTTGATAGGAGGCATCGACTCGAACGTGCTCACGAGGGACGAGAAGGCAATCAGAAAAGAGATTTACGAGAGAGTGCCGCCACTCCTCGAGTCCGGCGGCTACATTCCAACCATTGATAACCGCGCCCGCTCGCATATCCCCTTTAAGAACTTCGTCTACTACCGCAAGGTCCTCGAGGAAGTCTGCGGATGATTTCGTTTTGAATTCTGAATTCCAGATTGAGATTCTTGCCTTCGCTCAGAATGGTGGTTAGAGGGTTCGTCTTTGGCCCCCTTTTCGCCTTGCGCCTTTCGTCTTTCCCCTGTTATGTCCGGGAGCGCGATTCCGTCGAAACAGGCTTCGGGGTTATCTTTTCCCATGAGCGACAGAAGCGTCGGGACAATGTCGATGACGCGCGAGTCATGAACGACGCCGGGGCTGAGGCCCGGTCCGGCGACTGCAAATGTTGTGATCATCTCTCCTGCGCTCAGGCCGCCGTGTTTCGCCCAGACGCGCGCATTAAAGCAATGCCCATCATCAGGCACAATAATGATTGAACCGGAGCGGTCGAGTTCCATGATTTGGGCGATTTGAGCGAGCGCATCGGGATAAGCGGTTTCCGCGGTCGCGCGCAGCCATTCTCGGTCACCGTGGAAGCCTGAAGCCATCATCCCGGCCAGGATCGGGTTTTCCGAATAACTGAGCGGATCGGCGCCTTTGATGACTTCGTATTTCAACTCGACCGGTTTTGTGTTCTCGAGACGCGCGCTTATGATCGAGGAGCCGCGCCGGCTCATGATGCGGGTCTTGTGAATGTCGCCGGGCACGCGCTCGTTTTCGCGCACCAATGAGAAGTTGACGCCGTCAATCGAGTTGACAAAATCCTCAACATTGATGTATTTGCCCGGGACAACGGGGTACTGCAGAAGGTCATTGTAGTATACTTCCCCTTTCCACGAGGCCGCATCGGTTCCGCCGTTCTTTGTCAGAAACACGTTTACTGAGCCCGCGCCGGCTGTTCCGATGATACAGTTATATCCGACGACCGTGCCTTTTCCGAAGAGCACGGACCGAACTTGAAGCAATCCGGAGAGTCCCGCTTTCGCGATCAGTTCATGTGAAATGAATGCAGTCTTGAAGCCCCTGGCAGTGAATATCGGCTGTATCGGAACATAATGCGGCTCGAGGGGCATCTGCCCGTGGTCGGAAAGCAGCGCGAAATACGTGCTGTCGTAAAGGCCCGCCTTTTGGTAGACCTCGACAAACCTGCCGAACTCCGTGTCATCCCTGATCAGGGATCCCACGACCTGCGGACTCATCGGCCCGTCCTCGTGTCCATAGTGGTCGGCGGCCCAATCGTAATAGACGACGACTTTCGGCTTTTTCGTCCGCAGTCTGCTTCGTTCTTCAGAGAAGGAATCGATTGCATACCTCAGCATCCCCGATGTGCTGAAAGGATTGACAAGCGAGATGATATTGGTCTCCTTTGCCGGGTTGAAAAGTGAGATGACCTCCGACGGTCTGACAAACACGTCCGCCGCTATGGTGTGTCGTTGTTCGACGGCTTTCGATATATAGTCCAGGTCTCTGGGCTCGCGAAGCGGATCGATGAACGATCCCATTACCGTCCGTTGATACGTGGCTCCGCCGCCAAGGGGCAGACCGAAGCAGAGGGTTCTTTCATCGGGGAAATATTCAAAGAGAACGCAGACCGTCTGTTTCAGGTCGCGCTGATAGTCGCCGAGGGTGGTACTGAGATAGTTTTTATAGAAACCCCGCTCGCGATCAACCCAGAAGAAAGTCGGGACACGATGCCTTGACGGGTAGGAGCCGCTGAAGATGCTAGCCATTGCAGGAAAAGTGAGTGGCGGGAACACGGAAATATGATGTTCCGAATGGATTCCCCTGTCGTAGATGTATTTCTTGAAATTCGGCAGGTCCCCCCTCGCCAGCATCGCGTCGAATTCGGCCTTCGGGATGCCGTCAATAACGAATATGAAAAGGTATCTCTCGTTCGGTTCCAGGAACCCGTGCGCCGCCCCCCAAACGGACAATAAGCAAACGGCAAGCACTGCACATACCGCGATTTTTCTCCTCATGAAGACATCTCCTGAGAAGAAGGCGAAAGGGAAAAGGAACAAGGTGAAAGGGAAAGAACCAAAGAAGAACGGAGATTCTTCGCTTCGCTCAGAATGACACCGCCGCACATACTGTTTCTCCCATAGCTACGGTCAGTCACGCCATAAGCGGGGTCGGACGCTTCTCACTGAATCCATGAAGATAACCCGCACGGATTATTCCGCCTTTCTTTTCGTGATATGGCACAATTATGACACAAGATTCGGGTTTCGGGAAAATGCTTCATAGAGAAGGTGAAAGAAGAATCGGCGCCCTCCATCTCTGCGCATGAATTCGCATCTACAGAATTGAGATAGCAGATTCTTGGGGCATCTGTGAAAAGTCTTTTCGCCGTCGCTTTGTTAAATGCTCTTCCCGCGGCCAATCAAATGTGAGAGAAAGCTTGTGAGGAAACTTTCCTCGTGTCCGGCGAGGATTTCCAGTTCGCCGTTATCGAGCCATACTCCGTTGCATTCCACGCATTTGTCGATTTTGACCTTCTTCTTGAAGATTGTTTCCACGAGGTCGCCGTAGCATTTCGGGCATTTACGGTAGTGGATTTGCCGGGCATGCTCCTTTTCCTCGGTTTCGATGCGGACTTTTCGTTCCTCCTCGAATTTCCGGAGTTTCATCAAGTCGTCTCTCACAAAATACTTTTCCTCTTCCCCGCTGGGTTTTTGAATCCCGTCATTGAGGAGATTCTTCTGCCCCACGTAGCGCTTTGGAGGCTTCGTGGCCCCAATCCTTGAAGCGCTTCCCGGTCCTGCAGCGCCCCTTCCGGCATTGTTGATCGTATTTGCCATGGAATTCCCCTCCCTCGTACTACAAACCCCTTTTCCTATGTTCTCTACTATATAGTGTGGGCAGAGAATTCAATGGGCGCAACCATCGCTAAGGAGCAAGACTAAACGGCGTGTTGACTGTTAGATTTTGTTTCATAGTGGTATCAGTATCGTTATTCTGACGAGCGAAGCGACAAAGAATCCCTGATTTTCCTGCGAATTTGCGCCTGTAAACAGGGATTCTTCGCTTCACTCAGAATGACAAATAGCTGTTATCTTTTGGGCAACAGGCCGTAAAGACAAAAGGGGATAGAACAAGGGGGAAAAGGCGAAAAGGGAAGAGAAGAGAAGAGAGAGGGAAGAGGTGTTCTTCCCTCTCGGGCTTCAGGCTTCAATTTGAAATCCGAAATGAAAATATATTCTATGGGCCTTCACTTGGGGGAAAAATAGGCGAAGCTAGAACGTCTCCTCTCGGACATTCTGCGCTCAAACATCCGCCGCTCCATGCCAAGGTATGTTTTTGCCGACGCTATGTCTTTCCGGCGTTCGCCCTTGCGGCGTTGTTCTTTGCGGTTTTCTGCCATATTTCCTCCTCTCCAACACCTCATCATCGGGGCAATTAATTGACCAGTGGGCTAATCATATCACATGAAGAAAACCTAGTCAAGAGGGATGATATCTGAGGAAAGACGCGAAGCGCCTGGTGTGAGCTTAAGTGTCTAAAGCGCATTCCGATGCGGTCTTACAGCTTCTTAGCTTCTTCGAGCAGTGTCTTGTTCCGCACGCGGACCACCTTGCGCTCGACGTGCGCAAATCTGACGATGCCTGATTTGTCGATGATGAAGATGGCCGGTATCGCCACTCCGCCGCGTTCGGATGGGTTGTAGACATCGTACCGCTTTATTACTGTGCGCTCTGCATCACTCAGCATAATAAGTGGAACGGCATTACCGCTCACATATTTTTGCAGGTCATCGACAGGATCGGCGCTGATAGTGACTATTTGTGCGCCGGCCTGCTGAAATTGTCCGAAGCGTCTTCTGAGACCCTTCAACTGAAGGCGGCAAAACAGTCACCAAAGCCCTCGGAAAAACACAAGCATTACATTGCTCGTCGCCAGCAACTCGTCGAGTGTGCGCTTGCTTCCCGCCGAATCCGGCAATTCAAAAGCAGGGGCTTTTTCCCCGACCTTGGGTGTGTTTGCCATATTTGCCTCCTTTGCAGGATTCCTTTTCCCAAGAATTCTGGGTCTCGGGGAGACTGAACCGTGATTCGATCACGTGTATATTTGCCTAACAACGGGTTTCCTACGGGCGCCGTGGATGGTGCGTGCAAGCTTGGCGCGCTCGATGCGGCGCTCGGCCAGCCGATCGGCTGCGACGCACGTCGGAATCTTCTCTTCCTTCGCAATGCGAATGACACGCGCAACCGCGTTGTAGATTCGAGCGGCTTTGTGGAGCGCCCGCGAGTGATTATATCCTTTGAGTTCGTCGGCAACATTGATGAGGCCACCCGCATTTATCACATAGTCAGGCGCATAGAGTATCCCCATCTGCTCAAGTCTGCCGCAGGAGCGATCGGATTTCAACTGGTTGTTGGCCGCTCCGGCTATGATTTTACATTTGAGCCGGCGAATATTCTTGTCGTCGAGAATCCCTCCGAGCGCGCACGGCGCGAAAATATCGCATTTCACCGAGTAGATTTTGTCAGGTTCGACATATTCGGCTCCGAAATCATCGACCGCTCGCTGGGCCTTCTTCTTGTATATGTCAGTAATAATGATGCGAGCATTCTCTTTTGCGAGGTTCTTCGCAAGATTATACGCCACGTGGCCCGCCCCCTGGATGGCGACGGTCAGGCCGCTGAGGTGGTTCGTCTTGAAGACTGCCTTTGTGCAAGCTTTCATGCCGTGGAGCACGCCATAGGCGGTCACGGGAGAGGGGTCGCCGCTACCACCGTGGTCGAGCGGTAAACCGACAACATAGCGGGTCTCTTTGCGAATAGTCACCATGTCGTCAGTTGATGTGCCCACGTCTTCCGCTGCGATATACCTGCCCTTGAGAGTATTGACAAAACGCCCGAATGCGCGAAGGAGGTCGTCGGTCTTATGCGTCTTTGGGTTGCCGATGATTACGCTCTTGCCGCCACCGAGGTTCAGGCCCGCGACCGACGCTTTGTAAGTCATGCCCCGCGCCAGTCGAAGCACGTCGTCGATGCCCGCGCGCTCCGAGGTGTATTGCCAGAAACGGCATCCGCCGAGCGCCGGCCCGAGCGTTGTATTGTGAATTGCAACGATCGCCTGGAGCCCTGTGGCGCGGTCCTGAAAGCATATCAATTCTTCGTAGTCAAACTCCTCCATGCGCTGAAAGATAATCATGCCGACTCCGCCTCTCCGCACTGCTTACTGGATAGTGCCTACCGATTCCTCTACTGAAACACGCGACCCGGACCGTTATTTTGGATTTTAGATTTTGGATTAATGAGGAATTTGCGTTTAGCATCCTCCTTGCGTCGTCCTTCGGGGTCCAACACTCGCAATGACAAGCCTCTACTTAATTATTCCCTTCCGCCGGAAATATTGATAATATCCTGACACAACCGACATCTCATTGCGCAAGCAAAGGCAAAAGACAATGTCTCTTATTTTGGATTAGGAAAACACAACCTTCGCCTATTCTATTACGTTTCACCTTTTAACGGGTTTCCCTTGTCTTGCAGTCTGCGAAGGCTTTTTTCTTCGAGCTTCTTGGTATATGTCGCCCACGCGTCGGTGTCGCCGGGCTTCTTTCGCCACATGCGGAACTTACACGTGGGGGCGCCCGCCGGGATGATGCTCTCGAAGGCGACGTGAAAGGCGTCCACTCCCATCTTTTCGCGACAATGCTCGAGAATCCCCTGCACGAAGTAGCGCTGCACGCGGCAATCGAACGGCAGATAAATGTCCTGAAGCGGACACCATAGGATATCGAAGCCGCACTCGTCCTCGCTCAGAATCCATGGGTCTTCGAGCGACGCCCACAGGACGGTGTTGATGTATGTTGCGATTTGGCTCATGATCTCAACCTGAGACATGCCGGGCGGAATTTCCGCTCCTTCGAGCATTTGGCGGGCGGCGTCGCGGCCCACTTTCCGTATGGCTTCGCCGGCGATTTTTTGGCCTTCCTCACCGAATTTCTCTTCGACATCCTTCAGAAGTTGGATCACTCCGAGCGACATCATGAGTCCCCACTGGAACAGGGTCGCGGGATCAAACTCCGGCTTCGAGAGCACGTCCTTCCGCAGCTTCTCGACGGCTT
>JACRIR010000161.1 GCA_016215705.1 Candidatus Poribacteria bacterium | reverse complement strand
GTGCTAATCCGCGTCAATCCGTGGATAAGTTGACTCTTCTTCTTTTTCTGCCGCCTCATCCATTTGGGGACCGTGGTTTGACAGCGCACTAGCCGCAGATTAGAATGATGATGATAACACATGCTTTCGAGTTCACACTGAAAGGCTTACGGATTCAACTGACTTCCGGGAGGTGAGTGCATGAAGAGCAAAGCCAAGAAAGCTCCTGAGATTATCTTGCGAAATGGCAAACCTGCAGCCGTCATATTGAGTATTGACGAGTATCAGGAAATGCTGGAACGTCTGGAAGACGCGGAAGACCTGCAAATGCTTCAGGAAATACGGAAAAAGCCGCTCAAGTTCAGACGCATAGAAGAGTTTCTCAAGGAGTATGATCGGCGTGTATGAAGTCTACCTTGAACGGTCGGCGGAAAGAGACCTAAAGAAGATACCGCCAGATGATTTCGATCGGGTTATCTCCAGCATTCAGGCTTTGGCCAACAATTCAAAACCGGCGGGATGTCGCAAAATTGCCGGCTCAAAATGTGATTGGCGCATCAGGGTCGGCAGTTATCGCGTAACATATGAGATTCAGGAAAAAGAAAGGTCTGTCAAGATTATGCGAGTAAGGCATCGCAAGGATGTCTATCGGTAGATACTCGAGCAATTTTGAGTCACCTCCGCTTCTTCTCTTTCTTTGTGCCTTCGCGCCTTCGTGGTGAATTTCCTTTTTTTCTTCTTCTTTTCTCCGTGTTCCCCGTGCTCTCCGGGGTCAAGACGGCCTCCATTATGTGGGGAAAATAGGGACAGACCAGACAGGAATTCACGATTCTGATGTTGAGTAGTGCAGAGAGCGCGGAGGGGGCGCGGAGAAAAACGGTAGAAAGCCAATGTTCTCAGCGTACTCGGCGTACTCTGCGGTTAATGATTTGTGCAAGCTTTTTCTTCTTTGCTGTTTATGAAAAAGAGGTTTCCTGGTTCTTGCATGTCAGCGTTACTCAGTGGTGACAGGCTTTTTCGATGATTTGATTCTGCTATCTTGGACAAGAGTGACAAGCATTCGCGATTTTGAAGTTAAGTAATACAGACAATTGCGCATGTTTCATACGCTAATCATCGTGGATTCCCGCTGGCCGGTCAAGGTCGAGGACAGGCTTTGCGGGAATGACAAATAATAGTTGACTTTAGGCCGCATATTTGGTAAATAGGGACGGACAAAATAGCGCACGGGTGACGTGTTTGATATCGGAGGTGACATGAAGAAGACGAGATTGACGCAGCTTTTGGGCATAGAGTATCCGATAATTCAGGGCGGAATGGTGTGGGTCTCGGATTGGAGGCTGGCGGCGGCTGTCTCGAACGCAGGCGGGTTGGGACAGATCGGGAGCGGCTCGATGATGTGGGACCAAATCCGCGAGAATATCCGGAAAGTGCGTGAGGGCACGAGCAAACCGTGGGGCTTGAATATCCCGATGATGCGGCCCGACTTCGAGGACATCGCGCGCATCGGCCTCGAAGAGGGCGCGCGAATTTTCACAACTTCCGCCGGCAACCCGATGAAAGCGGGGCCGCTCCTTAAGCGGAGCGACACCGTCATCATTCATGTGGTTCCCTCGGTGAAAGGCGCGAAGAAAGCGGAGGAAGCCGGCTTTCACGCCATTGTATGCGAGGGTTACGAGGCAGGCGGACACAACGGAATGGACGAAAACTGCACAATCTCGCTCGTGCCTCAGGTGGTCGATGCCGTCACCATCCCTGTTGCCGCCGCCGGCGGCATAGCCGACGGCAGGGGAATTCTCGCTGCGCTTGCTCTCGGCGCGGACGGCGTGCAGATGGGCACGCGTTTCGTGGCCACCGTCGAGTGTCCGGCGCACGAAAACTTCAAGCAGAAACTGGTCGAGGCCGTGGACACCGGCACACTGATTACGGGCCGCAAGATGAATATGCTCAGGAGCCTCAGAAACGAGTTCACTCTCAGGATGGCCGAGGCCGAGCGCAAAGGCGCAAGCGTGGAAGAGCTACTGAGCATAATCGGCGAGGAGAATGATCGCGCCGAAATGGGGATGGTGAGGGGCGACGTCCAGGAGGGCGTACTCGAGGCCGGACAGTCGGCAGGGCTCGTCCATGAGATTCCTAGTGTTGCCGAGCTTTTCAAGAAGCTGGACGCCGAGTACGAGAGGGCGCTGGCAGGCTTGATGTAGACCTGTAATGAAAGGGGAAAGGAGCAAGGCGAAAGGTCGCGAGTCGCGGATCAAAGAAAAGACTTGAGGAAGAAGAGCGGGAGAGGGCGATAAGATTCTTCATTTCGCTCAGAATGACGGTCATTGGGAGTCGAAAATCAAAGGTCAAAAGCTGAATTTGGGCGAAAATCGGGGACACGATGCCGCATCGTGTCCCCGATTTTCGCAATGCCCGTGAAAGGGTCAGCCGCATACCTCGCGAAAGACGCGCAGAAAATTGCGGTGGGCAATAGCGTTGATTTCGTCCTCCGAGAATCGCGCCTTCCGGAATGCGGAAACCAGTCTGCCCATCTTGCCGATATGCTCTAATCCGGCAGGAGTATCCGTTATCCCATCAAAGTCGGACCCGATTGCGAGCACATCGATCCCGCCGACTCCGGCGATATGAGACGCATGTTTCACAACGTCACCGATTGAGGCTTCGCCGGAATCATTCAGGAAAGCGGGGCAAAAATTGAGTCCGATGAAGCCTTGTCGCTTTGATATGGCCCTTATCTGCTCGTCGTTGAGGTTGCGAGGACTCTTGCAGATGCTGAGAGCATTCGAGTGAGTGGCCACGACCGGACCTTTCGCAGTCTCAATAGTCTGCCAGAATGTTCTCTCGTTCATGTGTGAGACGTCGATCATCATGCCCAGCCGCTCCATCTCGCGGATGGTATCGCGCCCAAAAGCGGTCAAGCCACGTCGCGAAGACCATTTGAAGACGCCGTCGCCGAGTTGGTTGCGGTGGCTCCACGTGACGGTCATCAACCGAACGCCGAGCCGATGGAAATTGCGCAACAGGCCGAGGTCATTGCCGATGGCGATTCCATTCTCGATGGCGAGCACGAGAGCGGTCTTTTCCCTCTTGAGCGCCCTCTCGATTCCTGCGGTATCAGCCGCCAACTCGAGCCAGTCCGCGTTCTCGCGGGTGATTAAATGCGCCAAGTCAATCATCCGGAGGGTCCTTTGAAGGGGCGGGAGAGATTTATCGTATTTCTCGGTGAAGATTGCGAAGACTGCCACGCCGACGACGCTGCGGCGCAGTTGAGCGGCAGTGACCTGAGAGTCTCCGGGTATGTCGGCGAGACACTTCCAGTCGAATTTCAGCATTTTTGAAAGAGTGTCTATGTGCGCGTCGCAGAAGAACATGCTGGAATCCCTATCGCGGCATAGCCGCAGCCAAAGGAGAAGTTTGGATCACGAATTGCACGAATTGGACGAACTACACGAATACACACTCCTGAGTGTCATTCCCGCGAAAGCGGAAATCCGGCTTCATCATTCTGCATTCATCATTCATCATTTATCGTGCGTGTCTTTTCGCGGACGAACTTTTCAAACCTATCGAAATACTCCTTGCCGCCGACGACGTATGTGTCGTTGTGGCGCGCACCCCGGATCGTGTAGAAATCCTTGTCGGCGGTTGCTGCCTCGAACAGTTGGCGTCCAAGCTCATACGGCACGATCTCATCGTCATCGCCATGTATGAAGAGGATCGGCGACTTGATCGCCGCAATGCGGTCAATCGAACTGAATTTATGTTTCAGGTTTCCAAGGCCCGGTATCACGGGATAATGGACTCGCGCCATGTCAGCCATGTTTGTGATGGCCGATTCCAGAATCACGCCGGCGGATTTATTGCGGGAGGCAACATGTGTCGCAACCGTGGTCCCCAGTGAGCGTCCGAATATGATCAGCCGGTCCGCAACGGTTATTTTCTGCGAGATAATGTAGTCATACGCCGCCTGACCGTCGATGTATATCCCTTTTTCCGACGGCGCTCCCTCGCTTTTCCCATAGCCGCGATACTCGAGGAGAAAAATCGAAAGGCCCCTATCGTAGAGAAGTCTGGCATTTTCCACTCTGTCCGCGATGTTGCCCGCATTACCGTGGTACCAGAGCACCATCGGCGCGTCGCGAGAAGGCTTGATCAGCCACGCATTCAATCTGACCCCGTCAGGCGTGGTGAAATAGAGGTCCTGATATTCCATTCCCCACTCACGCGGAGAATAGGCAAGCGATCTCTCGGGATAGAAGACGAAATTTCGCTCGATAAAATCGTCAATCATGGTTCTGCCCGTCAGCGCGATTGCCACGAGGAGCGCGGTTGCGCAAATGGCAAAGAGAAACCTGCCTCTCCCCCACTTCACTGCCTGCGATTTGTCATTCTTGCTGTCCAGGTCTCCCAATTCAGAACCTGCCGATCGCTCAACCCCGCTACGAAATGCGCTAACCCGGGGGTCATTCAGCGGCCCCCTTGCGCCTGTTCTTTGGCTGGTTCCTTATTCAGCGATGCCTGCCAGGCAGCATTCTCGGCCAATTCACCGAATTTCGGCTCAGCCCGTATATTGTCCAGATCGCTGTCCTTGCTCATGTGGACGGAATCAGAAAAACCGTTGTCAATTGCCCGCTCAAGCCACTTAAGCGCGGGCGTCGGCTTCTTTTGGAGCGAATAGATGCAGGCTATGTTGTACATCGAATTGTAGTCCGACTTGTCCAGGTCCACTGCGGCATTCAGTTCGGACAACGAATGAATGTACAGTTTCTTTTCGAAGTAACACATCGCCAACAGGGCATGGGCCGGAGCGAAGTCCGGCGCCAGTTGCGTCATATTCTTGAGCGTGTCGATCGCGGCGTCGTAGTCCTTTTTCTCGAAGTGTACCATGCCGAGCAGATAAAGCGCGTTGGGATTCTGCGGAGTCATCTTGAGAGCTTTCGAGAGATACTCCTCGGCGGCAGGGATGTCCTTGTTCTGCAGAGAAACGGCGCCCAGAAGGAAGTAGTTGTCGGGAAGCTCCGGCGAAAGCGAGATCGACTTCCGGACTGCCTCGAGAGCGCCCTTCGTATCGCCACGCCGGAATCTTACCATTCCCAGATCGTGATATGCTTCAGCGAGGTTCGGAGAGAGAGCAATCAGTTTCTGGATCACCTTCTCAGCCTCATCGTGTTTGCCTGCCGCAATATATGCCCGCGCCAGTCCTCTGACGGCGACTATATTGTCCGGCTGGATTTCGACGGCTCTCTTTGTTTGCTCGATTGCTCCGTTGGTGTTTCCCTCTTTCAGCAGCTTTTGGGCAAGCGCCAGGTGATAGAAGGCCCTCCCTTTAGGGAGCAGAAGACCTCCCGCGCCGGCGGCAAGCACCAATAAGAGAAAGACTCCAAACGAAATGTAGTAAAGCCTTCGCTTGACCATTCGAGACTGACTCCTAAATAGGGCGAAAGGCAAAAGGAGCTAGTGTGCTGTCAATACAAAATTTGCGGGTATTGGCGCTTGGTTCTTCGTAGGGGCACGGCGCGCCGTGCCCCTACAGATGCCAACAAAATTAACTTGACTTGATACTAGGCGAAAGGGGAGAAAACAAAAGAAACAGAAAGATTGCTTCGCTCCACTCGCAACGACAAGCATTTGGTCCACAATGACCGTAGTGGGCGCACTGCTTCTCCCCCCTCAAGAAAGCGTTTCAGGTTTGGGCAGACCCGGCGCCAATCTAATTGCAAAGGATATCGGCCGGGGCAGCACCGTTTTTCAAGCTTCAGGATAGATTCACACCCTCGATTTCGAGGAGCTTCCTTTTGAGATCAAACGCTCGCAACCCTCCCGCAAATCCGCAGAGCCCTCCCGATGAGCCGATGACCCTGTGGCAGGGAATGATTATCGGAACAGGATTGTGGGCCATCACTTGCCCCGCGGCGCGAAAAGCGTCCGGGCTTTTGGCCCGCTCAGCCAGCCAGCGATAGGTGCGTGTCTGTCCGAAAGGTATGCTCGCTGCCGCGTTCAGGACCCTCTGCTGGAAGTCAGTGTGTCCGGACAAGTCGCAACTGAAGCTGAATTCCTTCCTCTTGCCCTTGAAGTATTCGAGCAACTCGGTAACAATCGGCCTGACAGCCGCGTCGGAATGGCGGACAGACTGAGAGGTCCGCGCTCCCAATTCCCTCAAGAAACGTTCCTGGTTGCCAGAAGTGAAACTTAGCGCGATTACTTTCTCTCCGTCGAGGGCGACATAGATGGTCCCAAGAGGAGAGGCTAAACTTCCATAAGATATTGAGTTGCAATGAGTTATCATTATCTTAGCCCCCTTGTAACACTGCCTGAGTTGCGGCGCGATTGCCAGCCCGACAAACTGCATGCGGCAAATCCCGTGTTAGTATTCAGCCATATGATGCAGGGGCGCAAGACCCCACGACCCCGCGATTCTACTCCTGTGGGTATGTCTTCATATTCTCAAAGCGCTGCTCCCTACACAATCATTGGAAAAAGTCGCCACGATCAAACTCTTGAATGCACTCCATATTAGGGCATAACCTCGGCTCAAGTCAACGATAAACTTTGCTGCGCAGCACTCTCTAATTTGACATGGATTGATTTTTCGTGATAGACTTTTAAGATAGTTACTTAATAATGTCAGCCCGACTATGAGGAGAAAAAGGGTTGCGGCAGGGACTTCCGGCCCGGAGATGGGCGATATTTTTTTGTTTGGTTACGCTGGTTTGCGGCGTCGGCGGACTGCTTGTAACTGTGTCGTGTACCCACACTTCCGCACGAACGAATGAAGAAATCGCCGTGGGCGGAGTTGAATCAGACACCGGTTCTGCGAGTGAGCCTTTAGTAGACTCAGAAAGCTCTTCCGCGCAAAAGAAAAAGGTGGTGCGGCAACGTGTCGAGGATGTGGCCGCTGAACTGGACAAAGCACGATCCGAAAATGCTACGTTGCAGGAGGAAAACGACCGGCTTCGCTCCGAAATAGCGAGACTGGAAGGGGAGTTGGCGGACGCGAATCAGGCCATCTACTCTCTCGAGAAAAAGCTTGATGCCATATTCTGGCCGAACAATCTGAGCGAGTGAGCGGCCCCAGCCAGGACTCAACCTATGGCAAAAGCGTCAAAGCAGATTCTTCTGCGAGACAAAGAAGAAGCCATAAAGCTCTTGGGGAAGAATCACGAGCACGTAAAGCTCGTTCAGGAACGATACCCTATAAGGATAGTGGACCGCGGAGAGAAAGTACTGCTCAGCGGCTCAAACAAAGATGTCGATACCGTTCATAAAATCTTCGAGGAAGTGCTCCAGATAGTGCGCCGCGGCAATCGGGTGGACATCGAGGATATCAAGTATGCCCTGCGGGTTGCCGCCGACCAATCCCAGCCGCCCCTCTCGGGCGCCGTTGGCGAGACAATTCCCGTCGCGAGCGGTTGCGCGCCCATTCGTCCCAAGAGCAAAGGGCAGTATGAGTACATCGAGGCCATTCGCAACGCCGACGTGGTTTTCGGAATCGGCCCTGCGGGGACGGGCAAGACTTATCTTGCAGTCGCGATGGCGGTGTCTGCGTTCTTGAAACGCGAGTATGAGCGGATGATTTTCACGCGTCCCGCGGTGGAAGCGGGTGAGAAGCTGGGTTTCTTACCCGGCGACCTGCAAGAAAAAGTCGACCCGTATCTTCGACCTCTCTATGACGCCCTTTACGACATGATGGAAGGCGAGACAATCACGCGGCTCTTGAGCCGGGCTCAGATCGAGGTTGCTCCGCTTGCGTACATGCGTGGACGCACGCTTAACCACTGTTTCGTCATCCTCGACGAAGCGCAGAATACGACTCACGAGCAAATGAAGATGTTTTTGACGCGCCTCGGGCACGATTCCAAGGCGATTATAACCGGGGATGTGACACAGATCGACCTTCCGACCGGCAAAGCGTCCGGCCTTGTCGAGGCGCAAAGGCTGCTCAGCGAGATAGAGGGCATCAGGTTCGTCTATTTCACGAGTAAGGATATATTTCGGCATCCGCTTGTCGCAAAGATCGTCGATGCCTATGAGAAATACGAATCTACCCTCCGAGGGGAGAGCGATAGCTGATAGATTATATGCAGACTTTGAAGAAGAAGCCTTCCAAAACCGGGGTTGAAGACCGGATTCCCAAAGTATCGATGGGGAATACCTTTACGCCGAGAAGCGTAGGAATAGCCATTGCGTTTCTTGTCACCTTGTATCTCGTGTCGCCGGGCCTCAAACTTCAATGGAACAGGTTCAAGGTGGGCGATTACCCCAGGGAAACCGTTCTCGCTGAAGTTAACTTCGAGGTGACTGAGCTCGAAGCCACAAAGCTTGCGCGCGAGCAGGCGGCGAGCCTCACACCTCCCGTATACGTACTCGACCCTGATCTTATCCAATCCTCAGTCGAAGATGCGAGAGCCCAATTCGACAAGATCGGCCAGGATGCCCTGAATCCCGTCTTCACGCGTGAGGAGAGGATAGCCCTTATTTCAAAATACGTTCCCAGCTCCACTTCAGAGAAGACGCTGGCGTTCTTGACCGGACTCGACCGACAGGCCTTCGATACTCTTCGCGCGGCGTCGCTGGATACAATTGCCGAGATGTCCGGAAGGGGAGTGCTCAGCGACGTCCCGGGCAGCGCCAAGCAGATAACCATATACGATAAGGCGCAGCGCGAGCAGCGCGCCGTGCTCGTGGACGATGTGCTGACCTTGAAAAAAGCGGCTGAGGTCCTTGAGAAGAGGGCCGCAACGCAATTCCCCGACGGCCCCGCGAATCAACGCGCCTTCAAAGAGTTGTCGCTCCCCTTCATCCGAAACACGCTTACTTTCGATGAAAAGCTTACCCAATTCGCACAGGAGGAGGCGCGCGAGCGAACTCCTCCCGTCATGATGACTTTCAGGAAGAACCAAGAGGTAGTGCAGGCCGGCCGTGAGATCACGCCGCAGGACTTATTTGAGCTTCAAGCCCATGCGAACGCGCTCAGCAGAGCCAACAGGATTCGCATATATGTGGGCAACGCCATTCTATTAGTCATGGTGTTCGGATGCTTCCTCTTCTACGTGAGCCGCTACCGGCCGGAGCACTTCGGCAACAACAAGGCGTTATTGCTCGTCGGAATCCTTCTGTTCCTTACGCTCGCCACCGGCAGGATTCTCATCATCCTGCCGATACCTGATATCTGGTTGTATCTTGTGCCGGTCGCCGCCGGCGCCATCCTGCTCTCGATTCTGGTTGATGACAGGATAGCGATTGTCTATGCGTTCTTTATCTCTGTCCTCTATGCAGCGCAGGGCAGCTACCGGCTTGATCTTCTTCTTGTGGCGCTGTTCGGAAGCCTCGTGGGCATCTACCACATGAGGACGATACGCAGGCGAAGCGACATCTTTTGGCCCGGCATTGCCGTCGCGGTCGCCAACGTTGTCTCCATCTCCGCAGTGAACCTGATCAGTGACATGGAAATCGGCAAGGAATTCATTCATGCGCTGTTGTTGGGCGTTTCCAACGGCCTTATTACGGCGATCGGAGTGGTCCCCGGGTCGCTCACACCACTCGAGAGCCTCTTCGGGATTGCCACTAACATCCGGCTTCTGGAGCTTTCCGATCTCAACCACCCGCTTCTCAAGCGGCTGGTGATGGAGGCTCCAGGCACGTACCACCACAGCCTGATGGTCGGCAACATGGCCGAGGCGGCGGCCGAGCAAATCGGGGCCAACAGTCTCCTTGCGCGAGTGGGGTCCTATTATCACGACGTCGGCAAAATAAATAAACCGCTCTATTTCAGCGAGAACCAGCGAGGCGGGAAGAACAAGCATGATGAACTCACCCCGAGCATGAGCGCTCTTGTGCTTGTCGCGCATTTAAAAGAGGGTGTCGAACTGGCCAGGGAGCACCGCCTCAACCAGCCGATCATGGAGTTCATACAGCAGCACCACGGCACTAGTCTGATGCCGTATTTCTTCCAGAAGGCGCTCGAGCAGGACCCGACCCACGCGGTGAACGAGGAGACCTTCCGCTATCCCGGACCGAAGCCCCAGACCCGTGAGACGGCCATCTGCATGCTTGCCGACAGCGTCGAGGCGGCCTCACGCACGCTCGTCAATCCGACCCACGGGCGCATCAAGGGACTGGTTGAAAAGATAGTCAACAACAAGTTTGTCGATTCCCAGCTTGATGAATGCGACCTCACGCTGAAGGACCTGCATAACATAGCCGACAGTTTCGTCAGGGTGCTGGCGGGCTTCCTCCACTCGCGCGTCGAGTATCCGGAGGAACAGACCGCACTGGAGATAAAGGAGAAGTTTGAGGGTACAGATACGAAGAACGGCGCGAAAGTCGCGCATCGCGCTCGCACCAATCCGGGAAGCAATTGAGAAAACGCTTGACGGGGAGAAAAGGCCGGAAGCCGAAGTCAGCGTGCTCATCGTCAACGATGTCCGTATCCGCGCGCTCAACCGGCAATACCGGGGGATTGACGCCCCGACTGACGTGCTTTCATTCTCCATGACCGAGGGTGAGTTCGCCAATCTGCATCCCGAGACACTGGGAGACGTCGTAATATCGGCGCAGAGGGCCGAGTCTCAGGCGAAGGCCGCCGGCCACGGCGTGACGGACGAACTCAAACTGCTCGCAATCCACGGAACGCTCCACCTGCTGGGCTACGAAGACGAGACCGCCTCGGGACGCGCAAGAATGCTGAGGTTGGGCCGAAAATATCTGCGCCGCGTCGAGACAAGTTGAAAAGCCGGAGGAGCCCGCCATCGTGACCGCACGATTTCTTGAAGAGACCATCCTTCTGTTGATTCTTCTGTCGCTCTCGTTCTTTTTCAACGGCGCGGAGGTCGCCCTTTTTTCCCTTCCCCGTGTCGTTATCGAAAGGCTGAAGCAGACTTCTATTCGAGGCAGACAAATAGCGGGCCTGCTTGAAGAACCCAATCGCCTGCTCGCAACGATATTGTTCGGAAATCTGGCAGCCAATATCCTCGTTTCCACAATCATCGGCGTGTGGGTTCTGCGGATATTCACGGCGCTGGAGTATTCCGCTTATCTCGGGAGCATTGTCGCCATACTGATTACGACAACTCTTCTTCTTCTGTTCTGCGACATTGCTCCGAAAACGATTGCGATAAACAACGCGGAGGTTTTCGCCCTCAGCATAGCCATCCCGTTCCGGATGTTCTCGGAAGCCGTATCCCCGCTGCTGAGGCTGCTGCTTCTTTTCACCGATTCCTTCCTGCGTCTGCTTGGTGTCAAGAAAAGCGAGGCCGAAGCGATCCTGACGGAAGAAGAGCTTAAGACGCTTGTGGCGATGGGCGAGGAAGAGGGCGTTTTGAAATCGAGCGAACGACAGATGATACACAGGATAATCGAATTGGGTGACACCCTGGTCCGCGATGTGTATGTTCCCCGAACCGACATGGTGCGCGTGAAGTTCGACATTACGGTTGAGCAACTGGCGGCGGTGATGCGCGAAACCGGACACTCCCGGTTTCCCGTTTACGGCAAGACGGTTGACGACATCAGAGGCATCGTGTACGCTAAAGACCTTTTCCCGTACTTTTGGCGCGGGCAGACCAACATCCCCATCTCGCGATTCATCCGACCGGCATACTATGTTCCGCAGACAAAGAAAGTGCGAGACCTCTTGCGCGAGTTTCAAAGCGGGCGACTCCACATGGCCATTGTGGTCGATGAATACGGTGGAACAGCGGGTCTGGTGACACTCGAAGACCTTGTTGAGGAAGTAATCGGCGAGATTTTCGATGAATACGATGTGAGAAAAAGCAGGGTGGAGCGGTTGCCTGACGGCGCCCTTCGCGTGGACGCCCGGATGCGCCTCGAAGAGCTTTCGGGAATCATGGGATCGGACATATCTCTTCCGGGTTATGAAACAGTCGGGGGCCTCGTCTACCAACTTCTCGAGCATGTGCCGGCGCAGGGCGAATCCGTCGAGCATGCCGGACTCAGATTCGCAGTCGAAGACATCAGGAACCGCCACATACGCACCGTGCGCATTTCGCCCTTGCCGGATTCAGCATCAAAGAAAGGGCCGGAGGCGCAGAAATGACACCTCTTGCTGACGCATTCTTGGCCTTCGGGCTGTTTGTGATACTGATCATGTCGGCCTTTTTTTCCGGTATAGAGACCGGCGTGATCTCGTTGGACCGCGTCACGCTAAGACAGAAGGAAGAGAAGGGTGACCGGAAAGCCATCATCCTCGGCAGACTTCTTCAACAGCCCGAGCGCCTGCTCGCCACCATGCTTGTCGGCAGCAATCTTACCGAGGTGGCCGCAACCGTGCTTTTTCTCATATGGGCGATCGAACTATGGGGGGCCGAGCAGGCCGAGATTCTTACGCCGCTCGTCATGACGCCGCTTCTTCTCATACTCGGTGAGTTGCTCCCAAAAGCTGTTTTTCGGCATAAGGCGGACACACTCGCCCCTGTTTTCGCCCGGCTGCTTGACGCCGCTGTTCTGTCTCTTGCGCCCGTGGTTGGAAACGTGTTGCGCGTCACCAACAGGTTTACAAGGGTATTCGGAGGGTCCGACAAACGCTCGCCCCTCATCAGCCGCGAGGATGTCCGGTTTATGTTCATTGAGGGAGAGAAGAAGGGCGTCATCCAGGAAGAGGAGCGCGAAATGATACATGGCGTGATCGATTTCGGCACGACGACCGTGCGCGAGATCATTGTGCCGCGTATCGACGTAGTTGCCGTCAGCGATGAGGCCACATGGGAAGAAGTGTGCGATACATTCGAGATACGGCGTCATTCGCGCCTGCCGGTGTATCACGAAAAAATAGACGAGATTGTCGGATTAATCTATGTCTTCGATCTCATGAGAGCCGGAAAACCGCTGGCGGAACACTCGATAAAGGAGTTCATCAGGCCGCTCCTGTTTATTCCGGAATCGAAGAAAGTGCACGATCTGCTCCATGAATTCCGCCGGAAACAGATGTTCATGGCTATTGTTGTCGATGAATACGGCGGCACGGCAGGGCTGGTTACCCTCGAGGACCTCATCGAAGAGATTTTCGGCGAGATACATGACGAGTATGACGTGGCGGAACTCCCCGTGAAGAACCTCGGCGAAGGCCTTTTCGTCCTCGATGCGCGCATGCACAGAGATGAGGCGGAACAGCTTTTGGGCGTTCGGATGCCGGAAGGCGAATACGAGACGGTGGCAGGCTTTATCCTGGATCTGCTCGGTAGAATCCCCCGAAAGGGCGAGAGTTTCCAATTCGACAACTTTCAGGTTACAATACTCGAGGCCAACGACCGGGGAGTCGCAAGGGTAAAGTTTAAGCTGGGCCCGCGCGGCGGCCCACGCCCGGACGGCGCTCGACCGGCGACGCCGAAAAACTAAGGAGAACATGTGAACACCGAACAGTCCAAAAAGCCAAAAAAACTTCAGAGCGCGCGCTCCGTTTTCACATATCTGCGCAGGTATCTCATTACTGGTATCGCGGTGACATCTCCTCTCGCTATCACGATTTGGGTGCTTTGGGGTTTGTTTTCATTCGTAGACAGCAAGGCAAGGAGTGTGCTGGGAAAGACGATTGCAGGTGTCCCCGGCGTTGGAGTTCTCATATTCTTCCTGCTTATCTTGCTCGTCGGCATTTTTGCCACCAACCTTATTGGGAAACGCATGCTTTCGCTTGCCGAAAGGGTAGTGTCGCGCATACCCCTTGCGAATAAAATATATGCGGCTGTCCAGGAAATAAGCACTGCGTTCTTGGGGTCGAAGCGCTCCATATTCAGCACGGTGGTGCTGGTCGAATATCCGCGAAAAGGACTGTACAGCCTTGGCTTTGTGACGTCCGAAGGCAAGGGAGAAGTGCAAGATAAGACAGCGGAGCACGTCGTGGGCGTCTTTGTTCCCACGACACCAAATCCTACGTCCGGCCTCCTCGTCTTTGTGCCGAAGGACGAACTGATATACCTCAACATGACTACGGAGGACGGACTCAAACTTGTCATCTCCGGCGGCGTCTTTACGCCGGCATACAATTCCAAAGCCATCGAATCACCCAAAACTGCTTGACAAAAAAGGCTGATTGTGCTAATCTTACTTTCGCTGTAACCGAACAATCCGTTCGTCTGAGACAGAGGGTGTCCGTCAAGCGGACTTAATGCTGCCTTCCGAGACACGGTCAAAAGGGCTTGGATGCGCCCTGCGGAAATTGGCCTCTGTCGCCGAACGCGACGGAGGTTTTTTGTTAAGGAGAAACGATATGGCAAGGCCGGAAAAAGAGAAACTGGTCGAGGAGTTGTCGCAGAAGCTTTCTCAGAATGAGATGTCCATTCTCACTGAGTACACGGGCCTGACCGTCCTGGCCCTTACTCAGATCAGAGAGCAACTCAGAAAGGCGTCAATCGAGTACCGCGTCTTCAAGAACACACTTGCCCGCATAGCCGCAAGGAACACCGGGCTTGAAGGCGTTCTGGATTTCATCGAGAGGCCGACCGGATACGTTTTTTCCAACGACCCCGTCATGGCGTCGAAAATTCTGGCGGACTTCATCAAGACTAACCCGAACATGAAGATCAAGTGCGGCGTGTTGAAAGGCAGAGTGCTCAAGCCGGCGCAGGTGCAGGCGCTCGCCAGTCTGCCCCCGAAGAAGATTCTCATCGGTCAACTTCTGGGACAGATGCAGTCGCCTATTTCCGGATTGGTCAACGTGCTCAACGGTCCCGTTCGGAATCTGGTATATGTGCTTGATGAACTTCGCAAGAAGAAGGAAGCCGCGTAAGGGAGGGCAACGGCGAAAGGGAGCCACGCAAGGCGCGCAGTTCCGAGTTTATGGTTCGTAGTTTATGGTTGAAAAGGACCAACGGGTGAAAACTACGAACTCCAGACCGAGAACCAGTCGTTAAGATATTCCTGGAAAAGGATCATACTAAAGCTAAGAAGGATCATACTAAGGCCAAGGAGGAAACAGGAAAATGGCGAAGCTTGAATTGGATCAGATTATGTCGGCGATCGAAGAGATGACTGTTCTGGAACTTTCCGAGTTGGTGAAAAAACTCCAGGACAAGTTCGGCGTAAGCGCGGCGGCCCCGGTGGCTGTTGCCATGGCGCCGGGTGCGGCGGCAGCGCCTGCTGCGGCAGAAGTGGAAGAGAAGACCGAGTTCAAGGTGATTCTGAAAGAAGTCGGCCCTGAGAAAATAAAGGTCATCAAAGAAGTTCGTGCACTGACCGGCCTTGGCCTGAAAGAGGCTAAAGCCGTTGTCGACGAGGCGCCGAAGCCGATAAAAGAGAGCGCATCCAAGGAGGAAGCCGAGAAGATCAAGACTACACTAGCGGCAGTGGGCGCCACCGTCGAGATACAGTAACAAGCGGGAATTCTGTCGTAGGGGCGCGCGGCCGCGTGCCCCTACCAGCAATTGCGTGACAGATTAAATATCCGGTTATCTTAAGAGGAGCGTTGTTTGCTCCATGCTGACCGGAATCACCAAATCCAGACAACATTTGCGGAAAACAAAAAGAGTTTTGGCTCTCGGGCACAAAACTCTTTTTGATTTGGTGTGTTCGATACGGGAGACCCGTCGGCGGAGGAGCGATTATTCGGGGACACCGTGCGACATGGTGTCCCCGGATAATCGCCTGTCTGCAAAGGATGGGCCGCGTGCCATTGGTGTCGCCAACGCGCGTGTATCGGGAACATGATATAATATATGTCAATAGTCCACTTTTGCAGGGAGAGGCCCATATGCCGGTGATGGTCTATAATACGCTCACGAGGAGCAAGCAGCCGCTCGAGCCGATTGAGCCGGGCAAGATCGGCATGTACACCTGTGGGCCGACAGTCTACAATTTCATCCACATCGGCAACGCCCGCGTTTTCGTTTTCTTTGACGTTGTCCGCCGCTACCTGCAGTATCGGGGATACCGGGTCAGGTACGTGCAGAACATTACCGACGTCGAAGACAAAATAATCAAACGGGCAAATGAAGAAGGAATCACGGCCGCAGAAGTAGCCGAGAAGTATACCCGCTACTATTTCGAGGATTCCGACTCCCTGGGCATACAGCGCGCCGACTATCACCCTCGCGCCACTGATTTGATCCCTGAGATGATCTCTTATATAGAGAGGCTCATCGAAAAGGGATTCGCCTACCAGGTCGATGACGACGTGTTTTACGAAATATCGACATTCAAGGATTACGGGCGGCTCTCGCATCAGAATCTCGAAGAGTTGATGCAAGGCGTCCGGATCGAGGTCGATCCCAGGCTTCGCCATCCGCTCGACTTCGCGCTGTGGAAGTCGGCTAAGCCCGGAGAGCCGAGTTGGGACAGCCCGTGGGGAAAAGGCAGACCGGGCTGGCACATTGAGTGCTCAATCATGTCGAGCAAGTATCTCGGTGAGGAATTTGACATTCATGGCGGTGGACACGATCTGATCTTCCCCCACCATGAAAACGAAATAGCCCAGAGCTGCGCCGTGACCGGAAAGGGTTTCGCAAGAATCTGGATGCACAACGGCTATCTCAACATCAGCGGCCAGAAGATGTCGAAGTCTCTAGGCAATATCACTCTCGTCCGTGAAATGTTGAACGTCGCCACTCCTGAAGTAATTCGCCATTTTCTGCTTTCCGCCCATTACCGCAAACCCATTGATTTCACCGACGATTCACTCAAGGAATCCGAGTCGGCCCTTCAGCGCGTCTATATCGCTCTCGAAAAGGCTGAGCGCCAGGCGCTCCTGCTCGAGAAAAGGGGTCGGCAATCGGAGGAGGCGGTTTCACTCGAAAGCATTGGAGCAAGACTGAGGGCCGACTTCGAGGAGGCGATGGACGACGATTTCAATACCCCGAAGGCCATTGCAGCGTTCTTCGATATGGTCCGAAGCCTGAACAAAATTCTGGATGAGCCCGACGCATGGAACTGCAAACCGGAAGAACTCCGCTCGATTATCGACCAAACTCGCGAACTAGGGACTGTGCTCGGCCTATTCCAACAAAAAGCTTCTCGCGCCGACACGGAACTGAGCGACAGACTCCTCGATCTGTTGATAAGTCTGCGGGCTGAAGCCCGCACGCGAAAAGACTATCAACTCGCCGATTCCATACGGTCTCGCCTGACCGACCTTGGCGTCTCTCTCGAAGATACGCCGGAAGGCACCTTCTGGCGCGCGAAACAGGCTGTCTGAATGGCGGAAAACGGCAGGAGCTTCATCGGCGACTCCGTGCGGCCAGGGAACTTATTCGGGGACACCATGTCGCATGGTGTCCCCGAATAAGTTCCCTTGTTTCCCGAGAGGATGTCTTACGGTGATATATCTGGACAATGCTGCGACCTCTTTCCCAAAACCCGACCCGGTCATAGAAGCAGTGATGCGATATATGAGGGAGATTGGCGCCAGTCCCGGCAGATCAAGCCACAGACTCGGCCGACTGGCCGACGAGACGGTTTTCAAGGCGCGCCGGGCGCTTGCGCGGCTCTTCGGCGTCCACAGGTCCGAATACATTGTCTTCACCGCAAATGCGACCGAAGCGATCAACGTCGCCATAAAGGGGATTCTTTCTCGTGGCCGACACGCCATCACGACTTCACTCGAGCACAATGCAGTGCTTCGACCGCTTCGAACAATGGTGCAACACGGGGCGAGATTGAGTATAATAAAAAGCGGCGGGGGGCCTGTCGCGCCGGAAGATGTCCGCCGCGCGATCAATCGGGACACGCGCCTCATCGTGACGACTTTCGCAAGCAACGTAACAGGGGCGCTCATGCCGGTGAAAGAGATCGGCGAAGTGGCAAAGGCTCACGGCATACCGTACTTAGTGGATGCAGCCCAGGCGGCGGGTTCTGTTTCCATAAACATAGATGAGTCGCCCATCGATCTGCTTGCGTTCACGGGCCATAAGGCCCTGTTGGGGCCTATGGGCACAGGCGGCCTTTACATCGCGGAACACGTCGATTTTGACCCCTTGAAAGAGGGGGGAACCGGCAGCAATTCAACGAGCCTGCTTCAGCCACAGGCGTTGCCGGACAAGTTTGAAGCCGGCACGTTGAATGGGCCGGGGATTGCCGGATTGGGCGCTGCTGCGCAATATATATTGGATGCGGGAATAGCCTCGATACGCGAGCGCGAGTTGGCGCTTGCAAACCGGCTTGAAGAGGGCCTTTTCGGGATCGCGGGCGTGAAAGTGCGATCCTGGCCCGGGCGTTCCGAGCGGATTGCGCTGACATCCATTACGTTTGATGGCTTGAGCTCGCAGGAAGCGGCCCACAGACTCGACCAGGAGTTTGGCGTTTGTGTGAGGGGCGGTCTCCACTGTGCGCCCGAGGCCCACAAGAGTATCCACACTTATCCGCATGGAACAGTGAGGTTCAGCCCGGGGCCTTTCACCTCCGAAAGCGACATCGACGCGGCAATAGCGGCAGTGCGCCGCATAGCAGCTTAAGGGAGAAGAGGCAATGAAACGCGTTTATCTTGACCACAATGCCACCACTGCGGTGAGCCCGGACGTCCTCAAGGCGATGCTTCCGTACTTCGAGCAGAAATACGGGAACGCTTCGAGCGTTCACAGTTTCGGGCGTGAGGCTCGAGAGGCGATGGCCAAGGCTCGCGACCAGGTCGCCGGCCTCATCGGCGCCGAGTCCGCAAACATCGTCTTCACAAGTGGCGGCACCGAGTCGGACAATCTCGCCATCAAGGGCATAGCGCATGCGAACGAGAAAAAAGGCAAGCATATCATCACGTCCCAGGTCGAACATCACGCCGTTCTTAACACCTGCAAATTCCTGGAAAAACAGGGCTTCGAGGTCACATATCTCAAAGTCGATAAGTATGGAAAGGTCGACCTCGATCAATTGCGCGACTCCATTCGCAAAGACACGATCCTGATCTCGATCATACATGGCAACAACGAGATAGGCACAATTCAGGATATTGACGAGATTGGCAAAATTGGAGCCGAAAAAGGCGTCTATTTCCATACCGATGCCGTTCAGACGTGCGGAAAGATACCTGTCGACGTCGTGAGATCGAATGCTACGCTCATGTCAATGTCCGCCCACAAGATTTACGGCCCGAAAGGCGTTGGAGCCCTTTTCATAAAGAAGGGCACACGCATCTTCCCTCTTCAGCATGGCGGACATCATGAGACCAACCGGCGCGCGGGCACCGAGAATACTCCGGGCATAGTGGGGATGGGAAAGGCTTGCGAGCTCTCGCAGAAATCGATGGAAAGCAATTATCGGAAACTTGTGGAGCTTCGCGATCGCCTCCAAAATGAACTCGTCGAGCGCATCGACGATACCCTCGTCAACGGACACCCGACCGACAGGCTTCCGAATACACTCAACATCTGCTTCCGCTACGTCGAGGGCGAATCCATGATAATGATGCTCGACATGAAAGGGATCGCTGTCTCGAGCGGCTCGGCGTGTACTTCCGGCTCGCTCGACCCGTCGCACGTCCTGCTGGCAATCGGCCTGCCTCATGAGATAGCGCATGGTTCACTGAGGTTCTCGCTCGGCATAGACAACTCCAGAGAGGATATCCTCTACGTCGCCGAAGTTCTCCCGGAAATTGTCCAGCGGCTCCGGAAAATGTCAGCGCTCACGTAAGAAGGCGAAAGGGGCTTCGCGTCTTTGCGATGTGCTGCTTCTCTTCAACCTAAAATCTAAACCAACTGTTCTGCTAACGCTTCATGTCAGACCTTATCGAAATTATCCCTCCCTCTCCCCAAGCCAAATACATCTTTGTCCTGCCCACCACCCATCACACGCTTCTTGCGGAAGAAATCCTGCAATCTCTCAACGTCCACTACCTTCCCGTTCCCAAACCTCATAAGGCAGTCTCCGACTGCGGCATGGCTATCCAGATAGAAGCCTGTGACCTTGCTCACGCCTGCGAGGCTTTGAAAAGTGAGAATCTGTCAGTGAGAGTATTCGTCAAGAAGGACACAGGCGAGATTCAACCTTTCAAGGGCTGAAGCGCTATTTCAGCCCGGATTGCGCCTGAAGGGTTCATCCTCAACATTCCGCCGGCTTGCAAGGCGAAAGAACCTCAGAGAAGGGCCGCGAGGCGAAAACCTGCGTCTCCTGGAGATGACGACCGTCTGTAGGGACGACCCTTTTGTTCGTTCTGCATTCGGGCGAGCACAAGGTTCGCCCCTGCAAACACGCAAGAAAGCGCTTCACGGTGTCCTAAGAAGGCGCTTCACAGCTTCCGTTACTTCGTTAACATCGATCGCGGTGAGACACTTCCTCTCTACGCATTGCCGCATTTTTTCGCGCTCACATGGGCTGCATTCGATATCGCTCCGGACTATCCACGCGTTTTCGCCTTTGGGCGCCCACACTGTGGAATCGGTGGGCCCGAATATCGCGAGCGTCGGTGTGCCGGCCGCTGCCGCCATATGGCTGATACCAGAATCATTGCCGACGTAAGCGGCGCACTTCGAGAGCACGGCTGCAAGACGCCTGAGCGATAAGCTCTGCGCGATAGTTGCGTTGAGTTCTCTGCCGAGATTCGTTGTCCGTTCGGTCAATCGCTCATCGGCAGGCCCGAGAACCAACAGCAGCGAACAATTGATATCACCTAACACTCGCCGAGCGAGCGCCTCATACCTCTCAACCGGCCAGCACTTTTTCTCGTTACCGCTGCCCGGATGAATGGCGATTACCGGACCGCCTTCAGGCAACATCCCTTCTGTGGGACTGTCCCGCAATTGCCGAGTCGGCGTGGGATTCTGTAAGTGCGAATTTGTTCGCACAATCTTCTCGGACTCCTTCCGTGTCGCGCCTGCGAATAAGTTCGCACTCACAGAATCACGAGACGGTCTCTTCATACTACGGGCCGGTCTCTCTATTCCCTCTTTCGCAAAGAGGGAACGGGGGGATTTAAGTCGCAGAAAAGACTCCGCCCACCTCATTTCGTCTTCATTGAACGCTAGAAACCGTGGCGGACGCTTCTCCATCGGCTGCCGCTTGTCCGCATCACGAAACAGTGGCGCAATTGTGTCAAGGAGATACTCGCTCACATGAATTCGTGTGGCTGCCGGCGGAAAGGGTGGCCGGACTATCACGTTTCCTATACCGAGTCGGAGAAGGTTTCGCTCGAGGGTTCTATTGGGGTCTAAAACATATGCAAGCACGGCGTCAAATGAGGAAAAGTAGCTTGTACGAGCTTCCGACAACCCGACGTCCTGCTCGAAGATGGGCACGAATTCCGCCCGTTCGACGGAAGCTATCGAATCGGCAACTCCGGGACAGGCGAGGCCCGCGATCTCAAGGCGCCCGAGAATCTCGACTCTCACCCCGGCAAGCCTATCCTTTAGAGCATGTAGTGTCGGCAGAAGTAGCAGGAAGTCACCGAGCGAGCCTCGGTGAATGACAAGAATGCGATTCATACTCACATAGGCGAAAGACGAAAGGACAAAGACGAAAGGGGAATGAGTATGATCCCCTTTCGCTTTATTCCTTTCGTCTTTCGCCCTCTTTTCAGTACGCCTTGATTATCCGCCCGGCTTTATTCTCCAACTCGAATAGGCGCGTGCTCAAGTATTTCTCGCCCCGGTCGGGTATTATGCAGACGACGTTGCCGCGCGGAAGCTTTTCGGTTGCCTGAACCGCCGCATAGAAGGCTGCGCCTGCGCTCATTCCTGCAAAGATGCCCTCTTCGCGGGAAAGTTTCCGGCTGTATTCGTCGCACAGTCGGTCGTCCACGGTAACTTTTTCATCCCAGCCGGCCTCGCTATATATGCCGGGGACGATCGCCTCTTTCATATTCTTGAGACCTTGAATCTTGTGGCCGAGCACGGGTTCAACCGCGACTATCCTTGTTTTCGGGTTCAGCTCGCGCAGCCGCTTGCCCGCTCCCATAATGGTGCCGGATGTCCCAAGGGCCGCCACAAAAACATCGATGTTCCCATCAAGGTCCTGCCATACTTCCTCGGCGGTTGTGCGGTAATGAATCTCCGGATTTGCAGAATTATTGAATTGGTCGGGCTCCCAGTATTTCTCCGGGTTCTCTTTGATAAGCTCACGGGCCTTCAGGATTGCGCCGTCAGTCCCTTTTGAGGGATCGGTCAGAATAAGGGTTGCCCCGAGCGCCAGGAGCATGTTCTTACGCTCGTCGCTCATTCCAGCCGACATGGTAACGTGCAACTGGTATCCCTTCACCAGGGCGACAATGGCGAGGCCGATGCCGGTGTTGCCGCTCGTGGGCTCCAGAATAATTCTATCTTTGGTGAGCCTGCCGTCACGCTCGGCGGACTCGACCATGCTGAGCGCTATGCGGTCTTTGACCGAGCCGCCCGGGTTCTGGCCCTCCAGTTTGACGTAGAGGACGGCGTTCTTGTTCTTCACCACTTTATTGATTCTAACCAGTGGAGTCCTTCCGATAGTCTCCAGAACACTCTGATAAACGCGCATGAATTAGACCTCTTTCCCCCTTTAATCGACTACCCTTCCAGCCCTTATCGGGGGTGTATTATAGCATGAAAATGTCGGTTTCACAATAACTTGTGACCTGGAGAGAATAGAGGCGGCCCTCTGCCATGAATCTGTCGCAATTTCTCCTTTTACTCCTTGGCGGATTGACAAATTTCTCTTTTGCAGATATTCATGGTAAAATAGTTCGGGGGAGAAAGTGAGAGCCTCGGGGGACTGGGGGTACAATCCGTGGCGTGGGATATCATGCTCGAAACGCGCCCGCTAGGCCTGACCGGCATCGCTATGGCCGTGCTGGCCGTTTATGTTTTCTGGAGGCGCCCAACTCCCGAAGGCCGCGCACTCGCGTTGCTCATGGCGGGAGTCGCCATATGGTCCAACCTCTATATGCTGGAACTTACAGCCATTGAGTTGCCGGCAAAGCTTTTCTGGGCCAAGCTAAAGTATATCGGCATCGTCATTGTTCCACCCGCATGGCTGCTCTTCGCGATTCAATATGCAGGATATCGGCGATGGAACACGCCATTCAGGTTTGCCCTTCTTGTAGCAGGCGCCGCAGGCGCATTGGCTACGGTGTTGACCAATGACGCCCATCACTTGTTCTGGAAGAGCGCCGAGATCGACCTGAGCGGCCGATTCTCGGTGCTGCATCTGCCAATGGGCATCGCTTTCTGGTTTTGGGCAACGTACTTCTACCTCTTGCTCCTGTCGGGCACAATTCTTATCATTGTGGCGTTTTTCCGCTCGAGTCATTTCTACCGCAAGCAGGCCGGCGCAATCCTCATCGCAGCGCTGGCGCCGTTGGCCGGCAACATCCTGTTCCTCTCCGGCTTATCCCCTGTCCCCCACTTGGACCTCACTCCGTTTGCGCTTGCGATATCCTGTCTGGCGTGTACGTGGGCGCTCTTCCATTTGTATCTAGCCGATCTTGTTCCGATAGCGCGCGCTGCCATTGTCGACAGCATGGATGACTGCGTTATCGTGTTGGACAAGCAGAGTCGCGTAGCAGAAATGAACCCGCCCGCGCAACGCCTGGCAAAGCGTCCTCTTTCCTCGGTTATTGGTCAGCCGGTGGATAAGACATTGCCGGAATTGAGCGCCCGATTGAATTCCCACGCAGGGAAAACAGCAGATGAAGAGATGGTGCTGTACGAAAACGGCAGGCAGCACACGTATGATGTGAAAGTCTCCCGGCTACTCGACCATAATGACAGTCTCATAAGCGAAGTGGTCGTCCTGCGCGACATCACGCAACGCAAGCAGATGGAAGTGGAGTTGATGAAGCACAAGGAGCGGTTGGAAGATTTGGTGCGCGAGCGCACCACCGAGTTGGTCGAAATAAACGAACAGCTTGTTCGACAAATTGTCGAGCGCAGGCAAACCGAGGAAAAGCTTGAGGCTTCCAGGTCTGAAATCCGGCTCCTCTCGAAGAAGCTCATGCAGACCCATGAGGAGGAAAGAAGGGGACTTTCCCTGAACCTTCATGAGGGGCTGGCGCAATATGTGGCATCGGTGAAAATGGCAGTGGAAAACCTTTCAAAACTTGCCAACGTGGAAGACCAACGAACTCGCGACACGGCCAACGACATCGGCAAGAAGCTCGACGCTATGACGGCGGACATCCGACATCTCTCCACGAGACTGCGGCCAAGGATGCTGGATGAGATAGGACTCGCTTCGACGATAGAATCCTACCTGATGGATTTTGAGGATGAGACGGGTATTCGGTGCGAATGGGAGTGCGAGGTCGAAGACAAGAAGTACAATCCCGAAGTGACCACGTGTCTGTACAGGGTGATGCAGGAGGCATTAAGCAACATCTCCCGCCATTCCGGAGCAAGTTGCGTGAAAGTTGGGCTTTGCCTCAAAGAAAAATGTCTCGCGCTCGTCGTTGAAGATAACGGCCACGGCTTTGACCCGTCAAGGATTGATGTTCGCCGAAGTCTTGGTCTCGTCGGAATAAGAGAAAGAGTCGACCAGCTTTCGGGAACAGTAACGACTTTCACCCAAGTCGGGCAAGGCACAAGGATTGAAGCAAGAGTTCCAATAGAATAAAGGCAAAAGGGACAATCGGTCTACGGCGAGCAGTTGACAGTCTACAGTTGTTGAGCAATCAGTTCTTGAGACCGCAAGTGGTTGCTTGAGCAAGTGTGAACCGCAGACCATGAAACGCCGATTCGTCCCGTTCGTTTGATCCGTGGCCTGCCTCCTTACTCCTCTCGGCGCTCTTTATGTCCCGGCTGTGGACCCTTTGCGGTCTGATTGTTCTTTTTGACTTACTTTCTCCCAGGTGGTAGAATACGCCGGTATTAAATGAACCGCCCGTATTGCGCGAGGAAACAACGGTTGGTCAGAAAACTGCGCATCATTCTCGGTGTCTGTATAGCTGTCTTCGTAGCAGCGGCCGTCTTTGCGGTGCTGTTCATGCGGCCGATCTCCGATGCGACGCTGAAGGAACTAGGCGTTATCGAGCCCGACTCGCGTTTTGTCTCTGTGGACGAAGTGCCGACACGGTATATTGAGGAAGGAGCGGGCGGCGAGACAATCGTTTTCATCCACGGTTTTTCCTCTTCTCTCTACACGTGGCGCCAGTGCATCGGTCCGATTGCGGCAAAGCACCACGTGGTTGCGCTCGACCTCAAGGGTTTCGGCTTTTCCGGCAAGCCCCCGTCAGAGTATACAATCGATGGATACGTTGATTTCCTGATACACTTCATGGACGCGACCGGCGTCCGGACAGCGACCTTGTGCGGCAACTCGATGGGCGGCAATATCGCCTGGCGAGCGGCGCTGAAATACCCGGAGAGGGTGGACAAGCTTATTCTCGTGGATGCATCCGGCTACGAGGAGAAGCACCCGGGAATCCCCCTCTTTCTCAAACTTGGCAGGTTGCCCGGCGTGGGTGAGTTGCTGTCCGCATTCATGACCCGTGGTCGTGTGCGGTCGGTTCTTGAGAGCGCCTACTATGACCCCGTGCATGTGACTGAGCGGACCGTGAGCGCGTACTACTACTCCATGAAGACGGAGGGCGCAATGCGCGCGGTTCTTGCAAGACTCCGCCGCAAGGGGAGCGATGCCGCTCAATGGCAGGGCAGAATCCCTGAAATCAAAGCGCCTACTTTGATCATATGGGGTGAGAACGACAAATGGATAGAGAAAGAGAACGCCATCCGATTCCACAAAGATATTCGTGGCTCGATGCTCGTGATTATTCCGGAATGCGGACACGTCCCGCAAGAGGAAAAACCAGCCGAACTTGTGTCCGCGGTTCTCGAATTTATGTCCGGACAGACTGAAAAGGATATCCTGACTATCGAGAAATCCTTACCCGTGGAGCCGATGGCCCCGGCGGGGACTACAGTCTAGTGTCATGTCACACTTGAGCCTGCAAGCGTGAGCGTATGGTTTTGTAGGGGCACGGCGCGCCGTGCCCCTACGGGAACCGACAAAACAGAGTTGACAGAACACTAGTGTCATATCATGCTTGAATTTGCAAATATAGACACATGCTTTTGTAGGGGCGTCACGCCCCGGTGTGACTGCGCCCTTACCGGAACCGGTAAGACACAGTTGACAAAGCAGTCGCGGCGAGCTCAGGGGCAGAGAGACTGTCCCGCAGTTGGAAATCTCGCCGGAGACGGGGTAGGTGCGAATGAATTCGCGCCTACACAATTGTGGGACTGATTTGCGAACCCGAAAGACGGGGCTGGCGACAGGATTCCAATGATGCCAAAGACAAAGGTTGCGGAAGAAGGAATGGGCGGGGGTAACAGCCGGTCCAAAATAAAAATTATTGAAGCGCTGATAGTCGTAGGGACTTTCGCTCTCATACTTGTTTTGTCCATAGTTACCAAAGGAGAGAGCGGGAAACCGGCGTCCGGAACGGTCGTGGCCGTCAGGATAGCGCTATTCTCGGTGGTTGCGGGTGTCTACTACTGGATGCTATATCGGACCGGTGGCGGAGGGAGCGTCAAGAAAGAGACGCCGGAAACCAGGAAATAAATAGAAACCATATCCATTTCCTTGGGAGCCCGATATGCGCTTGGGCGGGTTTGTTGGGAAGGAAAAGGCAATTCGGAAATCAGAAACAAGGCCGTCTTTCTCTTCGTGAATATTTCCCTTTCGCCTTGTTCCTTTCGTCTTTCCCCTTTCTTAGGAGGCGACAACTTATGAAGAAAGTGTTTATCGTGTGGCTTTCGCTGGTGACGCTTCTGGTTTCGGCGAGTCCGGCAATCTCACATGAGGTCAAAGCCGAAGATGCCGCCAACCCGATTCGTGTTGCAGCTTATGTGCTGCATCCCGTGGGGTATGTGCTCTATCAAGTGGTTGTCAGGCCGCTTCATGGCATTGTCTCGCAACCGGGCATTCAGGAGTTATTCGGCCACAAGGAGGACGTCTTCGAGCAAAGAATATGGGAAGAGGGCGTATGCGCCCCGATCATCCCGTCAGCAAAGGGGTCAGGTTTGCAGCCGCTGGAATCCGGGGGCGACGTTCCCCTATTTAAGAATGCGCCCGAGGAACCAAGCGAAGCCGTTCAGCCATCGGGAGAGGTTGTCCCGCAGGAGTCGCCTCAGCCGGAGAGTGAGGAAGGAGTCTTGCCGCCGGAGCAGCCCTCGCAAACTCAGATGGACACTCAACCAGGAACGACTCGATTCAATTTTCAACCTCGAAGAGACACAATTAGCATCGGGGGAGAACGATGACCGACAATCTGCCGGAAGAAACTAACGCGGAAGAGCAGAACGCGGACGAACTAGAAAAAGAATTACTGGACGCTATGCGCGACCTGGGCAGCAAGAACAGGAAAATCGAGGAATACCTCGATAGCTTGGCCCGAACCTCTGAAAAAGCCCCCGAGAAACCGGGGCCGGGGAGGACGGACACGCCCGGCGACTGAGCGCCGGTGTCAATTTTCCCCTCTCGCGCATCCGTCTCGCAACTCTGTAGGTGTCAATTCTGCACTACTCACGCCCGGAATCATGAATTCTGTGATTTCTTGCACGAGCCCGACGCATATTGATCACACGCGCGCAATGAATTGCGCCCCCACAGACAAGAATGAAGAAAATCGGGGACACGATGTCGCATCGTGTCCCCGATTTTCGCGAGGCACGAGCAAAAAAAACGATGTAGGGGCGCGATTCATCGCGCCCGATGCGCGCTGTTTGGCTGCGGCTATGCCTCGCTGTGACAGTCTCGCATTGCGGATTCCAAAGGCGAAGGCGCTACTTCGCGCGGCGATCAAGCTCCCTGTAAATTGCGTCGCGGACTCTTCCGTAGTTGGCGGTCACTTCAACCGGTATGTTTGCGTGGCGCGGCTTGACACCATGGAGCTTGCCGGTGTGATACTTGAGCTTGAAGTCGGTAAACTTCAACCCATGAGCGGTCGAGATCACTACGACTTTCTCGTGAGACTTAATGATGCCTTTGCCGACAAGTTTAGAGAGAGCGGAGAGAGCGACTCCGGTATGCGGGCAACAGAACAGGCCGGTTGTGTCAGCCAAAGCAGCGGCATTTGAGAGTTCTTCTTCGGTCGCCTGCTCGACGACGCCGTCGAATTCCTTGAGGGCATTGATCGCTTTCTGATAACTTACCGGATTTCCTATCTGGATGGCGCTTGCGAGCGTTTTCTTCGCTTTCTTCGGGGTGAACTCCTTGAATCCCTTCATGAAACTGAGGAAAAGCGGATTCGCGTTTGCGGCCTGGGCGCACGCGATGCGGGGTCTGCGCCGGATTATTCCCAGTTCCTCCATGAGAAGAAGTCCTTTGCCAAGCGCCGACAGATTGCCGAGGTTGCCTCCCGGGATTATCACCCAGTCGGGCGCCTCCCAATCAAACTGCTGCACGATCTCGATGCTTACCGTCTTCTGACCTTCGATGCGCAACGAATTCATCGAGTTGGCAAGATAGATGTTGTTCTTTGCACAGACCTCCTTGACCAGTTTCATGCAGCCGTCGAAGTCGGTGTCGATGGAAAGCGTGATGGCGTTGTTCGAGAGCGGCTGGATAAGCTGCGGGATTGACACCTTATTCTTCGGGAGGAATACGACGGCCTGTATGCCGGCGGCGGCGCAATAGGCTGCGAGAGCGGCGGAGGTATCGCCGGTCGACGCGCACGCGACAGCCGTGATCTGTTTCCCCTCGGCGCGCATCTGATTGACCATCGAAACCAGAACCGTCATGCCCAGGTCTTTAAAGGAACCGGTGTGGCTGTTGCCGCACTGTTTCACCCACAGGTCTTCGACGCCGATCTGTTTGCCGAGCCGCTCGGCAAGGAACAGATTGCTCCCGCCCTCGTACATCGACACAATGTTTTCGTTGGCCACATGGGGACAAACGACCTCTTTCTTTCCCCAAACCGAACTGCCGTACGGCCACTCGGTTCGCATGAAGCGCTCATCAAAGAGTTTCATCCAGGCGTACGCGCTGCGCGTCTTCAGCACCTCCATGTCATGACGCACCTCGAGAAGGTTTCCGCATTTGGGACAGTTGTAGATTACCTCATTGAGCGGATATCTGTCTTCGCATTCGCCTATACATTGAAACCAAGCTTTAAAAGGCACTTTTTCCCGACTCTCCTATAAGAGTTCCGCGCATTCAGTGACACGATGCGGCATCGTGCCACCGAGTATGCGCCGTACCGCATGGTGTTCCCCAATGAACCAACATGAGCGATTATATCAAATGCCGCTCTGCGCACACAACGTCAAACCATTTCTTTTGCTGCAAGGGCAGCCGCTTCGATGGTTTTGTCGACATCTGCCTCGGTATGTTCGGTGCAAAGCACCCCTCCGCCGTGCACGAGGTAGACACCGTGATTCAGCATTCTGAACTGGAATTCCATGTTTTTGAACATATCGGTTTTCGTGAACACATCGAGCGCATTCGAGATTTCCGCCCCCGGGTCGTATGGAAACAGCACAACGAACAGGGAGGAAATACCCCGGGCCGAAGCGTTGACTCCGCAATCGCGAAGAGCCGTCTCCATTCCCTTGCGCAGCCGCTCCGCTCGCTTTTCCAGAACGGGGTATATTTGTTCCTTCCGGTCGCGGTATATCTTGAGGGCGGTCTTGCCCGCAATCATGGACAGCGGATTGGCGGAGTACGTCCCGCCTCCTATGAAAACCTTCTCATTCTTCACGGAGGAGTGTTGAGGACTGGCAAGACCCATAATGTCGCGCCTGCCGGCCACTGCGCCGCACGGCAGTCCGGCGCACAAGTTCTTTCCCAGCGTGCAAAGGTCGGGCTTGATACCGTAGTATTCCTGTCCGCCTCCCGGCGCCAATCTGAAACCGGTTATGACCTCGTCGAATATGAGAACCGTCCCCGTTTCGCGAGTTATCTCACGAATTCCGCGCAAGAATTCCGGCTTGCATGCCACGCTTCCACCCGAGAACACGAACGGCTCAATGATTATTCCGGCGAAATCGTTACGGTTCTCATCGACAAGCTTCTTGACGGCATCGAGGTTGTTCACCGGGAATGCTTTTGTGTATTTCGTTATTTCCGGGAGAAGCCCCATGCTCTCTTCCATGTCATAAGGCGGTGTGACGGCGAGAGAAAGGTCGGGATTGCCGCCGTGCCAGCCTCCTTCGGCTTTGAGAATTACCTTTTTTCCGGTAAATGCGCGCGCAAGGCGAACGGCATACATTGTCGCCTCAGTGCCCGAACAGCAGAAGCGAACCATTTCCGCGCAAGGCACTATTTCGCACACCAATTCTGCCAGCTCCACCTCGCTCTGGTTGACCAATCCCCAATGGGTTCCTTTGGAGACCGCCCGCTTGAGCGCCTTGACTATCTCGGGGGGATTGTGGCCAAGGATGAGTCCGGTATGCCCATCCCAGTAGTCAATGAACTCATTCCCGTCGACGTCGCAGAATTTTCCGCCATATGCCTCCTTAATATATATGGGGTAAGGCGACGTGTAGCGAACGTTGTGCGAGATGCCGCCCGGCAACACTTTCTGAGCGCGATCAAAAAGCCGTTTCGACCTTTTTGTATTGATTGAATAATCCATCTGGTTTTTCCTTTTGAGTTTTATTGCCTTGCCGTCTTTATATTGGGGACAGCATGCCGAATGATATCCCCAAGAAGTGCCTGACCCACCTGTGGCGCGGTTAGTTGCGAAAGAAACAGCCCTTAATTCGGGGACACCATGCGGCATGGTGTCCCCGAATTAAGGGAAACAGTCGCTGGCTTCTTAGGAGCCTGTTACCTGCTTGGATGGGGTGTCTGGAGACAAAAAGTGAAGTTGGAAATCGAAAATAAGCCTGTTCTCCTTTTCTTCATTTTCTTCTCTCCCTCCCGCCTTGCTCCTTTCGCCTTTCTTTAAAATGCGATTATACGCCCAAATCCGCAAAGAATCAATAATCCCAATAACGCATCTTTACAGTATGACCAACCTATGTCAAAATAACAGTAAGTAGAGCCTGATATGACAAATTGCCTGCGCCTGTGAAAACGGAACTGCCAGGCGAGAGGACGGGAAAAAGATGCGACCGCGGCGATCAGCGCGGAAAAAGGGGGCGAGGCGGATGAAGGCTGCCACAGGACTTGAGGACGTTGTAGTAGCGGAATCCGAGATTTGTTATATCGATGGAACTAAGGGCATCCTGGCGTATCGCGGATACCCCATCGAGGAACTGGCTGACAACGCCACGTTCGAGGAGGTTGTCTATCTCCTGTGGCACGGCAAACTGCCGAACAAGACGGAACTCGAGAAGTTCAGCAAAGGCCTCGCTCAGCAGCGAAACCTCCCGAAGCCGGTGCTGGACCTCGTTCTGTCGGCCCCTCGCGAGGCGCATCCGATGGACGTCCTGCGCACGGCCGTCAGCGCCCTCGCCTTCTATGACCCCGAAGCCGAAGACTCTTCACTCGGAGCAAACTTGCGAAAGGCCGGCCGCCTTGTCGCTCAGACCCCGACGATCATCGCGGCGTTTAATCGCGCCAGGAATGACTTGCCCGTAGTGGAGCCATTGAAGGAGAAGAGCCTCGCAGAGAACTTCTTGTATATGCTTGCCGGTCAGGAAATGATGAGCGTGCTTTCGCGCGTGCTCGATGTATGCCTCGTCTTGCACGCCGACCACGACCTTAACGCATCCACGTTTGCCGGACGGGTGGCGGTCAGCACGCTCGCAGACCTATACTCCGGCGTTACCGCCGCCATTGGGACACTCAAAGGGCCGTTGCACGGAGGCGCAAATACCCGCGTGATGCAGATGCTTCTCGAAATAGGCGAGCTTGAAAAAGTGGACGGTTACATCCACAGTCTCCTTGAAAGAAAGGGGAAAGTGATGGGGATCGGCCACAGAGTCTACAAGACAATGGACCCTCGTGCCAAGATTCTCAAGCAATACTCGAAATGGATGAGCGAACACGGTTGCGGTCCGCTGTGGTACAACATGCTTACCCGCATCGAGGGAATCATGCAGAAGGAAAAGGGATTGGACCCGAACGTGGATTTCTACTCAGCCTCAGTCTACTACTGTATGGGAATTCCGCTCGACCTCTACACAACCATATTCGCAATGAGCCGGATGGCGGGTTGGACCGCTCATATTCTCGAGCAGTTCGCAGATAACAGGCTTATCAGGCCGATAACCGAATACAAGGGCCCGCTCAACAAGAGATTTGTGCCCATCGCCAAGAGATAACAACCATTTGACACAATAGGGACAGGCCCGTGGCTTTGGTCTGTCCCTAGGTGTTTGCGCTACTCACTTTCAAAATTATGAAGTTCCGCCGTGAATTTTGTGCCGTCTTTTCACAAATTAAACGGCGGCTTGATGGGTATTCTAAGCCTGTCCTGCAATTGGCAAACCGGTCCCGACTCCCGCGAACAAACTTTGTCCCCGAAGCGCCACTTGCGAAAATGGGTGGCGTTGATGTATCTTGGTTTATCCGTCGCTGAGCAGCATTAAGGGAGGAGAAAGATAGATGGCGAGAAAACCGCGCGCGTTATCGGGGGAAGCCCTAAAGGAAAAGATCGGGCGCGATTCGCTTGAGCGTTACACGAATAGTCCCGTGTCCGATTTCCAACCGTTCATCTTGCTCACAAACTTCTCGAGCTACATGAGCCTTTTCTCCGAAAAGAGTGGAAGGCAAATCCGTCGAGGTTCTCTCATGGAGGCGTGCCACTGGCCGGAGGAGCGCATCTCGATACTGAACTTCGGGGTCGGCTCGCCGCTGGCAGCCCTGGTGATCGATCTTCTCGCATTTGTCGATCCCGTCGCGATTCTCATGCTCGGCCAGTGCGGCGGACTGCGCACGAAACACCGGATCGGTGACTACTTCAATCCCGTCGCCGCCATTCGGGATGAGGGCACCTCGAACCATTACATGCCGCCCGGTGTGCCTGCTCTCGCCTCATTCACCGTTCAAAAAGTCGTGGCGACGGAAGTTGAGCGCGTCAACCTCTACTATCATACGGGGGTGTGCCATACGACCAACTACCGCATGTGGGAATTCGACGAGAAATTCAGGGAAACCTTGAAAAGTGAAAAGGTCAGCGCTATCGAGATGGAATGCGCCACCCTCTTTTCCGCCGGATTCAGCCGGAATTTGAACGTTGGCGCCTTGCTGCTGATTTCTGATCTGCCCCACATGCGTCGCGGAATCAAGACAAAACAATCCTCGAAGATGGTGTTCAGGAAATTCTCCGGATCACACCTGGAACTGGGGATAAATGTCCTAATGCGAATTCGCGAAATGGAACGAGGCCTCGTTAAGAAGCAATGGTGATGTCATTCTTTTCGCCTAAGTTATGTAGAACGGGTGCGAAGGCATGAGAAGGATGCGCACAATGCCCATTAGCGTGAGCAGTCCGCTCAAGATTACGAGGATGCGCAGACCCGCCGAACGCTCGCGCGAGTAGCACAGGATGAGGAAAGGGAACACTCCCGCAAGCGCTCTCGCCGGGGACGTTATGGTTGAACCCCAGACCTGTTCTCTGTTGAAGCACACGCCAACAAACGCATGAAGGAGAAGGACGAGCATGAAATCGCTCGGCCTCTTCTTAGTCTCATGAATGCTCACAATGAGGAGCACAAGAACAAATGCCATGAAAGGATATACGCTCAGTTCCCTCAGATTCCCGGCCCAATCACCTGGCAGCTTGAGCGACGCGATTTGAGAAAGCATGCCGGTGAACGGCATGCGCAGGTGGTTGCCTGACATGACAAGAGGCGATGCATCGTAGCGGCGCCAGAGGAAGACCTGCCAGGCCGTCCACGGCAAGATAGCAGTGGAAAGCGTGAATGCGCCCCGCCACTGCTTCTTCAAGGCGAGCCACAGACAAAGCGCGGCGAGCACAACCGAGCCGTTTTCCTGAGCGAGCAATGAAAGCGCCATCATGGCCGAAGTGGCCCACAGGTTCCTGCGCGAGAAAAAGTATGAGGCGGCGACGATCAGGCCGACACAAACGGGAGTCGCTACGTCGTAGAACACTGCAATAAGATATCCGATGTTCAGCATGTAGAGGAGAATGTATCCGCCCGGCAGCGCCGTATCCCGTATCGTCCACCACAGAAGGACGCTGCTGAATATAATCGCCAGAAGGTTCACTTCGAGCATCGAGAACGGCAGCAGATTCGCCCGCCCGAAAGCGAGCAGGAACGCAAGGGAGGGATAGAGGATTCTCTGATAGCGGAACGGGTTTGCGATTCCACGCAGTCCCATGAACAAATCCTTGATCGTATAATAGAAGAACTGACCGTCGTAGCCGTCGCCGCCGGAGCGCGGATCGTCAAAGACGACGAGTCCGGGCTCAAGCGCGGATGGGTTGAAGAATGGGTTGGAAGCGCCTATTTTTATCAGACTGCTGAGGTTGTAATGGTAAGGCGCGACATGATAGACGAGGAGAATGATATAGACAAGCATCCCGGCCCCCGCGACCGCAACGACTTGCCGCGTTCTTCCAGGGCGGGACCCTGTGACGCCGCTTCTGCTCATTTCTCTTTGCGCTTCAGACACGTTGGCTCACCTTATGCGCTTCGCGCTTTAGACGGCATTATATACCAGACGCGCGCCTTCCACAAACCCGGTCTTGAATGCGCTTGCGATACCCGAAAGACAGGGAAAAGCAAAACCTACGCCGTGCGCGTGTGAGAGTTGACTAACAAGATGAATTGTTGTAACATTGATTCACTTCGGAATTCCCTGAAACGCGAGCGCGCTCCCACCGTTCTTCGCAACCCTGCTCGGTGAGTGGATGAAGCGTAATTGAGTGACAAAGGATTACAGCCGACGGACAAGGGCGGCTCGTTTGATAGCCTGCGGGTTTTGGCGGCGCGCAATCCAGTTTTGCGAGGGGGAAATATGTCGCATTGTGGGTTGCATCCCCGGGGGTGTTGCCTCACAGTTGAAATCTACAGAGAAGCAACCGCCGGTTGACAAAACATCTTTTTTGTGTTAAGGTTTAAAGGCTGGCGATAATGTTCCTCACGATAACCCCTGTCCGGCGCGGCGCAGGCGTTAAGTGGAGGTAACGCGCAGGGGGAAAGCGCACACGACGCGGGGCCGCGAAAACGAGGTTCGAGGGGAGCGGGCAAACACTTTACCTGTTAATCGTTGGTTAAATCCTGATGGGACGGGCGGCCGGTGACCCGAAGGAGAGAGGAAGGTTACTAAAGAAAGAAAACAATGGAGTCTGGTGAACGTGTATGATGAATAACAGGTGTGCGTAGCGTGGTAAGAGGGAGAAAGCTATGGACGTAAATATTGGTGAACGTTTGAAGAAGGTGCGGCTCGAAAAAGGTTATACGCTAAAGGACGTGTCGGCGAAATCGGGCTATTCGAAGGCGCTGATTTCCCGTATAGAGAACGGGAATGTGTCGCCGTCGATAAATTCGCTGTTGAAGATTGCTTCGGCTCTGGAGGTTAAACCCCATGACCTGTTTCTTCCCGCCAGGGATGCGGAGCCGACCGTGGTCCGCAGGGCCGAACGCAAGAAGGCCAAGATAGGCGGCGGGAAGGTCGAGGTCGAGTTCCTCACTGAACAGACCGACGAAAAGAAGATAGAGCCGCTGCTGATCACGGTCGAAAAGGGAGCATCGACGGGCAGCGAGCTCGGCGGGGATCGCGGCGAGATATGGGCGATGCAGTTGAAGGGTCGCATGGAGCTTACACTCGCGGAGAAAAAGCACGTCCTCGAGGAAGGGGATTGCGCATATTTCAACGCGGCTGTCCCGCATGGTTTCCGGAACGTTGGCAAGGGAAATGCTACCGCCTTTTGCGTCATTACTCCGGTGCGCGTTTGAATAACCTCGACATCGGGGAGCGGTTGAGAATAAGCGAAGCTCGACCAGCCTTCAGGACGTTGGAAATGTGAATGGCTGCGAGGACGTGTAGCGCTTAGGTAAGGGGGTGAAACGCGCCAGATAAGTAGGAGCATCCCGGATTCTTGTTTCATGCGGGTCAGAAAAGCGGAGTTCAATAGGATTTCAGAAGCGCGAATAGGAAGTGGACGCATGCGTGGGAGTCAAAGAGGAGGCAGAAAACGATGACCCTTGGTGAAAAACTCAGGAAAATGCGTCTGGAAAAAGGGATGACACTCCAGAACGTGGCGGAAAAGACGGGTTACTCAAAGGCGCTTATTTCTCGAATTGAGAACGATTCAGTTTCTCCGTCCATAAGCTCTCTGATCAAGATAGCGGGAGCGGTGGCAATCAGTCTCCACCAGCTTTTTACGGCAGTAGAAGGCGGGCATGTGTCTGTGATCAAAAAGAGTGGTCGGAAGTCCTCGACTCTTTCGGGCGGGAAGATAAAGGTAGAGTACCTGTCCCAAGGTCCTCCCGGGAGCAAAATGGAATCCGTCATCAAGACGTTTGAGGCCGGGGCGGCCAGCGAGGACAAGAGAGCCGCGCACATCGGTGAAGAATGGTTGTACGTTCTCAAAGGGAAACTGGAGGCTTTGGTCGAGGAAGAAGCATACGATCTGAACGAAGGCGATTGCATGTACGTGAAGATGGCGACCCCTCACAAGTGGCGGAACGCTGCGAAGGGTCGAACTACCACACTGGTTGTATCGACGCCGCCTTCTTCTTGAACAGCGAACTCACAAAGCAAATGATCAAGGAAAATATCCGGAAAAAGGAGGGACTGCAAAAAGGGTGAAAGAGGGGGAGGAATAGCGGTTGTTGTTTGCACTCTGGGGCAGAAACGGGGAACAGATTACTTTAGGAGTATGTGCCGCTCGGGGCATGAGAAGCCGGGGGAAGTAAATGATTTAAAGGTTTCGCAATACGCTGAGCGGAAGGCAAGGTGGGCCGAAAGTCCCGATATCTATTGAAATGGTTCATTCGACAAGGGACCTCGGCCGGAAAAGGGAGATGAAAAAGAATGGACATCGGAAAAGAACTGAAACGAATCAGGGTGTCGCAGGGGATGACGCTCGAGGAATTGTCGAATAAGTGCGGCTATTCCAAAGCCCTCATCTCGCGTGTCGAAACGGGGTCGGTTTCGCCGTCGTTGACGTCCTTAATGAAAATGGTCTCCTCGCTTGGATTGAAATTGCACGACCTCTTCACTTCGATCGAGAGAGGGCAGGCCTCAGTGGTTCGCAAGGGTGAAGCACGCAGATTCTTTACCGACGGTGACTCCACGACCGAGTTCCTGGCAATGAACATAGCAACCAAAAAGATGGAGCCGATCAAGATCACGGCGCCGTCCGGATATTCGTCGGGAAAAGAACCGATCGTGAATTACAGCGAGGAGTTCTTCTTCGTGCTGAGCGGAAAAATAGAGGTAACCTCGGGCGACCAAACCTATAAATTAGGCTCCGGAGACAGCATGTATCTGGCGGCCGGCACGCCCTATCAATGGCAAAACACCTCGAAGGAGAGCGCAGAGGTGATAACCGTCGTTACGCCTCCACAAATATGACGCGAGGGCGTCCCTCGAGCGAAGGAGTTCTGTATCTCCGATTCGCAAAACGCGCGAACATCACCCCGGGAAGTGGGATGGTTCCATTTCACTTTCCGGGGTGTTTCTTTTGAGCCTAGTAGAGCGCTTCCTAAGTAACGTTGCAATAGCCATAAAGAACGAGATTCTTCGCTTCGCTCAGAATGACGGTTATTGTTAGGCTCATCCTCAAAATGCTTATGCTATGTTATTTCGGAAACGTCATACTAGTCGATGCGCCAGCGCGCCAGATCTTCATCGCTCGCAGGCGCAATTTCAATAAAGCTTTCAGTGCCGTCCTCGCAGTGCCGAATACGCAAAGTGGGCATTTCCCTGCCCTGACTGTAACGGGCTGTAAGCGAAGCGACGATCCTCTTTGTTTCTTCGGATAATCGTCTCGGCGCCAATGTAACGGGCCCAAGAGAGTCGGCCACCTGAAACCTGTCGTAACCCTTGCCGAATTGTTCCAGCCTGTCGTTTTCCTCTTTGTCGCGCCCGATGATTATTTTCGAGCCGTCGGGAAGCCGGAAATGGCGGCCGTACTTCAACAGACGCATCTCGGCAACGCCGGCGTCGGGGATATGCGCGAGGAGGTCCTTCAGCCGTCTCCCGAAGGATTTGTCAGTCAGCAAACATCCGCCGGCGGGACATGCGTAGTCGGTGATTCCCTTCTCACTGGCAAGCAGTATCTGGGGTTTCCGGCTCCGCCCTTTGATGTCGAGCAGTTTTTCGCGGTCGACGAGCCCTTCCTTCTCTGCCAACGTGGGTGATAGAAGCCTGGCGCTCAACGGTCTCAAAACCAGGCCTTCGAGACCGCTTTCGCGCTCTATGAGCATCATGGCGCGCATATGCTGGGACATCGGCCTTTGCCCAAGCACCTCACCCGTCACGATGAAGTCGGCCCCCGTCTTAAGCATATATTCCTTCGCCTTGCGGAACATGAAGATTCGACAGTCGATGCACGGATTCATGCTCGAGCCCCGGCCATGTTTCGGATGCTTGATCACGGCGATGTATTCCGCCGTGACATTGATGACGGTCAGTTTTATTCCAAAGAGTCCGCTTAAACGGCGGGCCTCGCTTCCACAGCCTTCGCCTTTCTTTGAACTGGCGCAGTTGCAGAAAATGGTCGTGAAATTGAGCGCTTCGACGTCGACGCCCATATCAAGCATTATGCTGATTGCGAGCGCGCTGTCCAGGCCGCCTGAAAGCAGCGCTATCGCCTTTGGCTTCGCTTTCTCATTCATGTGCTTTGCATTCCGTTTGCCATCGCAGACAGCCGCCTATTGGCGAACACCATGCCGCATGGCCCCCCCAATAAGCGAGATTGTCCTATTTGCCTATTATGTGACTGCATCCTGGCGTTGCTCTTCACATGCGACAGGATATTCAACAAGTTCTGTTATCGACGGTTTCTCTCCGCACAACGGGCATTTCGGGTTTGGTCTGAAGCCGACTTCCCTGAACGAGCCGCTGAGCGCCTCATAGATAATCATGCGACCCACGAGCGGTTTGCCAATGCCCAGGATCAATTTTATCGCCTCGGTCGCTTGCAGCACGCCCAACACTCCGGCGACTGCCCCCAGTATGCCGGCTTCCTGACAACTCGGTACGCTCCCCGGCGGGGGCGGCTCGGGAAAAACACAGCGATAACACGGACCCTTCCCCGGCACAATCGTCATGATCTGGCCAAGAAACTGAAGCACTCCCGCTTCAACAAGCGGCTTATTCCCGAAAAAACAGGCGTCGTTGAGCAAATATCGCGCCGCGAAGTTATCGACGCCGTCAATTATGACGTCATAGTCACGAATCGTCCGCTCGACGTTATTCTTGTCAAGCCTGGCACAGTGTTTTGTAACCTTGACGCCGGGGTTCAGGGCTCGGATGCGATTTTCGGCCGAATCCGTCTTTTGCCTGCCGATATCGCTTGTGCCGTGAAGTATCTGTCTCTGAAGATTGCTCAACTCGACGACGTCGTTATCCAGAACGCCGAGTGTGCCGATTCCGGCCGCTGCCAGATACAGGGCGACCGGCGAGCCTAGTCCGCCGAGACCTACAACCAGTGCGCTTGATTCACGAAGCTTCTTCTGGCCTCTGCCGCCGACTTCTTTCAGGATTATGTGGCGGCTGTATCGTTTGATTTCTTCTTCGGTGAAATCGAGCATGGTCAGCCCTTGCGGACGACAATCTGCCAATCGTTGTCGTTGAGCTTGCTCACGTCGAGAACGCTGTTGCCTTCGTTCTGCATGCTCCTCGGCACATTCTTGGTCGCGGGCACATAATCAACAATCACGCGGAGCACCTGACCGGGAAGCATTTCCTCGATCGCAAGTTTCGATTTGACGAACGTGTACGGACAAACCTCTCCCTTTAGGTTGATTTCCTTGTCCGCTTTGACTTGTGGTTTCGGCTGTTCCATCTATCTTCTTTCAACTCCCAATTTAAGCTGCCATCTTAAGATTATCCCGCAATCGGCGCCTCGAGGAAAACCTGTGCGGGTTAGAATCCATTCGCACAATAGTTCCCGCCTTTTTCTGCGCTCAGCGTGCAAATGAATGCGCACCCACAGAGTTGGAGGACAGGTTCGTGCATCTCGTTGTATAGTAGCATGACAGGCTGCCAAATACAACTGGAACGCGGGTCTTGGCAATCATTTCACAACACAACCGGCTAGGCGCGGGTCGTACATTGCAGGTCCCGGACCCTAAATTCCAAATCCCCCTTCCTCCCCCTTTGGAAAAGGGGGAAAGAGGGGGATTTTCCTTTCTTCTTTCGTCTCGATTCTACCACGTTATGACTTTATCGGCCTCGAAAACCATCTCTACGATCCGGTCGTAGTCCACGAGCGCGACGTCAGTCTCGATTCCACGGGCCAATACGTCCTCGGCGCATGCAAAGACTTTCGGGCCTTTGGGCCTGACGTATACGCCGTCCTGGATCATCAAGATTGTCTGTTCCGAGGTGTCCAACCGGCCGATCTGGTCGATGAACCGATGCGCCAGCCTGTCGTCGTTGGACCGGATGATATGCAGTACCTTCACTTCTCTTCTCCGATTCAGTATCTAATCACGGCGTCGCTATCCAGCAAGAGCCGGATGACTTCCGCACGGGACACAATCTCCGGCTTGAAAGAAATCCTTTCGAGGCCGCGTTCCTCCAATGATTCCCGTTCCGCATAAATGGCGTGGCCGAGGTCCTTGAGCGTTCTCACGTGGCGCGAATACTCGGGCATTCCGACCCGCGCAGGCTCCGTATGGAGCAAAGTATATACCCCGTCGTCCACAAAAACTATGCGAACAGCGTCATCACAGAGCGTGAGTCCGACGCTCATCCTGAGCGCTTCAGCGACGCGCAGAGTCTTCAATGGCGATTGCGATATGATTACGGCTGTGGTCTTCATGATTCAGCAGAAAGCAAGTATCCTGTCCATATCCCGGACGTTGCTCGCGAAGTCATACTGACTTCCCAGCGTGATCCCGTTTGCCTCGTCCTGAAATCTCTCATTCAGATTCTGCTGGCACAAACAAATCTTGGCGCCTTTGTCGAGCAGGTTCAAGAGTGGAACCTGGTTGCAGTTGAACACTCCGTCGCACATCAAGAAGATGCGAACCTCTACGTCTTTCTTGAGGGCTGCCTCGGCGATTCTTATGACACTCTGAGTGTTCGCATGCTCCGGGCTGGTTGTGAGAAGAATACCCAATTTCTTCTTTTCGCTCATGCTCATTCCACCTCTGTGTTGCTTACTGTTAGTCTTTTGAATTCGTGTCGTGGTTTCTTACGACACCTTGCCCGAAACCCGCATGGGCGCAATGAATTGCGCCCCTACAGGCATGAATCAAGAATTTCCGTAGGGGCGCGATTCATCGCGCCCGATGTTTATTTCTTGGTTGCGGTCATGCTGCGCTGCGGCATCTATGGGTTCTTCCTCAAAAGCATTCGCTCCGTCGGGCATGACCCACGACTGGAAGGAAACAACCTTTTCCTTCGCTACCGACACTATCATATATGAGTATCCGGGCCAGGCGGCGGTCTCGGTATCATACCCGGACGGGCGGCTCGGGTAGTCGGGATGCGAATGGTAGAATCCAACCACGTCCACCGAGAGCCCACGTGTCGCCTTCATCACTTCGATCAGCTTCTTCTCGTCAATCAGGTACCGGTCGTGCTTACGACCTTCGCTCACGTTTCTCGCGCGGTAAGATTCAGTGACGACCCGTTTGCCGGCCTCGTCGCGGCCGACCAGGATTCCGCAACACTCCTCAGGATACGTCTCCTTCGAGTGGGCAAGTATATCATCCAGAATTTTCTTTGAAATAATGAGCATATATCAGGTTTGGCTCCCGGGCCCTCGTTTCTGGCGCACGGTTTTTCAGAACCGAACGCTCAGGTACCTCGCGCCGGTATCGGGCAATACGGTGACCACTACACCGCAGGAGAGCTTTCTTGCTACTTTCAACGCCCCATGAATGGCTGCCCCACCCGAAAGCCCGATGAACAGTCCGTGCTCTTTGGCCATTCTGTGCACCCACTTGTGGGCCTCGTTGGTGGGCACACTCACTTTGGCGTCGGGGAAATCTTCATCGTAGATTGCCGGCTTTATCGAAGTCGCCATGTGCTTCAGACCTTCGATGCCGTGGAGCGATTCGGCGGGCCCGACGGCGATTACTTTGATGTCCGCGTTGTATTCTTTGAGCCGGCGACCCGTTCCCATAATCGTGCCGCCGGTTCCCACGCCCGCGACGAAATGCGTTATTCGTCCGCGAGTTTGCGAATAGACCTCGACGCCAGTCCCCTCGTAGTGCGCGCGCCAATTGGAATCGTTTCCGTACTGGTTCGAATAGAAGTACTTTTTCGGATTCTCAGAGCATAGGCGGTGCGCAAGTCTCTGCGCGCCGTCTGTTCCCTCGAGTGGGCTCGAATAGATGATCCTTGCGCCATACGATTCAATGATTTGTTTGCGCTCCTCGCTCGCATTCGAGGGCATCACAATATCCACCTTGTATCCCCTGGCCGCGCCGATCATGGCGAGGGCGATGCCCGTATTGCCTGAAGTGGATTCCAGAATGGTCTTGCCTTGCGTTAACAGGCCGGCCCTCTCGGCGTCCTCGACAATCAGGAGAGCGGCGCGATCCTTGACTGAACCACCCGGGTTGAACCATTCAGCCTTCGCATATAGCTCGACACCCGGCCTGCCGATCTCGCTCTCCAAACCTTTTAGGCGAATGAGCGGAGTATTTCCCACGTAGTCGAGCACGGATTCGCACGCCCTGCAATTGTCAAGACCGGGCGCAGGCTTGCCCATCGCTATTCCTCCCCCTCGCCGTCGCGTCTGAGCCCGCAAAACTCCTCGTAATCGATCAACTGCGTGATTGATGGGTCATCGCCGCAGACGGGGCAGAGCGGGTCTTTTCGCAGCTTGAACTCGCGGAACCTCATATTGAGAGCGTCGAAGTGAAGCAGTCTACCAACGAGCGGGCTGCCGATCCCTATGATAAGCTTCAGAGTTTCAACGGCTTGAGCAGTTCCTATGATACCGGGCAAAACTCCGAGGACTCCGGCCTCCTGACAACTGGGTACCATCCCGGGAGGCGGAGGTTGCGGATACTGGCATCGATAACACGGGCCTTTCTTAGCGTCAAAGACGGAGACGTGGCCCTCGAAAAGAAGCACGCTTCCGTGCACGTTCGGCTTGCCGAGCATGACACATGCGTCGTTCGTGAGGTAGCGCGTCACGAAATTATCACAGCCGTCGACAATGACGTCGTAGTCCTTGAAAATCCGGAATGCATTGCTTGCTGTCAAACGCTCATTGTGCACGATAACGCGAACGTCGGGATTGAGCGCCTGTAGCGTTTCCTTTGCTGATTCCACTTTCGGACGGTTCACATCCTTCGTAGCGTGCAGTATCTGCCGCTGAAGGTTGCTGAGGTCGACCGTGTCAAAATCGAGTATGCCGATGACGCCGACGCCCGCCGCAGCAAGATAGAAGGCGGAAGGCGACCCAAGGCCGCCGGCGCCGATGACTAACACCTTGGCGTCCATCAGCTTCTTCTGCCCTTTTCCGCCGACGTCCTTGAGGATAATGTGTCGACTGTACCTCTTTATCTGTTCTTCGGTGAATTCCATTTGAGTGGTTCCGTTCATCCGCCAGCGATTGCCGGGATTATCGAAAGCTCGTCGCCGTCTCTGACGGGTGTCTGCAACTGCTGCAAAAAGCGGATGTCCTCATCATTAATGTAGATGTTGACAAAACGGCGCACGTTGCCGTCGGACTCACAGAGTCTCGCCTTCATGCCCGCATAGTTGCGGTCGAGGTCCTCGATGACCTCGGCCACCGTTGCTCCCGTCGCGGGCACATCCTCAGCCCCGTTCGTGAATCTGCGAAGTGGTGTTGGAATGCGAACCGTCGTCATAAATTGACCTCCTCTTCTGACCACTATTATGCGTTTCATCTTCCAGCCTGTCCATACCGGCTCCCGTCCTTATATGTAGTACATCTGCTCCTTTTCGCGAGTTCTCTTGCATATATCCTCATACGTGAGATTGTCGATAATGTCGGAGATCGAGTCTCTCACCGACTCCCAGATCGGATGAAAGCCGCATATCGGCTTCCGGTCACATGTCGCGGACTCGTCATCCATGGTACACTTGAGGGGGAGGATTGGGCCGTCAACCAATCTCACTACTTCTCCCAGGGTTATCTCAACAGGCGGCCTCGACAGCATATACCCGCCTTCCACCCCGCGCTTGCTCTTAACCAACCCTGCGCCCTTGAGCAATATGAGAATCTGCACAAGGTATTTTCTGGGGATTCCTTGTCGTTCCGCGATCTCCGTTATGTGCACCGGCGTCTGGCTGTCATAGTTGAGCGCCAGATCGAGAAGCGCTCGGCAGGCATAATCGCCCTTAGCTGAGACTTTCATTGATTCACCGGACTCCGGTTGAGTTCACTATGTTGACCAACTTGGTCATGATTCTAACACCAAGCCATGCCTTTGTCAAGCCGGACAAGAAATGAAGCATCTGGAAATGGGTGGAAATAGCCTGCCCCGTAATTGGCGAACCAGGATGGGGTTCTGTAGGCGCCATTTGTTCGCACAATCTTTTCGGGGCTTCGGGAACCCATATTCCTTTCCGTAGCCACTGTCGGCACGGAAATGGTTAGTTAGACAGTATATCGACCTCTGGAGTCAATATGACATCTCCGACCGATTCTATCAAGATAGACCTACCCGCAGGTCATACGGTATGGGATAGCGGCAACCAGAGATGTTGTTGCGAGTAGCGCAGGGTTACAGATGCGGACGGCGAGGCATTCTCTGTTCTACTACGTATGCAACTCGACTATGTCGCCGTCGGCCAGAACATAGTCAGAGGACACGTTTTGTCCGGGGAACGCTACGCTGCCCCAGACCCTCCCGTGCTTCAAGTTCTCAGCGAAATCCTTGTGGACGGCAGCCGCGAAATCCAGGAGCGTGCTGCCCACCTTGAGCGTGAACGGCGTATCCTTGTGCAAAGATTTGCCCGGCGCTTTCGAGTAGACTCGGATGATTTCGAGGCTTTGAAAAATCTCACTCCGGAGGCTCTCAAGGTTCCGACCCTTTTCCGCGGATATGGCAAGTATCGGGAGATCGCCCTCCCACAACTCCTTCATCAGAGACAACAGCGCGCTGTCTTCATCGCAGTCGCATTTGTTGGCGACGATAAGCGCCTTCTTGACTGACCAGCCGGGCTCAAGTCCCTCGACTGAACCCGTCCGCGACAGTTTTATTTTTACGCGCTCGAGCAACTGGAGCGTCGAGGTCACTTGTGCGAGCGGGTCGGCCGACGCGAGGTCAGCCACGACGAGGGCAAGGTCCGCGTTGCGAACGTTGTCGCCGGTCGCAGGCTCGAAATGATCCTCGGAGAGAGCCGGCAACTCGACCAGTTGGATGAACACGTCTTCAAAAGGCATCATCGCGGGAACCGGCGCGCGAGTGGTGAACGGATATGGAGCGACCTCGGGTTTGGCGTTGGTGAATGAACAAATGAGTTGCGATTTGCCGGTGTTTGGCGGGCCTACCAGAACAACCTTGCCTGCTCCCTCCCTCTTGACCACGAGCGAAGGCCCGCCTCGTTTCTGCGAACGCTCATGCTCCATCTTGTCTTTGATCTGGGCAATTCGGCGCTTGATGTCCGCCTGCATTTTCTCGGTGCCCTTGTGCTTCGGAATGGTGCTCAGCATTCGCTCGAGGCACTCCATTCTCTCCGAGGGCGTCTTCGCCTCCTTATAAGCCCTTTCCGCTTCCAGGTAATCAGGAGTAAGATTCGCAGGCACGGGTAATGCTCCCACTCTTCAGTTTGCAGGGTCAGTGACCCCTATACTACTCACATTTAATTTCCTAAGTTTGTGTCTTGATTTCTGGTGACGCCTTGCATGCCAATCACATGGGCGCAATGAATTGCGCCCCTACAGGCATGAATCAAGAAACGCTGTAGGGGCGCGATTCATCGCGCCCGATATATGTTGGTTGGTTGCGGCTCTGCCGTGCTACGGTTTCTCGAGGGCACAATCGCCGATCCTTACCCGCGCTATCTCCGTCGATGTGCCCGCGATCTGCCCGTACTTGGCGCACCGATAAGCCCGCTCTGCCGCATTGCCGGAAACATACCCCGCGCCCGCCAGAATCTGAAGCGCCTTTCCGGCCACGTCTTCCGAAGCCTCCGTGCAGAAGACTTTGGCGCAAAGGGTGAGCGAGTCTGCCTCTTCAGGCATATGTTCCGCCGTCCAGGCGGCGCGACAGGCAAGCAGTTGGGAAGTCTGCAACAGCGTCAGCATCTCGGCTAACTTGAAGCCAACCTCTTGATATGCTATCACGGGCTTGGCGCCGCTCTCATGGCTTTTTGCGTAATCCTTCGCCGATTCGAATGCTGCTTTCATGAGACCAAGGCTTGCGCCGACAATCACCTGGTTTTCCCACAAACGAATCTTGCCCAAGCCCTCTTTGGGCTCGAAGCGTCCGACAACCCGGTCGGCGCGAATCCGGCAGTTCTCCAGCGACAGGCCACATATGGCAGCGCCTTCGTAGCCGACCGTCGCAATACGATCTCCGAGCCGCAACCCGGCGGCATTTTTCTCGATCAGGAAAATCGCGTTTTTGTCCTCGATAGCGCCGGCGACGGCAATCCAGTCGGCCACCGGCCCATTAACTACATATTGCTTCCGGCCATTGATGACCACTGCATCGCCTTCCGCCTTTGCTTTTGTCTTTAGCGGCTCGTTTTCCACGTTCAGAGAGTCTTCGGAAAGAGCCAGGGCGCCCACAATTTCGCCCTTGAGCAAGGGCGCGAGCCATCTCTCCTTCTGCTCTGCATTTCCCCATGTGCTCAGTATGCGTCCAAAGACGCGCGCGCTCATTTCGACGGAAAGAAACAGAGACGGCGCCAGGCTCGACACAATCTCCATGGCGCGCATCAGGCTTGGGCCGTCCAGGCCCTCTTGCGCTTGGAGTCCCAGCTTCAGATATGGGGTCTCAGCAAGCCGCTTCAGTGCGTGGCGAAGACGATGTCCGACTGCGCCCGTGTCGCCCCTGTCTGAATCCCCGGCCTCGGCCAGCGACTGCATCAACTCGTCAATTTGCGAGAAAAATGCCGTTTCCCGCTCGCTGAAATCATAATTCATCGGATTCTCCTCCCTCATCCGTCTACATAAGTTTCGAGATGATCATTTTCTGTATGTCGGATGTTCCGCCGCCGATCGGCCCCAGCCTGCCGTCACGGAAAATCCGCTCCATATCGTATTCATGACAGTAGCCGTACCCGCCGTGCAGAACGACGCCGTCATTCGTGGGGACCAAGCTCCAATCGCCCAAGAACAATTTCGCGACAGCAGCTTCGAGATGGTTGAGCGCGCGCCCCTGGTCTTTGCACCAGGCGGTTCGATAAACCAGCGTACGCGCGGCCTCGACAAATATCCGGATGTTGGCCAGCTTGTGTTTGACCGCCTGGAACTTGCCGATGGGCCGGCCGAACTGCTCTCGTTCATTTGCGTAGGTCGCGCACCGCTTCAGCATATACTGAGCGGCCCCGACAAACGGCGCCAGGAGCGCGCTGCGGTCCCATTCCACCGTCTGCATGGACATATTGAAGCCCTCGCCTTCCTCGCCGAGCAGATTCTGCGCCGGGATGACGCAGTCGTTCATGATGAGTTCCGATGTTTGCGAGGTTCGGACGCCCATTTTGATTAGATTCGGTCCTGCGGAGAATCCGGGTGTACCTTTCTCGATGATGAATGCGGATATGCCCGCATGCTTTAGTTCCGGATTCGTCTTGGCATAGACTACAGCCACGTCCGCGATGGGCCCATTGGTGATGAACATCTTGTTTCCATTAAGAACATAGGCGTCCCCCTTCTTTTCCGCCCTGGCTTTTAAGGAAGCCACGTCCGAGCCGGCGTTCGGCTCGGTCAGCCCCATGCAACCGATCCATTCGCCGCTGGCCAGTTTGGGGACGTACTTCTTGCGCTGCTCGTCTGTGCCATGTCGATAGATCGTATCTGCACAGAGAAACGTGTGAGCACCCAGAGACAACGTCAGACCGCCGTCGACGCCGGCTTCTCCCAGCGCCTCGCTCGCCAGGACGGTGGTGATCACGTCCGCACCGCTCCCGCCGAGGTCTTCCGGAAAATGAAGCCCCAGTATGCCGAATTCACCAAGCTTGCGAAACGATTCGAAATCGAACTCTTCCTTCAGATCATGTTCTCGCACCCTCGGCACGATCTCTTTCTCGGCAAACCGGATAACTTCCTGCTTGAACATCAGTTGCTCTTTTGTGAATGCAAAATCCATTGGACTCTCTCCTGTTGCGTGCTTGCCCGCAAATCTATGCTATGCCATTCAGGAATCATCCCTGCCAACATTAGTCCATAATTCTATCATATTGCGCCGGGATATTCCCTCGAAACGCTTCCCGAATAACAAAAAAAGATCGGGGACGCCGTGCCGCATGGCGTCCCCGAATTGATCCTAAGCGCCACCGCTTTCAAGATCAAGAAAGTCGGTTATTTCTGTGTGGGCGCGCTTTCCTCCGTCTTGCCCTCTGCTGATGGCTTTGCCGCCTCGCCCGGAGCAGCTTTTCCTTCCGTGGGCTCGGCCGCTTCGCCGATCGTGAAATCAAGCGACTTCATGACTGCGCCGCTTGCGTCAACGATGTCCACGCGCCACTTACCCGTCCAGCCCGGCAGAATCCTCTTCGAACTGAAAGTCCGGAAGAGGGGGCTGCCTATCTTCAATTCGACTGAGGCTTTCTCCTTGTCGTTGTGATAGTAGACATGCTTGATCGCCGTTCCGTCGGCGTCCTTGATCCTGGACCAACACCACACTTGTCCCACGTCGGCGGGGAAAGAAGTCCCCGCGTCCACCGGTTGCCTGTTCTCGACTTTCAGGCACATGACCGCGTCGACCACCTCGGCGGCGGGACACACCTGCGGTAAAAGCACGACCGCAAGGAAAGCCAATGCCATAATACGCATCTTCATGACACACGTCTCCTCTCTTAGAGAACTCTGAATGTTTTTGTTGAGAAACAAGAGTATCCGATGCTGCTTAGGCTGATGTGAAGAGAGGTGGGACGGCCTACGGCGGCCACATAGGCCCGCCTCGGCAATAGTTGCACAAGGATAACTTGCAGATGGAGGGATTCATGAACCCTTTTCCTTGAGGCATAAGCTTCAGGATACCGGCGCCGCGAATCTTATGAGCGGGCCTTGCGCGTTCTTGCGTTCTCCGCGAGGCATTGAGCCGTTCGCGAGCCCTTTGGAGCCGTCGCGCGCATCTTCCGAGAAGCCTCTCTCGAAATTCGGTTTGCCAATATTGGGCTATATTTTACTATAAAGTTCCCCAAAAAGCAAGTGGCCCACATCCGCCGGGAGTCATCCACGAAGTTCACGAATGAGAAACCTCTTCGGACAGCATTTCCCTTCGTGCCCTGTGGCTTTGTTCCCCTTTCGTCTTTCGTCTCGCCTGTTCCGCTGGCGTCTATCCCCCGATCCCGCTAAAAACGATTGGCCAAAGGAATTCCCCACTATGGTGTTTTCAGAAATGGCGCGGGCAGGAAAATATGATATCACACTTATGATTAATTATCGCATACCGATAATGCGATAATTAAATATTTGACAATTCAAATCCACTTGTGTATGATCACTTCATGGAGGCACGTTTCAAAGGCCGGCATCTAGAAAGATTGGAAACTGACGCCGTCTTTGACGCCGGGTATCAACCCGGAGTCGTCAAAGCTTTTCGCAAGAGGATGCAACAGATCAGGTCGGCGGCAGATGAAAGAGACCTCCGCAGCCTGAAATCTTTGCGACTTGAAAAACTGAAAGGAAGCAGGTCTCATCAATATTCAATGAGATTGAATGACCAATGGCGGCTGATCCTGGAGTTTCAGGGAACGGCCTCCAATAAGGTCGTTATCATAGTTGCAATAGAGGACTATCACTAAAGGAGATTTGTAATGACTGACAGAAAAGTCGCGGAGGTTTTTCCGCCCGGGGAGTTTATCAAGGAAGAACTGGAGGCGCGCAACTGGAGCCAAGTGGATTTGGCCGAGATCATTGGGCGTAATCCCAATGTTATAAACGAACTGATAATGGGCAAGAGGTCCATAACGCCGGAGACTGCCAAGGCATTGGGGGATGCCTTTGGCACAAGCGCCCAGTATTGGATGAATCTGGAAAGCATGTACCAGTTATGGCGTGTCAAAGACACTGATACTGCGATTGCGCGTCGAGCCAAATTATATGAAATTGCGCCGGTCAAGGAAATGGTGAGGCGACAGTGGATTGAACCCTCACAGAACATAGAAGCGCTTGAAAAAAGGCTGCTTGACTTCTTCGACCTGAAAACGCCTGACGATAAAATCCGGTTTCCGTATGCAGCGCGAAAATCGTCGAAAGAGTATTCCCCCGCTCAGGTCGCATGGTTCTTCCGCGCGAGGCAACTCGCGAGCGCTGTATCTGCAAGACCTTTCTCTGTTCAATCATTTAATGCGGGCTTAACGCGACTTAGAGGATTGCTCGTCAATGCCCGGGATATAAGACAGATCCCTGAAGTTCTTGCGCAGGCAGGGATCAGATTCTTGATACTTGAACATTTGCCACATACAAAGATTGACGGCGCCGCTTTTTGGCTGGATAGGGGAAAACCCGTAATAGCTCTTTCCATGCGTTATGATCGGATTGATTATTTTTGGTTCACCCTTTCACACGAATTGGGTCACATAAAAAGAAGGGACGGTTTGGAGGCCGTCATCCTTGACATTGAACTTGTCGGCAAGGAAGGAGAGCCCTCGGAACGAATGCTCGATTCCGAAAGACAGGCAAACTCGTTTGCGACGGAATTCTTGATTGACCAGTCGCAACTGCGTGATTTCATCGCCCGTGTTCATCCTCTTTACAGCGCCCGTAAGATACTCGATTTTGCCGCGCACAACAAAGCGCATCCTGGCATTGTTGTCGGCCAGCTTCAGTTCCGGAAAGAACTCAAATGGGAATCCTATCGGCGCATGCTGGAGAAAGTGAAACATATTATTACCGAGACAGCGCTGACGGACGGCTGGGGACACACGGTTGCGGCCTGACGTTATTATCCACAGATTAACACCGATTAGCACCGACGAGGGAAGAAGCGCTGCCATCCAAGAATAACAATCTTGGCCGCAGAAAGGTCGCAGACCGAAGCGCAGAGGCTCACGAAGGATGTTGACGTCCTTATATCTTCCTCTGCGGCCCTTTGCGCCCTCAGCGGTTGGAGTTCTTCCTTTTTGGAAAGCGAGGACCAAGAATCCATAAACCGCAAAGTCCTGGCGCGATTCAGCGATGTATGTGAGAAACAGTTTTCCAGTCTCGGGCTGAACAAGGATAGAATCAGTAGCTACCTGCGAGATATGATGAAGGTACGAGCAAGGAGTTATCCAGGAAGTTCATCACAAAGAGAGGTGAGCCGCGAAATGGCACGAAAGAAAGGAAAGAAGCTTTTTCGTGAATTTCGTGCTGTTTCGTGGCGATGATCCGGTCTATTTTTTGACCTGCGACTCACGACTCGTTGTCCGCGACTCCGCGCCTTGCTCGGATTCTTTTCTTCTTGCTCCTCTCGCCACTCGCCTTCCGTTTCCCGAACCCGCTAAGAACGATTGGCCGACAGAATTCCCCACGGCAATGTCTTCGGAGATGGCAGGGGTAGGACCTTGACTCATTGGCCCTACTGAGAAAAGATAATGTGCGGGCACCCGGCACGACCTGATAATTCGAGGATTGAGCCTTGCAGCAATTCGTTGAATGGACGCCCCGTCTGACGAGCCCTGTTGAGCAGTCTCTCACGCACGGAGGCGGAAACATTTTTCGCGCGACTGGTCATAGAATGGCTTCCAAATAGGGCCGCATAACGTTTTCGACTCGGCACACTCGGGCAAAATGGATAAGCGCATCAACATCGACTCGCTTGCGCTGCCGATAAAGCTTGAGCGCCTCAAGCGCGGCATCAAGGCCGATCCTGTTGCGGAACTTGAAACAATCAGCAAGCGTCTTCTCAGCGGCGTAAACGCGCACGCCGGTTCCATCCAAAGTGTGAGGCTTGATCCCTTCTGAAAACGCCGCTCCTCCGAACCAGAACACGCGAACTGGAGGATAGCCGATTCGAGGGCGCTCATCCCCTTTTCTCATGGCAAGGTAAACCTCGTGAGGAACAAGCGTCGTAATCTCATGAAAACTCAGGGCGGAAATCAAGCAAATCACGCCACGCGGCGCTCGCAGAGAAACGGCGACAAGGTCAGGCTCAGTCAGCGGAGGAAGGTCCGCAAGGCGGTAGAGGCCACGGCTGATCTGCTGCAGCCGCCCGGTGTCACGCATGGCGTAAAGCGTCCGCGGATGCACACCAAGCTGAATAGCCCTCGACGCGGAGAGCATTCCGTCATGCTGTCGAAACAGGTCCTTCGCTTTTCGAATATTTGTCCGCTCTTTTGTGGTCATATCGGCAAACATAATAACCCTTCTTGGATAATAATACCAATAGAGATATACTTCTATTGATAATTATATCCCAATCAAGAGACATTGTCAAATTCTCTGTACTACTCAGATCCGGAATTGAAGATTCTTGTGGGGGGCTGCGCGCAACTCTGGGAGATCTTCTCCATAATCCCGACCGCGGTCAGAGCTTGTCTCCAATTCCCGTTCTACTTCTTAATGACACGCTTTGATTGGGATCGAGAATAGGCTTTTCACAGAAATGGTTTTGAGGTGTTTGTATTCATGATTAGGTGACTTTCTGTGAGCCTCGGACTGCACGTTACCCGCGCATCGGACATCCCCCTTTTCGCCTTTTAACCTTTTCCGCCTGTCTTTTCGTCCCCCTTCGTCTTGCTCCTTGCCCCTTTCGCCTCCCATTCCCCGAACCCGCCAAAACTGATTGGCCAAAAGAATTCCCCACCGCGGAGTCCTTGAAAAAGGCAGGGTTTATGACCTTACAGAAGGGCAACGAACTCCTCGTCTGTCAGGCCGGCCTGATCAAGGATTGTCGCCAAAGTCTTGCGGTTTAGGTCGCGGTTATGGTAGGGAACAGTTACTCTTTTTACAGGGTCGGGAATATGCTTCAGGGTGACGTGGCTCCCCTTTTGGTGATGCACATAGAAGCCAGCTTTCTTGAGGGCTGCTATCACTTGGCGGGAAGTCAAGGCTGGGAGTTTTGGGCTCATGCAGCCCCTAGCGTGATGCTGACTCTTTCCTTTACCGGCTCGAGTTTTATCTCCACGTCCTCGGGAACCGGCTCACCGTCCTTAAGCAGGCTCTCGATGTGGCATTGAATGGCTTCCGATGCCATTACCCTTGCTTC
>JACRIR010000156.1 GCA_016215705.1 Candidatus Poribacteria bacterium | reverse complement strand
TTCCATCAAAGCGCGACCATCTGGCATTCGCCTGACCCTGGCCGCTCCAGTCATCGCTGGTGGCGTTGAACGACGATCCGCCGAATGAGCCGAGGGCGTAGTCCATCGTCGTCGTGCCCAGATAATGCGTGCCTTCGCCGATATCCTGGTAGCTTGTGCTCGTACGCCACGTGTGACTCACAGCACCGCCGCCGTTCGTGCTGTTGTTGGTCGGGCAAGGAATGGTGTTATTGTTATAGTGACAGTCCTCGCATTCCTTTGACGCACCGGCGGTCACCCGCTCGACCGACGAGAGACGGCTGCGGCCATTGCCTGCGGGTTCCCACTGAGGATCCAGCCCGAGGCCCAACGTTGTCCAGTTGTGGGCTCCGGAATGGCAGTCGCTGCAGGTCAAAGTAGCGTCATTATTGCCTATGACGCTGTCACCCATTCTGCCCATAGCCACGTTGGACGGATGATGCCCAGCGCCAAGCGTAAAGTCATGGCACTGGAAGCAAATGTACGTGGCTAGCGAGTCATCTTCCGGCGCCCTTAATATATGCGTTCCGGAAGCAGCCACTATGTTGGCCCTATTCGAGTTGGCGTTCGGATGCGGAGTGTGACACGACTCGCAGATCGGAACGGGGCTCACGTTTGTGGCCGATGAGGAACTCACTGGCCAGTACTGCGGGAATGCGCTTACGCTTGCCTCCATCGAGGCGCCCAGGTCATCCACCGGGTGTGTATAGGCGGATGCGCCCGGATTTGGCCTATATGAGCCGCCATATGCGGCGCCCGTGCTGGCGTCTATCGTCGTCGCCGTCGTGTAATGACAACCTTCACAAAGAGCATTTCGCGGGTCGCCATTGCCATCCTGCGCGTTATCGAAACCACCTGTTGCAGTCGGCTGATCGATAGTCAGCAGATTGGCGACAGGCGCCGTGCCGCCGCTAGGCGGGTCGGCATCAGTCTGGACGCCATGCACCGAATGGCACGTTGCGCATGTTACACCGGCGCCAGAACCGGGCGTAGTCGCCCCATCGATCAGGTGACCGCCGAGGTTATGGGCTGAGGTCGCGCCATAAGCATAGGTGAACACTGCAGCGCCGGTGATATTGATTGGCGAGTTCGCCGGAGAATCGCTGTCACCATAGACATCGGTTCCCATGGGATGCGAGCCCGGGTTGCTTGTGCCGTAATAACCGCTACCCCACGCGCCCTGAACAGCCTGATCGGACCCGCCTACAAACTGCCTGAGCTTGTGACATCTTGCGCAAAGTTGATCAATATCATCTTGCAAGAAAGGCTTGCTTGTGTCATCATGGACATTGTGACAAGTGGTGCACTGGAACCTGGAGTCGCCGCCGTAAGGGAGCGACGTGTCCATCGTACCGGTAGGATCCGGCAATTGGTTCACATCGCGGCCGTGTGAGAAGGCGCCTATAGTGTCATCCATAGCAAAAATCTGCACCGCATTGACCAAACCCGCGCCGCCACCGGTTCCGTGACAGTAGTAACACAAAGAGCCTACCACTCCGAAGACAGCCTCCTGTCCGCTCATTGACTGGGGCCACAACCGCGCGCCCAGCGCTTTATGAGGAATATGACACGCCGAGCACACACCTTGATCGCCGATCGATTGCTCATGAGCGGTTCCGGCTACTGCTCCGAAAGCGGGGACGCAATACAACATTGCCGCAAGAATTACTATCGGAACTGCTAGCCTCTTTACCATACTCGAAACTCCTTGGTCAGTGATTCTCTTCTTCCATCCAACTCCTTACTGATTTCTTTTCGTGACTCACACAATAAGACCTCGAAACAATCGTGAACCAAAAGCAGCGGAGCGTTCCATGACTCCGGCTACCACCTCCCTCCCGCAACCTCTTCGTGCCCGAATTGGTACTCGACAGAACAGTCAGTGATTCGTAGTATCTTTGATCAATCCGCGATGTGTCGGATCACTGCGCTGCTTGCTTTTGGCATACATATCCAGAGGTTGTTGTTCTTCAAGTCTATTGAGACGCCCGCCGGGTTGCTGACATCCCATAGTGCACGCTGCTTGGAATCCGGCTCGACTTCGGCCTTCTCGTTGCCGAAGTGATACAGGTAGGCGCCCGTTTCCCTGTCAAAGACCTGGACTGACTCGAGCGGAGGGTCGGCCACGACAAAGTTTCCTTCCTTCGTGACAGTGATGCCTCCCAGTCCCAGGAAGGAGCCGACGAAGCTTTTCGCAGCGCCTATGCCATACTTGAACTTATAGTCGGCAGTGAACACCTGAACACGGCGATTCATGCCGTCGACAATGCCGATCTCGCCTCTAGAGTTGACGGCAATGTAGCTCGGGTGTTTCAACTCCCCGTCACCGTGCCCATACTTGCCGAATTCGGTCACATATTTATGGTTCCGGTCCAAAACCACCACTCTTGCAAAAGCATTGTCCACGACAAGCATGTTTCCTTTGCTGTCGAATGCGACATCGACCGGATATGGCTTCAGAGCGCCACTCTGTCCCTCCTTCGATTTCGAGGCCGCCTCGAGGATTTCCTTGACCTTTGGGGGCTCAAGCCCGAAACTGGATATCTGGCTGCCGTCTGGCGAATACACGAAGACCTTGTTGCAATCGGCGACGTAGACCTTGCCGTCCGGAGATATACCTACTCCGTACGCGAGCCGGAAGTCGTTCTCTTCAGGACCCTTTCGCCCGAATTGAGAAAGGTAGTTTCCCTCGAGGTCGAATACCTTGATGTTGCCGGCGACCTGGTCTACAACGTACACTTTGCCCGCGTCCGAAATAGCGGTGTCAACGGCCCCCAGCAGCTTCTCGCTTCCGAGCAAATCCAGAGTATTCGCAAGCTTGGTGGCTTTTATGACTATCTTGTATTCCTTGGCTGCCGGACCTGCCGCAACTGTTTCCTCTTGCATCTTCGTGTAAACAGCAGAGATTTCCTTTGATTTCTCGGTCTCCTTGAAAGCGCCATCCAGAGCGGCTATCGTATAGTAATACTTCTTGCCTTCTTTCACGTTCTGGTCGATGTACGTGGTATCCTGCACCGAGCCGATCATCTCGTACCCTTTGCCGGATTCGAGGCTCCGATAAACGTTGAACGCGAGAACGGTTCCTTTGGGCCTGTCCCATACAATGGCCAGACCGTCTTCAATCGGCCGCGAAATCACGCCCGTGGGCGGAGCGACGATAATCTCCTCGACCGTCTTTATCTGTATGAGCTTCTCTTCGCTCTTCGCGCCCTCGGCGCCGCCGGCAATGGCGACCACCGTGTATCGGTTGTCTCCGGCAGCGGGCTTCGGGTCTATGGAATTGGTTGCGGCCGAACTGGCTAAGACCTGGCCATTCCGATAGACCTTGTAACTCTCCGCGCCGGGCACGGCCGACCACATGAGCAGAACCTTATCTCCCAGGAGCCTCGGAAAACCCGCTCCCCACGTCGGCGCAGGCAGTTCGGCCCACACATTCGTCGCGAGCGTAATGAGCGCAAGACCCAGCAACACAGAGGTAACTCTTCTGAACCGCATCTTCCGTCTTCCTCCTTAGTTCTTGGCAGGAGATCATCAGACTGCTGCCACTCGAGGATGGCCGTTGGCCAGCCTCTCACACAATATGGCCCCTCATTTAGAGGGTCTGACCTGCGACGTTTTTCTTGTTTGCTCTTCCATGAGGCGTATTACGAAATCCGCAATGAGCCTCTTGTCTTCCTTCGAGAAACCGATATGGATTAGTTGCACCTTGCCACTGGCATCAACGATTATCGTGGTCGGCAACGTGCCAACCCCGTACATTTGGCGAATCTGCGAGCCCGCGTCATGAATGATAGGATAAGGAATGCGATACTCGAAACCTTCCACGAACTTTGCGAGCCTGCGCGCGTTAAAATGGCTGTCCAGACTCACTCCGAACACTTCCAATCCCATCTTGTTGTACTTATTATGGAGATCAATCAGAGTGGGCATTTCCGCAACGCAAGGGGCGCAGTATATGGACCAAAAGTCAAGCAGAACTACCTTGTGCCCGAGGTAGCTTGCCAGATTGACTTCCCTGCCCTGCAAGTCAGTCGCAACAAAGGGAGACAACGCGTCTCCCTGCGTGACTTTCGGCCCCGTGTCAAGGAGTGACGGCAGACACGGAGTCGACGGAATGGCAATCACAACGCCCATAAGCAACACTCCGAAAATAATCTGTGCTGACTTTCCCTTCATCGCTTCTCACCTCTCCAACGGCGCCGCATCATTCCACACGCAATTACTGACGCAATGGCCTCGCCGTGTTTCACCCTGATTGAAGCACTTGCTTAATAGCATTCTCGAGATCGACTTCGTCTCCCGGCTGGTAGTCAGTATGTCGATAGCGGATAACCCCGCCGCGATCAATCAATACTGTCAATGGAGCCACCGTCAGATGATACAGGTCGATGATCTTGAACTCCTCGTCGAGCAGAAGGGGATAGGTTACGCTGAGGCTCGTTCCTCCCAATTGCTTTACAAGATTCGCCTGCATGACCTCGGAATCCACGCCGTCGACGTTCACCGCCAGAATTTCAAGCCCTTTGTCTTTGTATCGGCCGTAAATGCTTTCCAGTTTTGGCATTTCCTGAATGCAGGGCAGGCACCTGATTCCCCAAAAATTCAGCACAATGGTTTTCTTCCCCACGAAATCCGCAAGAGCTATTTTCTCCCCCTTTATCGTATTTGCGACAAAGTCGGGCGCGTGCTGTCCAACAAGGACGCTTTGATTCTCCTGCGTCTGGGGAACGAGGGCTCCTTTCGTAGAGGAGTGGGGGAGTTCTTCAAGTATCTTCCCCACGAGTTTCTCGACCATATACGCGTCATCTGCTCCAATATCGTCTGTGATTTCCGCCTCCGCATCCCACAAGAGGTCTCCCGTGACGCTGTCAAGAGCGCGTATTCTCACGTTAATGGTCTTATTTATAATCAGCCTCGGAGGCTCGTAGGTGACGGTTTCCTTCGTCCCCGTAGCGGTTTCCCGCGTCCGCACGCGCTCTTCTCCTTGAGTTACCCAGGAATGCTGTTCTGTTCTGGAAATATAGCCGTAGATGACGCCGTCAACATTCAGCCCACGGGCCGCGTTGCGAATAGAGTCTTCCTCAGCCGTTTGCGCCTTTTCCGCAACAAAACCTTTTTGACGCAGGCCCGACACCAGAGCTTTGGAGACTATGTCGCCGCCTCTAAGCTCTGCAACATCTATCACGCCAAAACTCTTAATGCGCGCCAGTTCGGGGTCCTTCTTCACGGTTGTGCTGATATTGGTCGCGCACGAGGTCGCCAGCCAGAGCATAGTAACAAACGACAGGAGCCTCCTAGAGCCAACGCACTTTCCCATCAATTCTCCTCCCGAATTGCATAGAATCCGGCGTTCGTTGGGTCATATGACCAGGGTGAAACTACTTTCTACCGTCTGCAAAGGTAACTGGCGTTTCATGGGGGTCCTTTGCAAGTTTGGGAGTCTGTTGATGCCTCAGTTTATGCGTTTTATTGACTTTATGCAATATACTACCATCTCTTTGAGATTCTGTCAAGAGCAGGGGCAGATCACTGGGCTCCTCGGGCTGGAACCAATCTTCTCATGCGTTCGAGGAACTCCTCCGGCGTCTTGTCGTCTCTTAGCCCGCCGTGGACGACTGTAATGCGTAAAGGAGCTTTTTCAAGACCTTCCTCGGTGAAGCGGAAATCTCTAACACGCTGCTCAAGCTCTTCTGCCGCTTTTCTTGCAAAGTCCTCGCAATGCGCCGGAAGACCTACTACGAATTCTCCGCCGCCCAATCTTGCCGCTTTGGATTCTCCGACGAGAGACGCCGAAATCATCTGCCCCAGTCGTCTCAACGCGATGTTCCCGGCCGCGTATCCGAACTCTTGATTGATTTCCCTCAGAGAATGCGCCTGAATAAAAACAATCGAAAAATCTTTCCCTTCCCTCCGGCTGTCCGCCATTTGGGCTTCCAACCATGTCGCAAAATGCGACCGATTGGATAAGCCGGTGAGTGAATCCGTGGCCGCCAGGTCATAGGCGTAGTTCTGCAATTCCGTATGGAGTCGCGCGCTCTCGATGGCCAACCCCGCATGATCCGCAAAAGTCGCCAGAGTATCGATATCTTCGTTGCGAATATGTTTCTTTGAGAGGGGATTGTCCACGGCGATGACGCCGATGCATTTGCTCTCTGCAACGAGCGGCACAACGGCGAACTCTTGAAGACCGAGGATTCGTGCCTTGTCCCCATCAACGAGATCGCTCGTGAGGGGGTCGCGGATAATGTAAGGGCGCTGTTCGATGAGAGCGCGCTCCAGAATGCCGTTTTGTCTGTCCAGCGACAGGACGCGCGCCTCCTCCGGCGCTCTGTCGGGCGACAGAGCCTCTCCGTTCTCCAATATCATCTCGAGCCTGGCGCTCTGTACGTCTTTTCCCCCGAGGTACACCAATATCCTTTCATACCCGAGCGCTTCCGCAACGCCCTTCATGCTCTCTCTCAGCAAATCGTGCGGCGGCAAAACCCGTTGGAGTGATTTGCCCACCCTGTGCAGCGCGGAGAGCTTCCTCACGGAGTCGCTCAGCCGGGCGTTCAGGTCTTCCACGTCCTTGTAGTATGGCTGGATGATTCTTGTGATAGCCAACCAGGAAAAAACGGATACCATAGCGATGCTGATGATGCACACGATCACGATATACTTCTTGATGTTGTCGAGTTCCGAGTATGCCGTCCCGACCGGCTTGTCAATGCCCAAAAGCCAGTTCTTGCCGGGAATGACCTTGAATGCGACTATTCGTGTGGCGTCCTTGTAGTCGTACTCGGCGATGCCTTCTTCATACCTGGCCATTATGTCCAAGGGGGTCACGAGGTGAACATCTGTGCGTTTTGAATCATCAAACCTCTGGAACTTTTGGGCAAACTGGAGGCGGAAAACCGTCCTGCTGAGAGGCTTTTCGCCCGAGACCGAGCCACCCAACGCCGGGTCGGTGCTGGCAAGTATCTCGCCGTCGCTGTCCATCAGCCATGCGCCCCCGCTCTTGGATGTCAGATACTTCTGCAGGTAGTCATCTATGAAGACGGCGGAGTCCACCTGAGCTACCGTGAGCGCCACTTCCCTGACCATGTGCAAGGCGCTGTCGACAATGGCGACCTGGCTTCTCTTGTATACAACGTATCCCGCGACAAAAATCGTGGCGACGGCGAGGAGAATAGACGAGGCAATAAGCCGAAACCCCAGGTTTTGCGAGAATTTATTCATGATTGCTCCTCCGAACGCAGTCGCGGTTCAAAGATTCTTCTTTCACATCATGTGGCACGCCGAACATCCTTCTTTCGGCAGCAAATGCTCCCCTTCTGAGGCATGAGGATTGTGACAAGTGACGCAAAGCAGTTCTCCCCCTTCTCCGTATCGCGCCTCAAAAGGCAATTTTCTTTTCGGAATGACTCCTACCGGATGTGTGTGTTCTTCCATAGCTTCTTGATGGCATGAGCGACATATCTGGTCGTCGGTTTTCTTCAGCAAGAAATTTTCGTCGGAATAGTGAGGGTCGTGACACTTGCAGCACATACGCTGCTTGAAAGGAATATGTAAGTAGGTCCTTGTCTGGTACAAACTCTCGAGTGTTTTGTGGCAGACCATACATATCTCTCCGCTCGGTTGTCTCAGACTCGCAAGATTGGGAGAGCTGTGAGGCTCATGGCACACGTCGCATAGCGCAGCGCCAAGAGGTCCATGCGTAAATTTGCTTGTCTTGAGAGCTTCGGCCGTTTTGGTGTGGCACAGAAGACAAAGGTCGAAACTGGCCTGCTTCAATTGGTATCTGTTGGGCTCGCTCGAGAGATTGTGACAGATCGAGCACGTGCCCACGGCGATCGGCCCGTGGACGAACTTCTCGGAAACCAGAGGAGTATGGCACTTGAGGCAGACGGATTTCACTGTCGGGTCTTTTTCGGATGCCGTTTCCGGCGCGGTCTCGTGGCAGCTCTTGCACCGTTTCTCGAAAAGGTCAGTGTGGAAGTAGTATTTTGGAAACGGAGCAACTGCGCGCATCCCTACCTTCGCCAGTCTGAAGATAGCCAACTCTTCTGCCACTGTGGTGTTTCCTGTTGAACCAATCACCCGAATAACGTTAGGTCCTATTGCCAGTCGCGTCCTGAAATGGTGTATATTCCGATCCGACCTCCTGGGCATGACAGAAGGGCCGTCGTTTAACCTGAGCGTGAGGTCCTTGACGCCGTCATTGGCGGAAACGACTACAAAGACGTTCTCGGCGCTTGTGGACGTAAACGTCACAGGCGCCAGCACCGCAAGAGGGCTTGGGGCTTTGGATGAGCCGGATTGGGCCGCCAAAGGCATTGCGAACAACGACACCGCGACTCCTATGCCCCCCGCCCACAAGAGAACAATCCTCCCTCGAGGTCTCAGGATTGAGCGTTGCGCCTTCAATAAATAAAGCGACTCCGCGCGTATTTTGAATCTCCCCATTCAAAACCCTGTTGGTCGGCTTCAGCGAAAGCCCGTGGTCAATGAGATCGGAGTTTGGCGCCGGCGTGACACCGATCGCATGCCTGCTGCGGCGTAATATTCTCCCTTATTTGCACCTGGCTAAAATTGAATTTGTGCGGAGGGTCGGTCGAAATCTCTTTCAGTTCGTCCGCGTGACACTCGGCGCAAGGAAGCTCGGGTCCGCTGAAATCGAATTTGTGGTCGTGGATGCTGTATCGTTGGCCCGTGGCGTCAACCATTGGCGCATGACATTCGGCGCATGTAGCGTCGCCCCGCGAGTGCTTCGAGTGCAGCTCGAATTCCGCAAGTATCGCTCCGTGACACGTTCCGCAATACTCGTCCCGGGACATGTAGCGTTTTTCTTTCACGGTTATTCCTCTGTCGAACTCGCACACTTCGCAAGATCTCGCAGTCGAATAAAAGCTGGATTGCCAATAAAGAAACATCCTGTGTCGTTCCATGTACGTGGCTTCCCCTCGATACCAACCCTTCGAGCCCGGTTTCGGCATAAAGAAATCAGTGTAATAGTCACGGAGGTCCTCACCAGGCGCGTATCCTGCCGGATAGGGATACGTCTTTGTCTCGCGGTCCTTGCCGTCGGTATGGCACGCCTCGCAAATCATGTCGGATAGCATTTTCGACAACTTCGCAGGGTTGATGATGTCGTCCGCCTTGGCCGTCTCGGCATGTTTCCCGCCTGGGCCGTGACAGGCCTCGCAGCCGATGCTCTCCTCGACGAAAGTCTTGTTCCTTGTGTCGTACCCGACACTGTGGCACCAGTTGCAGTGTTCGCTGTAAGGGCGGTTCTGCCAGTTCCAGATGCTGTAGGGTTCCCACTCGCCCTTCACGATGTTCCAGAACTTCGGCAGTATGTATAGTTCCTGTCCTATTCTGGTCAGGTACTTCTGAATCCAATGCGAGCCCAGAGTGAACTCGATGTCTTTCTTCTGAAAAGGTATTTCTTCGGTAAAGCGGTCCGCCAGAACGGCGGAAGAGTCTTTTCGGGCGTTGCGAAGCATCCTCGCATGAGGAGTCATCTTCCACTGTTTGTAGATCTCCGGGTGACATTCCTTGCACTTCTCCGATGTGACAAACTTCGCAGCGTCGGCCGCGCTTGCGGAACACGGGAATCCCACCACCGCGCAAAAGACCGATGACAGCATCAGGCTCGCGAGCATGATGCGGAAGGCGACAGGCGCTGCCGGCGTTCGCATTGTCGCAACGTATACGTTATTCCGCATTTTTTTCTCGACCACGCGTTCCCTGTGGAGATGCGTTTCCCTTCGGCATCTCTCCAAGCAGGGCTTCGACAACGTATGGAATCTCGTTTTCGCCGGCGGGAAATTCGCCGAAATGAGTGAAACGAACAATTCCTTTTGCGTCGATCACTACCATGACCGGGATCGGTCCCTCGAGGCCGTAGAGTTTGGACACGTCCCATTTCGAATCCAGAAGGATCGGGAATTCTATTGCCTTTTCTTCCTTTACTCTGCGGATGCCTTCCATGTCGTTGGCATTCAGGACGATGGAAAGAACCTCATAGCCTCTCTGACGATATTTCTTGTAGTCCTTGTTTATCGTCGGCAATTCCTTCTTACACACGTTGCACCATGTGGCCCAAAAATCGAGCAGCACAACCTTCTTTCCCCGAAAGGAGGATAGGGTGAAACTCTGTCCATCTATTGTCGCAAGAGAAAAGTCCGGCGCGGGATCTCCCTCTCTCACGCCAATGTACTTGAGCTCCGCTTCCGCGATGCGCCCATTCATGAAGATAAGAAGCGCAAAGAGCAACAATAGACAAGATAGCCTCATCATTCGGCTCATATGTCTCACCGCCTTCAGTCTCCCACCTTGTAGTACCTCTTAAATGGGCGAACATCCCATTCGCTTATCGCTTTGATCGCCCAGTTGATGGATTTGTCGCTATGACAGGCAGAGCATGATTCCGCGATCTTGGTTTCATAACATGATTCATATGCAAGATACTTCGAGGGGGTGCGGAATTGGAATCTGTGAGAATGGATGTCCTGCGAGCCACCGGATTTCGAGAAAACGGGTATGTGACAGTCAGTGCATTCCATCTGTTTCTTATGGTGGGTATGGTCCTCCAGCTTCTCGCCCAAGTTGTGGCATGTATAGCAGATCAATTGGGGTTCCGACGAGTCGTGCGCGACTTGCGCCGGTTCGTTCGGCGCGCGGAAATTCTGGCACAACTCGCACGATGTGCCCTCGGGCTGGCTGACTTTATCCTTCCATTCGTCGTAAATCCTGTGAAAAGCGCGGGCCACATTTTCTCCTTCAAGTCTGTCGAGCGGGGTGTAAGTCTCCGACAAATCATCACCCGGCGAATAGCGAAGTGGAAAATAGAATTCCGGGTTGCCGTTGTCTGTTCCCCGCACGTGGCATGATTCGCATACCATAAGGCTGCGCTCTTTGCTCAATTTCGCGGGATTCACGATCAAACCCGCAGCGGAGGGATTCTTCACGTGCTTTGCGCCGGGCGCATGGCACGCCTCACATCCGATGGAGGTTTCCGCAAATGCGCCTGTCTCCGCATTGTATCCGGTCGTGTGACAGCCCGCGCAATAAACACGCCAGGGCTTCTCTTTCCATGAAAAAATGCTATATGGCAGCCATTCACGCGACTGGATGGACCACATCCTCGGCAGTACGTAGTATTCTCCCTCAATCTCGGTGAGATACCTCTGGGTCCAATGGCTGCCAAGGGTATACTTGATGTCAACCCTCGAGAACGGCAGACTCTGCGCCATGTCGCCGAGTATGGCATCCGGATTCCGCCTCGCGTCCTGCATCATTCGCGCGTGCAAAGTCTTTTCCCACTTGTCGCATATCTCCTTATGACAAGGATTGCAGGTCTCAGACCCCGCAAAATCGCCCCTCGAATCGCTTGCCCCGCGCGAGACAATTTTCTCCGCCGCTCCCTGCGCGCGATTCGTCGCGCAGGCCGTCAGTCCGGCAATAAGAAAGACGATTGCCGAAGGTATGACGAGAGAACTCTTCTTTGACAAGTTCCCACGGTGTGCGAGCCGTCGCTCCGCCGCTTGATTTCCCGCGAACCACCTCGAAGAGATTCGGCCTGCCGCCGTCTGTCCTCGTTCCTCTGGCCGGCAACGGAGGCGACATTCCTTTCGGATGTCAATTCGTTGACTCGATAAGCGTTGCTCGTTCACGTTCACTCTCACCAAATATCACGCCCAGGGATTTTCTGTAGTACTCCAGAGCCTTATCCATACTGCCCATGCTTTCATAAACAATGCCCAACTCGCGAAGGGCCTCGGCATGGGCGGGCTCAAGGCTCAAAACCCTTTCGAACTCCGATATCGCCTTGTCGAATTCGCCTTTTTTCCGACAGAGCATCCCGAGTCCGAAATGCGCCTGTGCGGAATCCGGCTTCAGAGCGACAGCCTGGCTCAGTTCTGCGGCCGCTTTCTCAAGATTCCCTTCTCTTGCATAGAACGTTCCCAGTTCTGAGCGGGCCTCGGAATTCTGCGGGTCAAGTTCGGTCGCCCTTTCAAACTCTTGCACGGCAGCCTCAGGCATCGATTTCTGCACGAAGCTGCGGCCCAGGTTCAAATGCATAACGGACTTCCTGACGTTCTCGGGCAATTCGACTATTTCTTCAGGATGCAAGTCTTTTTCCAATTGTTCGTCCGTTCTCAGGCCGAGCAGAACATCGAGCGTTCCCAGAATCCTCAAGTGGATGTCGTGAGTGTATCCCACCGCCAACTTCAATGTCCCGTCGCGGTCCACGATGGCGGCTGTGGGAAAAACAAAAAGCCCGTAAGCGCCGTAGACTACCTCTCTCTCGTCGAGCAATACAGGAACGGTGACCCCCCTGGCCTCCAGGAGGTCTTTCAGATACTCACGCTTCCCCTTGTCAAAATTGACCGAGCAAACGGTAACCTTTTGGCCGGCGTAGCGATCCTCGATTAACTGGAGCGTTCTCAAGAGATCAAAGGCCCTGGTCTGTTTGGCCTCGGTGTCCGTCGACCAAAAAACGAGCACCGTTATGTTTCCCTTGGGTCCCAGGACATGCATCTCTCCGCCGCTCACCGACGGCAACACGTAATCCGGCACATAGCCCCCCACTTCCAGAGTACGAAGGGGAAAAGCCGACGACGCCGGAGCAAACGGGAGCAGCAGCACCGCCAAAAGCGCTATGATCACCCACAGGCTCCTTATTTTCCGGCGCAACAGGATTCCGGAACAACCTCCACAACGTGGCGCCACGCTTCGACCGTCTCTCTGCATGAGCGCTCGGTCAATCTTCAAAAACCAGCTTCAGCGCTTTCTTGTATTGCTCTAAAGCTTTCTCTTTCTCTCCCTTCTTCTCATGCACGGTTCCGAGAAGATAGTAAGTCCTTGCGTCTCTCGGATTAATCTCCAGCGCCCATGCCAACTCATCGGCAGCCTTGTCCAGTTCATTTTTTCGCAGATACACCAATCCGAGTCCGGAATGCGCTTTGGCCGACTTGGAATCAAGCTCGAGCCCTTGCGTGAGCCTGATGACGGCATCATCGTATTTCTCCGCTTCAATGAGAAGAAGGCCGAGTTCAATTTGCGTCTCGGCGTTGCTCGGGTCCAGTTCGGCGGCCTTTTCAAACTCCTGCCGCGCCTGATCGGGCAATCGGCGTTCAAGCAAGACGCGGCCAAGGTTGAGATGCCGGTCGGCGTCTTTCAACTCTTGCGGTTTCTCGACAACCTCAAGACGGATCAGTTCTTTTTCCGCTTCTTCCTTCGTCTTGAGGCCAAGAAGCACTTCCACTTCTCCTTCAAGCATTCTTTCGATGTCCCGAGTGTATCCGTATGCCTTCTGCAGCCGCCCGTCTTTCCCTATGATGCCCACAGTGGGCAGAATGAATACGCCGTAAGTTCCATATACTACTCCCTGCTCGTCCATAAGGGTTGGAAACGAGGCGCCTGCTTTCTTCGCAATAGCGGCAGCCCGGTCACGGCCGTCTTTGTCAAAATTCACTGACAATGCGGCCAGACCCTTGTCTCCATATTTCCGGACGACCGATTGGACGGCGCTTAGCAGTTCTGAGGCTCTCTGTTCCTTGCTTTCCGTATCGGCCGACCATAAGATAAGCACTACCACTTTCCCCGAATATGAACTCAAGGACACGCTCTGCCCATCCACGGAAAGAAGAGCAAAATCGGGCGCTTTGTCTCCCTCTGCGATATTGCGAAAGGCGAACGCAGAGGAAGCGTTGAGAGGGAGAAGAAACGCCGCCAGCATAACGGAGGCGATGTATAAGAGACGTTTCATGCGCGGTTCTCCTAGTACGCGACTGGATTCATCCGGTCGTATTCCTTGGGTTTGTGGCACCCGACAAGGCACCTGCCGCCCGTCTCGAGCTTCGTATAATTGATGGGATAGCTCCACATGCTGCCAAATGGCACTTCCTCCCTGATATGTTTGGCCTGGTTGCCTGCATGCACCTCGTGACAAGCTTTGCAACTGCGACCTTTGGGGTCCTTGTTGACATGGAGGAAATGGAGATTGCGATTGCCGTTGCGGAAATTAGTCAGTGTGGTCGTCAACTCCTCAAGGGCAATGTTCTTGTTGTGACAGTCGAAGCAGATCGCATACTTCTCCGTCGCATAAGCCGTGTAGAATTCGTCGGGGAAGTAGTTCTTGAGAATCTTCGGGTTGTTGGAGCCGTGACTTATATGGCATGCGTAGCAATCATTGTCCTTCACCGGCCCGTGTGGATACTTGCTCGTCTTGACGCTCTGGCCTACCTCCGCGTGACAGGTGAAACAGATGGTCTGCATCGATGCCTTCAACTGCTTCTCGAAATTTGTCGAGTGAGGGGTATGGCAAGAGACACATTTGCCTTCGGCGACCGGCGGATGCTTTACCGTCGAGTCTTTGATCGTTTTGGCAACGGCTGGATGGAGCTTCTCGTGACAAGACAGACAGAGCTCCGATTCCTTCTTCACGAGAAGCATCGGGTCAATGGAACCGTGAGGCCGGTGACATTTCAAACACGATTCGGTCACCGGTTTGTGCGTGTTTTTGAGCTCAAATCGCGCTTTGCTTTCCGCATGACAAGTGAAACACAAAACGCGCTCCTCGTTGACCAGTAGTTTCGGCTGATTGGCCGCATGCGGATTGTGGCATACAACACAGCCACCGGCGGCCACGGGACCATGCAGATAAGGCTCCTTGATCAATTTGCCGTCATGACAATTGAAACAGAGACCTTGAATTGAAGCCGCCTTCAACTGGAATTTCGTTCCCGATTGATGGGGGTCGTGACAATCGATGCAATGCCCGTTGGCCACAGGTTTGTGTTTGTTCGCTTTTGCGAAATCGGTTTGCTGCTTCTCGTGACAAACGTAGCATTCCTGCGCGTCCGTTCTCGCTCTGTAATACGGATTCTTCGAGCCGTGCGGGTTGTGACACGCGACGCATGTGCCACCCGCCACCGGACCGTGAACGAATGCCGCTTGGCCCATCGTCTTGTGACACTCTCCGCTCATGCACGTGGCGCTGGGACCCATCCGCTTGTAACTCGGAACGGCGCCGCCGAGATTATGACACTCCTCACACGCGCGTTTCTTCAACGGCGAGTGCAGATAATAGGGACTGAATTCCGCGGGCCTTGTTTTCTGGTTCCCCTCCGTCTGGAAAAACACTGAGACGCTTGAACCTTCGCTGATTCCCGCAGCGTCCGAGATAGATATCTGGTTGATGCCGGGTTTCAACTCAATTGCGCATGCAAACGCATTCTTAACAACGGGGGCGGTTTCCCCTCCTACAGCTCTTCCACCTTTCACGGCCACCCTTACCTGACTGGCCGCAGTTCCTTTGACAAGGCCAACGACTTCTATCTGCGGTTGAGTCACATATACATTAGAACTCGGAAAAACAATAGATATCTTGCCGTCACCGGCCCCGACTGCTCGAGTGAAAAAGCCTGCCAAAAGCGCAATAGCAGCACATGCAACGACACTCAGAAAAAAAACCCTTCTTCTCATGATCGTCTCTCCCGGGCCGTGCCTGCCCTTCTCATGCCTCTCCAAGACGGCTTTCAGCGAAAGCGTGACAAACTCCTGAAACCTGAACTTGCGAAACGTAATGTGTCGTGCGACGGACATCATCCGCCCAACGCGCAACCGCGACAAACCTCTCTCCCTTGAAGTTCGTGACACTTAGTCTACCGGATTCCCTTTTTGCAAGTCAAGTATTACATAAATTCCATAAAAAAGATAAATTTATCAACTAGGAGAGCAAACGACGACAACAAGCATGACGCCGCGATGGAATCCCCTCTCGGCGTTGTGTGCAATGTCCGAATGCTGACGTTTGGCGGACAGTTGTTTTCTCGGGAAGAAAGCTTTGTTGGAAGCCGTTTCATGCTCGCAGAACTCAAGATATTGCATTCAAAGCCGCCTTATGGTACATTACATTGTGCTTTATGTCTGAATGTTCGCATTTCAGCCAGCTCTTCGTAGGAAGATTGGCACACTAATTGCCGAAGGGGGAATGGTTGCCATGACACAGCGGATGCGCTTGCAAATCCTAAACTCACGATCCAAAGGGTTGCGTGGAAGCAGTCCGCTATCAGACCCTGGATTCACAAAAGGTATCCTCAGGGCGCTGCTGGTTGCGGCAGTCGGCTGCCTCCTCGCTTCGTGCGTCTCCGGGAGTTCGACGCGCTTCGCCGAGATAGAAGAGGGAGCATTTACTCCTATGATCAAAGATATCACAATGCTCAAAGTGGGTGACAAAGCACCCATGTTCGAGGTGTCCGATGTGCGTGGCAATCGCCTCAAGCTGAGTGACAGGATCGGAAAGAACGTGATCGTGCTGGTCTTTTGGTCGGTTTATTGCGAGCCGTGCAAAAGTTCAATGCCGGCATACAACGACATTTATCGCAGGTATCACCGCAAAGGGTTGGACTTTTACGCTGTCAATATGGATGGAGCCGAGATGTCTAACGCGATTCGCGCTTTCGTCGAGCAGGAGAATATTCAGTTGACAGTTCTATTGGATGAGCCCGAAGGAGATTCCCTCAGGATCGCAGACCCGTACGGGGTTCAGGGAACCCCCACGATCTATGTCATAGACAAGGGTGGTCGAATCGTCTTTTCCAAGGCGGGAACCGTCACGTACGAAGAATTGTCTTCTGTTGTCAAGAAGGAACTCAGAAAAAATGAATGAAACGCGGGGCGCTTCTATCCTTCATCCCATCTTCGCTGTCACAAGTGCGATGCTTGTTTTCTCGCTCTTGGGAACCGCTTATGGACTATCATCCAACTTAGGATCGACAATCGCTGCCAGGACAGAGAGCGTTTATCGATATCATTTTAAAAGTACGAAACAGGGGTGCGAAGCCTGCCACCGAGGCGCGAAGGATAAGGACTTCAGGCTGCAGAGCAAAGAGAGCGACGTGTGCTACAAGTGTCACGCGAGAGTAGATGATGCCGCGTGGGCCCATGGCCCGGTTGGTATCGGACAGTGTTCGGTCTGCCATGATCCTCATGGCTCCGAGGCCTCAGAATTCCTCGTGCGTAAACGTGAAAAACTCTGCACCTACTGTCATGAGGAAAACGGGCTTCAGAAACATGTTGCAGCCGTTCATTCCAATGACTGCACCTCGTGCCACGATCCGCACAGCAGCGAGAACAATTCTCTCTTGCGCCACTAGAGTGCGAACACCACGCTCGTAACGGAGTCAACAAACCCCCTGCACCTCCCAGATTCGCCTTCCGCCAATCCGACCCCTGGACCTGTCGATTCTTGAGACCGGATATTTTTTTAATTGACAACGCGAGAAAGATATGGTATAGAAGAGCTATAACATGAAATAAAACGAATAAAACAAATAAAAAGCCGGTGACAAATGCTCTATGTCTCTACAGGAAAGGCCGCAAGACTGCTCTCAGTCACACCTGACGCAGTTCTGAAATGGATCAAAGCGGGAAAACTGGAAGCTCGAAAGACGGCCGGCGGGCATTACCGAATATCGCTCGACTCAGTCCAGAGTCTCCTTAAAGGGGAAGAAGCCTCGCGTAACGAAAGGGGACCACACCAAAAGAAAAGGCTTGTTCCCTGCTGGGAATACAACTCGATAGAAGGCAAAATCAAGGACCAGTGTTCTTCCTGCCTTGTGTTCAAGGCAAAGGGATCTAAATGTTACGAAGTTGGAAAAATTCTGAAGGAAAGAGGGCAGGGGGCGACGTGCTGCCCGACAAAGTGCGAAGAATGCAGTTACTACAAGGAGCAGGGCCACAGGCCGATCAGTGTGCTTGTTCACACGGGCGATTCGTCCTTGAAAGGTTCTCTGGCAAAAGAACCGAGCCCTCCCCGCATCCGCCTCCGCTTCACCACTTCTGAATATGACTGCTCTGTGACTGTGGATTGTTTCCGCCCTGAATATGTGATCCTGGACTGCAAGGGGAAATCAGCCAAATGCGACAATTTGTGCGAACGTCTCGCCAATGATCCGCGCATTCCGGGTGTGAGAATCTTCCTGCTCTTGCCGCCCGGAATGACCTGCAAAACGAGCATGCAAGAGAATATTAGCATCATTGAAAGGCCCAAAAGCGTCGCCGATGTCGAGTCTTTGCTGGATCGCATCGAGTCATCCGAGTAGAGGAATTGTCCCTCAAGAAGCTGCCCCAAAATTGCCAAACCGGATAGAACTCGTGTCGATTCTCCCCCGGGAACGTAATCTCGCCTTTTCCGGAAACGCATAATCGGACGTTTTTTGTCTGATTATGTGTTGCTTACTTGACAGGCAACCAATCTTGTGGTAAGCTAAATCACATAAATCCCATAAATAAAATAAAGAGTTTGAAGCACCTAATGCAATATATCTCAACTGGTCAGGCAGCCAAAATGCTCTCAGTAACCCCGGATACGGTCGTTAAATGGATCAGAAGGGGAAAACTGAAGGCCATGAAGACGGCAGGCGGACACTACCGTATTCCGCATGACTCTGTGGCCTCATTGTTGCCCGCCGCGAGAGACATTGCCGACAACGAGCACATGCCGTCGAAAAGGCCGCCAGTTCCTTGCTGGGAATATAACGCCGCCGCCGGCAAGATCAAGGAGAATTGCCGGTCCTGCCTCGTATTCAAGGCAAAGGGATCAAGGTGCTACGACGTGGGCAGGGTTCTCAGAGAAAAAGGGGAAGGCGCGACGTGTTGCCAGACGGATTGTGAGGAGTGCTCGTATTACAGAGAACAGCGACAGCGACCCATCAACGTGCTCGTTTTCACCGACAATGCCTTGCTTAGGGGAATTCTGACGAAGCAAGCCAGTTCTACGCGGTTCCGTTTTCAATTTGCCAGTTGTGAATACGACTGTTCATTGGTGGTTGATTCTTTTCGTCCTGAATACGTGATAGTGGATTGCGTCACGGACCTGGAGAAATGCGAAGAGTTGTGCAGGCATCTTGCCTGCGACCCTCGAATTCCCGGGGTTGAGATCATACTTGCGGTGCCTCGGGACAAAAACATCGAGACGAATCTCGTCGGCGGGATTACGGTAATCGAGCAGCCGTTCTGCATTGCAGACATAGAGAAACGTGTCGAATACTTCGAGCAAATCAGGAAGACATGAAAATGCGGGATTTCCAAAAGCACATTCCCTTCTTCAAGATTTTCGCAGAGATTCTGTTTCGCGCGACTCCATTGTTTACTGCGGCATTCTTAGTCGCCCTGCCCACGACTCTGATGGCCGCGCCTCTCGTCAAATGGTCCCCTGCCACACTGAGCGAGTCCGTTTCTGCCGGTGAGTCGGTCGTCGCAAACGCCTCTTTTGTCTGCCAAACGAGTATGAAAGGGGTCAATGTGTTTGTCACATCTGAACTGCAGCCCTACGTCAAGGTGAGCCCCGGCAGTTTTGGATTTGTGGTTCCAGGCAGGCAATACCCTGTCACGATAACGATCACGGTCCCGTCTGGAACTTCCCCGGTTGCTTTGCAGGGATTTATCGGTTTGCGCAAGTGGCAACGAGTTTTCCCGGAGGCTTTGGCTGTCGATCTCACTGTGCCTGACCCTTGTCAAGGCGGCCCGGGGCGTCCGGACTCGGACCAGGACGGCCGCGTCGATGCCTGCGACAACTGTCCCGAGCATCCGAATCCTGATCAGTTGGATACCGATGGGGATGGCGTAGGAGACGCCTGTGAACCGGACGTCTTCTCGATTGAACATCCCAACCGCTGTCCCGCTCGTCTCGCGCAAGGACCCGACGGCAAAGTCTACGCGAGCGACCCGCAAGTGGGTTCTGTTTTCCTTTATGATTCTAACTTGAACCTCATCGGCGAACTCAAAGGACTAAGCCGTCCTCTCGGTGTTGCGGTCGATGCGGGAGCAAATATATATGTGGGCAGCGACGGAGGGGATAACATCGAGGCCTATTCGGCAGAGGGGGCGCGCCTGTTCGCGACTGCCACTGGGTCGGTGCAGATGCCGAATGACATGGCGCTTGACGCAGAAGGCAAGTTGTATGTGGCGGACAGTTTGGCCAACACGATCAAGGTTTTCGCTTCTTCCGGCGCATGGCTCAGAAATATCGGCGGGCCAGGCGAAAGCGATGGGGGCTTACTCTTTCCCGCGGCGGTAGCGCTTGCCTACCGCCCGCAGGGGGAGGGCGAGCTTTTCGTGGCGGACCAGGGCCACTCACGGGTGCAAGTATTCGATCTCAACGGAAACTTTCTCAGAACATTCGGTAGCGCCGTGGAAGCTTTCTCTTCGGATTGGCAAGGAAAGTTTGTGAAGGTGCAAAGCCTCGCGTTTGACAGCCAGGGCCGGCTGCATGCGGCTGATTGCGGCTTGAATAAAATTCAAATCCTCGACCCCATGACTGGCGCGTACATGGACTACTACGGGGAATTCGGTTTTTCGTATGGGCAACTGAATGTTCCACTGGATATCTTCATTACCGTTGAAGATCAAACTATCGTAGCCAATTCGGGAAACCACCGGCTGGAAATCATGCAACCCGCTCCATAGGAAATCGTGAGAGCTCGGGCAAAATATGACGAGGAAAACTATCTACCTTGCGTTGGTTCTCGTTGGTTTCTTTCTGATTCCCATAGTCGCATCGGGTGACTCCGCAGGACCTCATGATCGAACGGTCGGAATAGACTGCCTTGACTGTCACCCCGTTCAGCAGTGGGGAATTCCTCCAAGAGGCGCCGAACAGGAAGCTCTTTGCAGGAGTTGCCACAACCTCACAGGCATGGCGTCGTCCATGACTGAGTTCGGCAACCATGTCGTGAACGGTGGAACAACCCTCATCGACTGCGGTTCCTGTCATGATGTCCATGCGCGGCGGGAGACGACTGACGAGCATTCCGGCGGAACGACCGCTGAGAACTTGAGCCTGATCCGGGCCGATACCGATAAATACGTGCTTGGCGCCTTGACTCCAGCGGTCTTTCAACAACGGCCGCAACACTTCGCTTTCAATGCTCCTCCGTACAATGGAATCTGTCAGTCCTGCCACAGCGTGACCCAACATCACAGCAAACTCGGTGTCGATCCTCTTCATTGGGCGGGGATGCTGTGCACGGCCTGCCATCCGCATGTGGACAATTTCGAGCCCACAGGGGGATGTACCAGTTGCCACAACCAGACTCAGGGAAGCCGCAGACAGATCGTCGGAACCGGAGGGGATTTCGTCAAAACATCCCACCATGTGGCAGGGACAGCGGTGGACGACGACTGTAATGTATGCCACTACATAAACGACCATAGTTCCGGTGTCGTCAAGCTTTATGATCCTGACAACAAGCAAAATGTCATCAGCTATAGCCCGGCGAACCCGGCAGGAATCGAGACGTTCTGTATCAACTGCCATGATGCGGACGGCGCAAGCGACGGTTTCGGAACGCAGCCGTTCAGCGATGGCCGAACCGTCCCGAACGTGAAAGGGGCGACGGGAAGCACGTGGGCGAGTTCCGCTCATAATCTGAAAGGATATGCGCAGAACGGCGGGAATCCGATTAGTTGCTTCGGCAACGGAGCAACAACGGGCTGTCATGGAAATGCGCACGGCTCCGACAACCTTGCGCTTTTGAGTGTCGGCGGCGGCATAAAATCCGTTGATCAGTTCTGTTTCAACTGCCACACGAACGGTAAGGTCGTGAACCATGCGCTTTCAGATAACCGTCCCGGCGGATATGTTTCAGCAGATGACATACAGGAGGCATTCGGCAAATCGCGGAAACACGACATGGGGACATCGTTCTCCATGAACAGCTCCACATTTACTTTGCAATGCACGACATGCCACAACCCGCACGTGGCGACCGGCCAGTACTGGGAGGCGGAACTGAATCGCTCACCTGTGACAAGGCCGGACTTCAGCGACCCCGAGAAGAACCCTCGAGCTATGGGAAAAACTCTGTGGGGCGCATCGGCAGGGCAGAAGATGGACGACTTTGCGGCCAGGGCTTCCGGGACGGGTGGATTCTACTATAACATCGCTCGCGGATACCAACTGGGTGCTACCGGTCTGCCGTTCGACCAGCCGGCCGTATATCAACCTCCGAAAGCCGGGAGCGGCTACAATTTCGAATTTGATGGCGATGTTCTGCCGGACTACACGACTCTTTGTCTGGATTGCCACACATACAGGATGAGCGCCGCAAATCCGCCGGTCAACTGGGGTCAAGGCGTAAGTTGCACGGGAAACGGCGTAGACCCGCCCGACCAACGGGTCGAATGCGGAGCGCAGCATGGTCTCGCTACCGCCAATACACCTTCTTACATATCCGATGCTGAAACCGGAGGCTTTTGGGGCACAAACGGAAACCCCGATGTTCTGTTCTTCATGAATTATGTGACGCGAGGACGCCACAACGGCCACTTTATGCGATGGCCATATGATTCAGCCGACAGGAGCGCGGGCATAAATTTCGTCATGTCCTGCACTGACTGTCACGAAGCGCACGGCTCGAGCCGCGGCGGAATTGTGCGAGAGCGATTTAATGTTACAGCGGACGGCGACTGCGGGACCGGCGGCTCTTCTACGACCGGTGAGAACTGCGCGGATGGCGGCAACTGGAACTCTTTCTGCGGCGCCTGCCACTGGTACTACGGCGGCCAACACGCCGACATGTCCTGCGGGAACGCTTCCTGTCACGAAGTGAACTCGCTCCATCGAATTATCCATACTGGCGGAGGCGGGACGACCCAGCTCATGCTTACGGCAGCGGGCTACGAGAGCAGCTACGTGAAGCCGGATTTCACCCCTGAGATTGCTTCCGTTTCCGGGCATACCGGCAGCAATACACTTACAGTGACGTTCAGGCCGAGCCGGGGGTCCGTGGGCATCTACGCGAATCCGGACCTCACAGGGGCGCTTACCGCCAATGATTTTTGGCTGTTCGACAAGAATAATAACAACCCAAAAACAATCACTAATGTAGCTCATGTCCCCGGTTCGACCACGGCTACCATCACGTTGAGCGCGCCTCTCGTTCTGGCCGACATGAACGCAGATACACTCGTTGTTCGGCCAAGGTCGATGTGGGATTGGTATGTCGGCGGATACGTCAACTGGGACCCCAACAACGGCACTCTAGGTCCCCAGGTGGTTTCGGCCGGACCGTGGCCGGTTGCGATCAGCGGCCCGCCGCCACTTGCTATCGGAGATGCTTTCTATGCCGAAAGTCAGATTTATGTGTTTTTCACTGAGGGGGTGTATGGCACAGGCCCCGGAGGTTCAATCGCCGTCTCCGATCTAGTCCTCTCCGGCTGCGCGGGAAGAACAATCCTGGGTGTTCAGCATGTTCCGGGCGAAACGACGGCCACGATTACAGTAAGTGTGCCGCTCACATTGAGCGACGTGGGAGTTTGCACCGTGGCGCCCGCGAGCAACCGAATATACAATGACTATGGAGAATACGCCTCCACAAGCCCGATGACCCTCTCTTTGTCCGACCAATGCCCAAACGGGTCAACATCTTTCCAGTTCGACGAGGATGCCGCCAGCCCATATGCTTTTGACGAACAGTACCTCTTCGTCGGAAGTGTAAACGATCCGGGCCAGACTCTCACGGGAAATGGACTGTTCACCGGAGACGGAGTCAACAACTATATATACTTCCCCGCCGTAAGCTGCCTCAAAGCGACCGACGCGCTCACAATTGAGACACGAATCATGCCGGTCGGGATTGGGACGGCCACGTATATTGGACGCATACTTGCCAGAGACGGTACAGGGAACTACCAGATGTCGGTATGGCGAAACACGAGCTGGCCCACGTATCAGCCTCCGGCCAACGTTGCCTCGATTGCATTCTGGGTAAATCCGGTGGACAAACACGGTGGCGACGCATGGAAGCCCGTGCTCACCGACTACAATGCGTGTCCGATTGTCTCCAACCATTGGTACAGAGTGAGACTCGTGTGGAATTCCGCCAAGGCAAGCGGTATTCCGGCTGACATTTACGTCGATGATCAGGGAACTGATGGAAATGACACGGGGCAACTCTGGACTGGTTGCCCGAACTGCACCGATTCCGATCAGTCTCAGATACCAACCACAAAATGGCTCTATGTCGGTGATGAGATATGGCCGGCCGACGGCCCCATCGCTATCGGCGCAAACGTGAATATTCTCGCCAACAATCTCTTTTGTGGTTTCATCGATTGGATCGTTTGGCAGGACTTTGCGAACTACTCCAGTGTCAGTCCACCCCCATAACGTGACATGACAGCGGACATGCATTATTGCCGGAAGGCAAATGCGGCTTCTCTTCTGACTAAGGCTCCATCAGGCCCGAAGGAAGGTAGTCGCGACTCCGTCATTCACCCGAAGGAAGCAGGTTCTTGATGAAATCCTCTATGTCGGCCAGTGCGGTGTCCATTTCCCTCTTGAGAGCTGCCCATGCCTCTTCGCCGGAGGATTTCAGTTCCTCGAGTTTCTCGCGGGCGGTTTTTTGCTTCTTCTGCAGCTCTTCGATCTGCTTGTCAAGTTTGACTTTGGTCTCGGCGCTCGTTTTTTCAGCCTTAGCTTTCAGTTCCTTGATTCTGGCGTCGAACTCCTGGAGTTTTGCCCCTGCCTTCTTCTGGTACTCCTCCTTCTGTTCAAGCGTGTAACTTTTTGCGGCCTCAAGCGCTTCCTGGGCTTTCTCCTCTACGTCCGCTCCGGTCACTTGCGGTCTTTCACCGGATACCTGCGGCGCTTGCTGCTCCGGAGGCACAGGGGTTTCTTCGGCCTCTTTCCGGCACGCGGCAAAGAAGAGGGCCAACAAGAATGAAAGGAACACTGCCGTCAGGAATCGGTGTTTTGTCATGATTGATTCTCCTTTCGTTGCCATGGGATTCCTTTGTGCTCTCGCGCTTTTGTTTTTGGTATGCTCTTATTCCTCCAGCTCCACTTTTAGAGACAGGAACCTCAGCATATCCTTGAGCGCGATGATGCCGACGAGCCGGTCACCTTCGACGACCATGAGGCGGCTCACACCGCTCTTGCTCATTGCTGCGAGCGCTTTGGTGGAATCGATATCCGGGCGCACGGTGTTCTCGGGTGAGCATTCGTGAATGAGCTCGTTGACCGTGCGCTGAGCCCACTCGGCCCGCGGAATCTCCTTCACTTGACGGGTGCTGACACAGCCGACGAGCCGGTCGCCGTCGACCACGGGAAACATCTTGAAATGGTATTTGTAAATGTAGTTCTCAACCAGGTCCTCGACGGAGATCAGAGGAGATACAGTGATCGGATTCGGCTCCATGAAACGGCTGATAGGCTCGCCCTCCAGCGCCTGTCGGGTAACAAGCTGCTGATACGACATGTTTGCGGCCCCACGCAGGAACATACCGATGAGAAACCACCACATCCCGCCAACAAAATCACCCCTTAACACGTTTGCCGCGCCCATGACTATGAGGAATACTCCGAAGCCGGAACCGATTTGAGAGGCTGTGCGTGTCGCCCATCTGATGTTATCCTTCCAACTCCAGAGGGCCGCCCTGAGAATGCGCCCGCCGTCGAGTGGAAACGCCGGAATAAGGTTGAAGAGAGCGAGCACGCCGTTGATGAGCCCGAGATAGCGTATTACTCCGCTGACGGCCATGTTCCACTCCGCGCCTCTCCCAATAAGGTGAATCCCATAGAAAACCAACGAGAGGACTACGCTCGAAGCGGGGCCGGCAACGGCCATCATGAACTCGGCTCTGGCGCTCGGCGGCTCCTCGTCCATCTCGGCCACACCGCCGAAGATGAAAAGGGTAATCCCTTTCATGGGAAGACCGTAGCCCCGCGCGACAAGCGAGTGACACATCTCATGAAAAACGATCGATGCGAAGAGCCCGACTGCGCCTACAGCGCCCATCAGCCAATAGACGGTCGGATGGAGCCCCTTGTAACGGGTGGGGAAAAAGCCGGAGGCGAGAGACCAGGTAATGAGGATCGCGATGACGATCCAGCTTATGTCTATCCTTACGGAAAAGCCGAAGAGCTTGAAGAGCGTTATTCGTCGTCCAAACATTGGAAACCTCCCATTTCATTTCGGATCGGGATTCCTCGTTTCGCTCCTGGGAAATCGACGACTGTCTCCCCTCGCACTGCGTTTCCTAAGTATCATGCCTTGACTCGGCGACGGTCCCCCCTTTGCAAAGGGGGGAAGGGGGGATTTAAGACCTTTGTCTCCTGTGATGGGTTCACCCGCACCTATTTGTTTCTGAGCCCGTTTCCGGACTCTTATCTTCTGCTGCTCGAGGGCGTTGCTTTCAAGCACGAGATATCTTTCGGGATTCGTGACCCGCGCGACTACGTCCGGCAATGCTCGCAGCGACGCCGAACAACGGTTTCTGGCTTCTCCCAGGGTGTCGTGGCAGATGCTCTTCCCCTTTTCCATCACCTTTGTCAGCAGCGGAGCCGTTCCGGCAATGGCCTTTTCGTCCCGCAAGGCGATTGTATCCTGTTTCATACGGCCGCTCTCGTTAAAGATGCGGAAGACTTGCTTCCCTCCGGGAAGTGTGGCTTTTTCGGCGCTCAGTTTCAGGACGGGCCGACCGTCGTATTCCACCAGCTTGTAGGCCATGTCTGTGCTGGGAACGTCCTTCGAGACACCCATGTTGGTGCCGACCCCGAAGCCGTCGATCTGTGCCCCCTGCGCGAAAACCCCGGATATTTTGTATTCGTCGAATCCACTGCTGGCAAAAATCTTCGTGCGATCGAGACCCGCGCCGTCCAATATGCGACGAACCTGTTTGCTCAACTGCGCCATGTCGCCGCTATCGAGTCTTACCCCCAGAAGAGTCTGACCGTGTTCTTTCATTTCGAGGCCCACCTCACGGGCATTGCGCGCGCCGGAGAGCGTGTCGTAAGTGTCTATCAGGAAGATCGTATTGTTCGGATGTGCGCGCGCAAATGCGCGAAACGCATCGATCTCCCCGTCGAACGCCGTAACATAGGAATGCGCCATTGTGCCGCTCACGGGGATTCCATAGAGCTGCCCTGCGAGCACATTGCTGGTAGCCTGGAACCCCGCTATGAAACTGGAGCGGGCCGCTTTCAGGCCCGCATCCGGGCCATGTGTCCGGCGGAGCGAAAAATCGATTAGCGACTTTCCGCGGGCGGCCATAACCGATCGAGAAGCTTTTGTGCAGATGAGCGATTGCAGGTGAACGGCGTTGATGATATATGTCTCGACGAGTTGCGCTTCGATTAAAGGAGCGGTAACTTCAAGCAACGGTTCATCTACGAAGAAAATATCTCCTTCTTTCATGGCGCGGACATCACCCGTGAATCTGATGGCGGCCAGATAATCGAGGAACTCACTCGAAAACAACCCTAGCGTTCTCAGGTAGACGACTTCATCTTTTGTAAAACGGAACCTCTCGAGATAGGTGAGGACGTCCTCGAGTCCGGCGTTTATGAAATAGCCCCAATCCTTGGGATACTTTCGAATGAAGAGGCTGAATGTGGCCGGGGCAAACATCTTCTCGTTGAAATAGCTTGCCGCCATTGTTAGTTCGTAGAGATCGGTAAGGAGGGCCGATATATGCGTCGGATTCTTCGTGGCCATTCCGATGTCCTCTTGTTGTGAACGTGCGAACGAATTCGCGCTTACCAAGTCATTCGACGTCCAAAAGCGAAAAGAAGGCTCGCCTCTCCCTCTTCCGGCCGGGCGCGCAAACATGCAGGAGCGCCATTGCATTTTCTTTAGTAGACTTTATCATGAAACTGGTTCGCCTGCAAAAGATTGAGGACAAAAGGGGAAAGAGGTCAGGGAATAAATTCCCTAATGGACGGAGATTTGCAGGGGCGCGCGGCCGCGCGCCCCTGCAACACCGATATGGAGGATTCCGGAAACTTGCGCCCGGATTCGGTCCGGCGCTACTTATTTGCCTTTTTCGCCTTGCTCAGTTCTTCGGCCCTAAGCTCTTTGCGGAGAATCTTGCCGACGGCGGTCTTCGGCAATTCACTGCGGAACTCAATTATTTTGGGAATCTTGTACGCGGCCAGATTTTTCTTGCAAAATTCCGTTATTTCTTCGGCGGTTGCCGTTTCACCAGGTCGGAGCACAACAAAGGCCTTGACGGTCTCGCCGCGATACTCGTGAGGAATGCCTATGGTTGCGGCCTCGAGCACTTTGGGATGCGCGTAGAGAACCTCATCCACCTCTCGCGGATAAATATTGTATCCTCCGGCGATTATTAGGTCTTTCTTCCTATCCACAATATAGAAGTAACCGTCTTCGTCCATGCGGCCGATGTCGCCTGTGAGCAGCCATCCATCTCTCAATTGGTTCGCAGTCTCCGCCGGTTTGTTCCAGTAGCCGAGCATGACCTGCGGTCCTTTGATAATAAGTTCGCCCTCCTTCCCCACCGGCAGTTCTTTCTTCCAGTCATCGGGGTCGACAATCTTGGAGTCGGTGTCAGGGAAAGGTATCCCGATGCTTCCGGGCTTTCTGACACCCAGGATGGGCGTCGAGTGAGTGACGGGCGAGGCCTCACTTAAGCCGTATCCCTCCGTCATGGAAATTCCGAGGGCGGAAATGCCGTTTATTGTTTCGATGGGAAGAGGCGCAGAGCCGGAATTGAAGAGAGCCACCCGGTGGAGGCCCACCTCTGCTGTACGCGGATTGTTCAGAATCGCGGTGAAAAGCGTGGGCACGCCCGGGAAATATGTCACGTCGTGAGTCTGAAACGAATTCAGCAGGTCGTCGATGTCAAAGCGAGGGATCAAAATCATTTTTGCACCGTTGAAGATACCCGTATTCATGCCGCACGTCATGCCGTATGAATGGAAAATGGGGATGACGATGAGATACACCTGCTGATCCTGGGGCATTATGTCCTTCGCCCAGAGAGATGTTTGGACCGTGTTTGCCACGATATTCATGTGCGAAAGGGTGGCCCCTTTGCTTAGGCCCGTAGTGCCACCGGTGTATTGAAGGACTGCCGGCTCATCGATGCCGATTTCTACGACGGGCGGAAGCTTGTCGCCCGCGCTCTTGAGCAGATCGAGGAATCCGAATTCACCGCTCAGAAGTTCGTAGGGACCTGCCGCGTCTCTCACCTCTGGTATCATGTAATCACTTATCCGCGACACTATGATTCGCTTGAGGGGAGTGGCATCTCTTATCTTCCTGACTTTCTCGACGTGCATGTTCAGACAAAACATCGTCTCGGAGCCGCTGTCGTTCACCTGGTGCTCGAGCTCGCGCTCCGTATAAAGCGGATTCACATTCACGACGATTGCGCCGATCTTGAGCACAGCGTAATACGCGATAATGATCTGGGGACAATTGGGCAGCATCAGGCCCACACGGTCGCCTTTGCGAATGCCGAACTCGGTGAGCGCATAAGCGAGTTTGTTCACTTGCGCCTTGAGCTCGCGATAAGTAAGGCCGGCGCCGTAGAAATCCGTCGCCTGGGCGTCCTTATACTTGGCCGCCGCCAGGTCGAGCATGAAGTGAGCGGAAATTTTCGGATACCGGATCGTCGAAGGCACGTAGTAATCGTAGTGTCGAAACCATGGTTTTTCCATCATGCACCTCTCCTGTTCTTCCCCAAACAACCCGCCGCAGCGGGTAATGATCTCAGAAGATTTCCTCGGGAATAGTTCCCGGGAAACCATTCGCAGAATTCTATCACATTTGTCAACAAAGTGCGAAGTGGCTGAAGTGTCGGGAGAGTGAAGTCAGGTTCCCGCCTTTGCCATCACCCTTTTGCCTCTCCATGACGAGGACGCGGAGCCAGGCGCCGTTACAAACCGTATTTCAGATCGGGGGTGTTCGTGAACACCTCGTGGCGAGCGATAGTGCTAAACCCGAGTTTTGAATAAAGGCGTTCAGGTGCGCTGTTCCACCTTGTTTCCAGCCCGAGGATGCGAACTCCCATCGCACGCGCGTCGGCGATAGCGCGCCGGAGCATTGTGGTTGCAAACCCCTTCCGCCGCATGTCTTCTCTTGTGGATACCATGTTAATGCCCCCCTCGGTTGCCTCATAGAAAAGATAAAGCGTTGCGGCCGGCTCGGTTCCCTGACTACCGAGGTAGAGGCGTGAATTCGCGGGCCCGCAATTCCGGGGGACCAGACCATGAAACATGTCTCTAGCGAAAGGAATCAGGTCTTCCGGCGTTTGGAACCCTCTGAGGAAAAGCTCGAGGAACACGTCGAGCGACTGGTTCTCGGCCAACGAGATATCGAGCTCGCCTCCGGCCGGCGCGCTGTCTGCGCCTGTGAGCGCCATGCTCGAGCGAGATTCTCCGGTCATGTGGTAGCCGTTCTCTCGAAGCAACCGGCGATCTTCGTCTGAAACAGGAAACGGCAGATCGATAAAAACACGATTCCCTTCCACCATTCGTTTTATACATTCGTCCAGCAGCGACTTGTCGAGCTTTCCTGATTGAAGGATTGAAATGCGGTTGAAGTGGGGATCGGGGACAGCCTCGGACCCTCCGAGAAAAGCTGGGCCGATTTCGTGGTAGAAGCCGTCTGAAAAGACGGCTTTCGACTTGATTTCTGTTCGCCGCACCGAACTCAGGATTTCCAATGAGTCAGCATCCATTCTTCTTTTCCTTTCTCCCAAAGGTTATAAGATAATCTCATTATACAGGATTCCCCATTTCCGTCCACAGAATATGTGCGACCGCCGGAGAATCTTGCTTACGGTATGGAAATCATTACTCTGTTTTGTATATAATAGTATATATGACCAATCCAATCGAGCGGGAAGGAGGAGGATAGGGCATGCGGGGTTTTGCGGCGCGTTTCTTTATCAACATCTTGATTCTGGCAGGAGTCGCGTGGATGTTTCCGGGCATCCAGATAAAAGGGGTTCTCTCGCTTATTTTTGCGGGAATGGTTTTCGGCGTGCTCAATGCGTTTCTCCGACCGATCCTGATTTTGATCACGCTTCCCCTGACGATTCTGACCGTTGGCATGTTCATATTTGTGATAAACGCTCTCATGCTGTGGATCACTTCGGGGATGGTGAAGGGGTTTGAGATATCCAGTTTCTGGACGGCTCTCGGGGCGGCGCTCATTTACAGTGTCTTGAGCCTGCTGGTTACTCTTTTTCTCAGCGACACAGGCAAGATTGAAATTATCCGTTTTCGGCCGCGCTTTTGAGGTAAGGGCCATAGCGCGTTCATGGGTTGACTTTTCTGCATTTAGTTGACTTTTCTGCATTTAGTGGTAGAATTGAGTTTGCTTAGGAGGGCTGCAAATGGTTAAGCTCGGTGGCGCTCTGAAAAAAGCGCGCCTTGAGAAGGGGTTGACTCTCGATGACGTTGCCGCGAAATGCGGATATTCCAAAGCGCTCATATCCAGAATCGAAAATAACAATGTGTCGCCCTCGATCGATTCACTTTCGCGGATCGCAGCGGCCCTCAATCTGACCCTTTATGATATCTTCGCGTCTGCTCCGGACAGCACGATAGTCTACCGAAAAGCAAGCCGGCAGAAATTCAAGGTGGAAGACGGGAATTTCGAGTTGGAGATATTGGCGCCCTATCCCAGTAACAGCACGATGCTCCCGATCATGTACAGCGGCAAGCCGGGCTCACATTCGAGTGAAAGGAATAGCGAACGCGCCGGCCAGGAATGGGCGATTGTGCTCGAGGGCGAGGTGGAAGTTACGGTCGCAGGAGAGAAGTACTTACTCAAGAAGGGCGATTCGATTTACTTCAATTCCGGCATTCCACACAGATATGAGAACGTCGGAAGGACGCCCGCCAAGGGAATATGCGTCACAACGCCGCCCAACTATTGAGGGACTGAATTCCGAGGCGTGATCTCCAGAAAGCATCAATCCCACCTTTTTGTTGTCATTCAGGGGAAGCAGGCGCATACGAACACGCCCCGTGACACAGAATCCGGCTCTGCAAATGCATCATGTTTTTCTTGTTTCTTTCTCGCATAACGACGCCATGAGCATGGCGGGTGACTCGTAACGGGCAAACTGGCCGTCGAAATCTCATGTTGCAAATTAAGCTTGCAGACGATAGAATAATTCTATCGCTGTAACCGTTTCCAGGATCAAGTCGCGAGAACGGACGCAAAACGCCCGCAAGAAGAAGACTATCATGAGTGAAAGAAAAACAATCACAGATTTCATTCAGCCTGCCAGGAGCCCCGATGAGAAGCGTCCGAGTGTAATAATCGTGGCGGGACGCGACATAGGCCGCCAATACTTCCTTTCAAAGGGTGACACTTTGATTGGACGTGACGAGGACTGCGCGATCCGGTTGAACGATTCCCGCGCGTCCAGAAGACATGCGAAGATATCCGGTGACCCGCATGCGCAAGCGGGCCCCCATTTCAGCGTTATCGACCTCGACAGCACCAACGGCACTTTTCTAAACGAGCGGAGAATCACGGAAGCCATGCTGGCCGACGGCGACAAGATTCACATCGGATATACGCTCTTCAAGTATGCGATACGTGACATCGTTGAGATAGAATACGAAAACAAGATTTACCGAATGGCGACCACCGACGCTCTCACGGGGCTTTCCTCTCGCGATCATTTCCTCCAGCAATATAACGAAGTCTTCCACAGGTCGCAGCGTTACCACCGTCCTTTCTCTCTCATGATGGCGGACATAGACGACTTCAAATCGGTAAACGATACATACGGGCATCCCGTTGGAGACAGGGTTCTCGAAGCGCTCGGCCGCACGGTTATGGAGGTCATTCGCTATGAGGATTTCCCGGCCCGGTACGGCGGTGAGGAGTTTGTCGTTCTCATGCCGGAGACCAGTCCCGAAAACGCACGGCGGCCCGCCGAGAGGTTGCGGAGAAAGATCGAGACGCTGGTATTCGAGGCCGAGGGAAAATGCTTTTCGGTGACCGTCAGCATCGGCATAGCCGGATACCCGGATCATGCTGAGACAATGAACGATCTCATGAAGAGCGCAGACAACGCTTTGTACGAGGCAAAAAAGATGGGGAAGAACCAGGTCCGCTTATTTCAAGGCGGAAGGCAGTAGCAGGAATTCGGATATGTTGACCTGATTGCGAGAAGATGGGGACAGACCCTGCGTTGCGGCTCTGTCTATATCTTCCGGGTATGGTGTCTTGACTAGGAGAAAATATGGCGGCGCCAATGAGAGAGCTTGTGCTGAATGAGGCGCGCGCTTTGGCCGTGTTCGCAAATGGCCGTCTTGTCGATCACCGTTTTGCGGTTTCGCTTATATGCGACGACTTGCCGGACATGAGGTTCAATCGCGCGTATGTGCTGGATGCCGCAAACCTCACCGCCGAGTCGCTCGAAGAGATGACAAGAGACTTCCTCACGCCGCAGCTTCCGTTCCGGATGGATATTTTCCTCCCTATCCCTCCTGAGACAGAGGCGCTACTAAATCGGAAAGGCTTTGACTTGACGGAGGATTATGCCTCTGAGATGCTGCTGACGCGGGCATCCACTCTGCTCAGGAGAAACCCCGCCGTCAAAGTGGAAAAACTGAGCGAGCGGTTTCTGGATTCCTTTTCTACAATCATAGTGAAGGCGTATAACGCTCCGCCTGACATGGTCGCTACACTGGTGTCCATCTTTCGGCATACGATTCCCCGGGCGCTCGAGCACAAAGGAGCCTCGCTCTATCTTGCGTTTCTCGGCTCGGAGCCGGTTGGCTCTCTCTATCTTTTCTCGCAGGGGGGCGTGGCAGGACTCTATAACCTCGCCGTCGCGCAATCGTCGCGGAGACAAGGAGTGGCCACCACGCTCATGCTGCGAGCAATCGACGACGCGCAGGCAGCGGGAGATCGCACGCTTTGTCTTCAAACGGGTGTCGGCTCATTCCATGAGAGATTCTTCGAAAGACTGGGGTTCACCACGGTAGCGCGTCGAAAAAGGGCAACACGGAAAAGCGCCAAATCTTAACTAATATATGTGAGTACTGCAGCTCGGCATAGCCGCAGCCAAACAGCGCATATCGGGCGCTATGAATCGCGCCTCAGAAAATCGGGGACACGATGCGACATCATGTCCCCGATTTTCTTCATTCATGGCTGTAGGAGCGCAATTCATTGCATCCTTGTGATTTGTATGCGTGAGTTTCGCGCAAGAAATCACGACAAGAACTAGTGACTTTGAGAATGAGTAGTACGGAGAGCATTGGTTTCTCTTAGTTTCCCTCCGCGGTTAAGGCTTCTTGTTTTGGACAGCGGTGAGGCGCTCACTTGAATGCCGGAAGATATTTCGCGTGAGCTGATAGCAGCTCGTCGAGCATCCGGTCGGGATCAGAGCAGTTCCGGCTGAGGGGGTCGCGCCGGAGCGCGTCGCGAGCAGCCGAACGGTCGCCCTCAAGGGCCGCCTTGACGACAAGGAACTGGTTTTCTGCGTGCGGCTGGACGAGACTCTGGATTTCGCGCGGCAGTTCCATCGGTCTGATTACTTCGACTCCGTTGCGTGAAATTCTCCCAAGCGTTTCGACCACTGCCCCTTGAGACAAGTTCGTTATCTGACCCTTGTTGGGAAGGTTCACAATCTCCGTGAGTGGTGTCCCGGCAAACAGGGACGCCAAAACATCTGATATCGCCTCGCTCGATTTTCTGGCTGGAAGCGGAAACGTGTCTTCGAGCATGCCATGCACATAGGCCCGTGCCGCCGCAAACCAGCCATCTCTTCGCTCGCTAATCGAAGTCGCCACGACTCCATATTTTCGACCGGCCCCTTCCATGTCTTTAAGATAACAGTCAAAGAACTCGGCTATGTGTCTGTCGCCGGCGGCGGGGAGGCGCCCGTGCTTTTCAAAAAGCTCGAGTTTAAGTTTGGCCGTATCGATCATTGAAGGCGTGAACATCCTCTTGATGTCTTCGTCCTGCACCTCGAAGGACGTGGGCGTCTTCATCCATTCCCGCAGCATATCGAAACCGTCCCTCCCGGCGACCTTGAGGCTCAAGAGCCATATGAAATGGTTGATGCCTGCGACATCGAACTCGAGGGCAGTGTCTTCGGACAGCTTCAGCATGCTTCGGATGATATAAAGGACCCCCTGGAGCTCGTGGCAGAGGCCGATTGTTCTCACGCGCGTCGCCTGGGTAATTGCCAAACACAACGTCGCCATCGGGTTGGTTATATTGATGAGCCACGCCCGTGGACAAAGTCTTTCCATGTTTTGAGCGATGCCCACGAGAACAGGAATGCTCCTGAGCGCGCGCGCCAGGCCGCCCGGGCCGACGGTGTCCCCCACAGTCTGGTTCACTCCGTATTTGCGCGGAATTTCGAGATCCTTCTCCATCGTAGCGAATCCGCCGGTGGAAATGGTCACGACTACGAAGTCGGCGCCGTCAAGCGCTTCGGCCTCGTCGGTTGTCGCCTTGAGCCTGCAGTTGGATTTCTTCTCGGCGATCATTCTTTGGCCGAGGGAATGAATCGCCATGAGGGGCTCAGGCGCAAGGTCTTCGAGAACGATATGGCTCCCGTCCAGGGCGGGTGTGTGCAGAATGTCATTTACTATCGTGGGCGCCCAATTGTAGCTCCCACCCCCGATTATGGCTATCTTTGGCGGCATTCCCTTTTCTCCTATTTTCAGTAGTTGATCCTGCCGGCTAGATTATACATGTTCCTTGATATGGACAGTCAAATCTGACAGGTGTAGAGTCCAAAGTCCGAACGGTGAATCCCTGATATTGGCAGTAGGCAATATGCGAATTAGGAACAGGGATAAACAGAATACGTACACCCACAGGTTATGAGACCATCCGAGCATGGATGCGACTACGACATAGCTATGCCTTTGCAAATAAGTCGGTTACAGAATCCAAGCCAGCCGTTGAAACACATTGTCAGGCTGGCACGGTGTTTGCTTTGGCATAGTCGTGTTGCGGCAATTTCACAAAACCGAATGACGGGTGTGCGACATGGATCGCGCTGATTGCGCCCCTACACTGCTCTCGCCCGAAAACGGCAACATCGACGTTTTCCTCGAGAGTCGTCGCGAGAGTCATTCATGTTGCATTTCGGCGAATACTAATCTCCTTGAGGAAAAGAGAAAGGCCGGGCCGTATGAGTTATTCGAGAAGGAATGGTATGAGTCCTTTGCGCGGTCTTATGGTTCTTGCCTCGACTCTCATTATATTGACGGCGTCTGTCAACGCCCGGGCCGTGGATGTGGGTGAACAGGAGATTGGCATCACCGTTGACGCCACTTACGTAACGAAATACATCTGGAAGGGTTTCGATCTGCTCGACGACAACGGAGCCTGGCAGCCGAGTATAACGCTCAGTTATAGTGATTTCTCCCTTGGAGTGTGGGGTTCCTGGGCGGATACGCGCGGTTTTACGGCGCAAGATGAACTGGATTACTTCCTGTGCTACCAGCCTAGCCTCTTCGAGGAGAAAAGATGTGCGTTGGATTTGTCATTGACATACACGTACTTTGACTTCCCACATTCCGACAGTGTTGCCGGTGGGGACGAAATAGCTGACGGCCAGGAACTCGCACTGGGGGTATCGCTGCCGAATGCGTTTCCGCTCGGGCCATCCAGCCTCGCCCCCTATTACGAAGGCGACTTTGAGTGGCAGGGAATGCACCATGACTCGAGCGTTGACAAAGGGTGGATTCACACTTTCGGACTCGCCTACGACATTCCCGTTTCGCCGCTGTTGAAGCAACAGGAAGAGCAGGCGATTTGTCTGTGCTGGGATATCACATACAATGACGGGGTATTCGGCACGGCGGCGGGTTGGAGCCACTCGACCCTCGGCGTTTCGACCACGTTCGAGTGCAAGGGGTTCGCATTTACGCCTGTCGTCAATTACCAGTGGTCGTATGAAGATACCGTGAACGAAGAGAATGAATTCTATGCCAGTTTCAGTTTGAGCTATTATTTCTGAATAGGTGGATGGGTCCAGGCAACGAATCCGGTGAAGAGGTTATTTGGATGTCGCTCCGAAAGAAAATTCTGCTGATTCTGTTGGTGATAATGACACTCTATATCGGCCTGGATTACGGAATTCAGCGACTTGTCATTTACCCCAGTTTCCTGGAGCTTGAAAAGGATGAAGCGGGAAAAGATATGCAGCGCTGCGTGGAAGCGCTTCGCAAAGAGATTCAACATCTCGATGCCTTCGTGCATGACTGGTCCGCATGGGATGACACCTACAAGTTTGTTGAAGACCGGAATCAGGCTTACATCGAGGCCAACCTCGTGCCTACGGCCTTTTCGATCAATAAACTCAACCTGATTTACATATGCAATATGAAGGGCGAGGTCGTATGGGGAAAAATTCTGAATCCGGAAACAGAAGAACCGATGCAGATTTGGGATTTCCCTACTGATTCTTTTCCACCCGGCCACACCCTGCTGAAACATGAGTCGATTGACGACTCGGTTGAGGGGATTCTCATGACCGAGGCGGGGCCAATGATGATAGCGTCGAGACCGATTGTCACGAGCAATGACGAAGGCCCGATTCGTGGCTCGATCATGATGGGACGCCTGCTGGACCGCGATTTTGTCAAAACCCTTTCGTTACAGACTCGAGTCACACTTGAATTATGGCCTCTGCGAAACGAACCCATGCCCTTGCCCGAAAGAGTTTTCCTGACCCACCTCACTGGGAGGAATCCTGTCGCGATAAATTATCTCGATGAGAAGTCTCTCCAGATACGCACAACATTTCCGGACATCAACGAAACGCCGGCCCTTCTCTTGCGCGCGGATATCCCCAGGAACATAGCGGCAAGGGGAACGGCGACGACGCGATATGCGACGCTCTCGGCGCTGGCCATTGGTCTGATCATGCTCTCTGTGATGCTTGCTCTGCTTGGGAAAGCGGTCATAAGTCCGATTGAGAAGCTTACGAATCATGCCATAGCGATAGGCAAGAGCAGCGATCTATCTGCGCGTATTTCCAGCGCGCGCAAAGACGAACTCGGAACGTTGGCGCGGGAGTTTGACGGAATGGTGCAACGGCTGTCTGAGACGCGACAGAAGTTACTGGATCAGTCGTACTATTCAGGGATGGCGGAAGTGGCGGCGGGAGTTCTGCACAACATCCGGAATTCGCTCAGCCCCATAATGGGAAGCCTCGACGGCATCTCGCGGGTTTTGAAGAATACTTCCCCGGACAAAATTGAAATGGCGCAGAAAGAACTCACGGATACGAACACGCCGGGAGATCGCAGAAAGGACTTGAACGAGTTTCTGACGCTTGGGACCAAACGTCTTCTGGCCTCGGTCAAGGAAGCGATCACGAAGGTTCAGGAGACTTCGCATCAGGCGGCGAGAATCGAGGAGATTCTCGCAGATCAGGAAAAGTTCAGTAGAACGGAGAAAGTCCTCCTGCCGCTGAACGTCGCGGATACGGCGCGTGAAGCAATCCACATGATTCCCGCTGAATTGCTCAACGGCGGACTCATTAAGTTGCATCCGACCCTGGCAACCGTCGGCCCGGTGATGGCGCAGAGAACTTCGCTTTTGCAGGTTTTCAGCAACCTTTTTACCAACGCAGCGGAGTCGATACACAGGGCAAATGTATCGAACGGCTCAATAGTCGTAAGGTCTGACGTTGAGCAAACAAACGGCGCATCCGTTTGCCACGTTCGCGTCGAAGATAATGGCGAAGGAATCAGGCCGGGCGACCTCGAGAGGATTTTCGAGCGTGGTTTCTCGACCAAGCCCGGGGCATCTTCCGGAATCGGCTTGCACTGGTGCGCCAACACGGTTGCGGCAATGAACGGCAGAATTTATGCTCAAAGCGATGGAATCGGCCGTGGCGCTTGCCTGCACATTTTGATTCCCATGAAACAGTAGAGAGCCTGGAGAACGAATCGGAACAAAACCTATGAACGAACATCGACCAGATCGCTTCCGGATTCTTGTCGTTGATGACGAGCCTCTCCTTCTCGGATTCTACCAGGACGTGTTATGTCCGGAAGAGGAAGAATCGATTTCGCAATCCGGACTCGATGATCTGGAGGCTCGACTTTTTAGCAACGCGCCCCGCGCGTCGGCGGTTCCAAAGTTCGATCTGAAGCTCTGTCCTCAAGGCGACGCAGCGGTGGAGATAGTTCGCGAGGCGCTTCAAGAAAAAGACCCGTTTTCCGTGATTTTTCTGGATGTGCGTATGCCTCCGGGACCTGACGGCGTATGGACTGCCGAGAATATCCGGGCGCTTGATCCGGACGCCCAGGTCGTAATCGTAACGGCCTATTCGGATATCGACCCTGCAGAAATCGCACAACGAGTCCCGCCGTCCGACAAGTTGCTTTATGTCCAGAAACCTTTCCAGCCTGCCGAGCTCCGTCAATTTGCCGTGGCCTTGAGCGCGAAGTGGCGGGCAGAGAAACAGCTTGTTGGCGCCTATGGCGAACTGGAGACGAAGGTTGAGGAGCGCACGGCGGAATTGGCAAGGATGAATGAGCAATTGGAGCGCGACATCGCCGAGCGCAAGATGCTTCAACAACAGCTTGTGCAGGCCCAGAAGATGGAGAGCATTGGAACGTTGGCTGGGGGGGTTGCTCATGATTTCAACAATCTTCTCGGAGCAATCCTGGGATATTCATCCTTGATGAGAACCAAGATTTCCGAGAGTCACCCCTTCTATAATTACATCAGCACCATTGAGCGAAGCGCCACGAGAGCGGCTGATCTCACCGGCCAACTTCTCGCGTTTGCCCGCGGCGGCAAGTACGAGATGAAACCCATCAACATCAATGATATTGTAATCGAGACTTTGGGAATCATGACAAGGACATTTGATAAATCGATCGAGATCGAGCAACGACTGGGTCCCTTGATTCCGACGGTCGAAGGCGACACAACCCAAATCGCGCAAGTAATACTGAATCTCTGCGTGAATGCTCGCGATGCCATGCCTGATGGAGGCAAGTTGCTTGTCGAGACGGAACTTGTGAGGCTCACGGACGAGTACACCAAAGCCCATTTGGAGGCCAAACCGGGGCCCTATGTGGCGTTGTCGGTCTCGGATACGGGTGTGGGCATGGACAAAGCGACGATGCAAAGAATATTCGAGCCCTTCTTCACTACAAAAGAAGAGGGAAAAGGCACCGGACTCGGGCTATCAATGGTGTATGGAGTAGTGAAGAACCATGGCGGCATCGTGCACGTTTACAGTGAGCCCGGCGAAGGCGCGGCATTCAGGATTTACTTGCCGGCAAACGGAAAACCCGAGACGGGGAAATCGCTGAAACGCCGGGCGCCGCTTGAGGGGAATGAGTTAATCCTTGTTATCGATGATGAGGAGCCGTTGCGTTCGCTTGCAAGAGACGTTCTTGAGAGCCACGGCTATCGCGTCATAGTTGCAGAAAACGGAGCGGAAGGCGCTGATCTCTATGGAAAACGCATGGGCGAAATAGATTTGGTGATCGTAGACATGATCATGCCGAAGATGGGCGGACGCGAGACGTTCTTCAAGGTGCGAGGACTCAACCCTAACGCCAAAGTGCTCTTGTCGACCGGTTACAGTCAGAATGGGAAGGCAAGGGAAATCCTTGACAGCGGAGCGATGGGATTCGTTCAGAAGCCATATCAGGTTGACACGCTGCTTTTGGCCGTGCGAGACGCGCTCGACGGAACAGAATGAAAGAGTCAGGTTTCATTTGCGTCGTCACTTCGCGACTGTATGTCGTGAATTTTAGTCCTGTGGCGGATAATTTCCCCCGTAACCATATAGATGACATCTTCGGCGATGTTGGTGGCGTGGTCGGCTATTCTTTCGAGATGCCGCGCCACGAACATGTAATGTAGCAACCGATCCACCTGCTCCGGGTTTTTCTTTATCGCCTCCTGAACCTGGTTGACAATCTCGGTTTCAAGCGCGTCCACTTCGTCGTCGGATCGGCACACTTCACGAGCAAGGTCCGCATCCAGGTTTACGAGCGCATCGAGGCTTCTTCTCAGCATGGATTCCGTTTTCCGGGTCATCGGGTGGTAGTCGAATGAAGTCTCCACTTTCTCGGTAATTGACAAATAGATTGCGCGTTCCGCAATATTGACGGCGAGGTCTCCAATCCGTTCGAGGTCATTGTTCAGCTTGAGAGCCGCTGCTATGAACCTGAGATCAATTGCGACCGGTTGATGGAGAGCGAGTATCTTGAGACAATCCTCTTCGATCCAAACTTCCCTCCGATCGATTTCGAGGTCCACCTCGATGACTTTTTCAGCCAGGGTTTTGTCTCTCTGCTCGATACTCTTGACGGCTTTACGCACGTTTTCCTCGACGACGGCGGCCAGATAGAGCAGGTGCTTCTTCAGTGTCTCGATCTCTTTTTGCAGGTGAAGGACCATTGTAAGAGATTCCCTTTCTGAAATTGTTCGGTGGCGGAGCGGCCACTCGTCATTATGAACGCTTATTCTGGGACACGATGCGGCAAGGACGGGCCGCTAATTCGGGGACACGATGCGGCATCGTGTCCCCGAATTAGCTATCCGAATCTTCCGGTAACGTAGTCCTGAGTTCTGCCATGTTTGGGATTTGTGAATATTGTGCGTGTATCTCCGTACTCGATGAGCTTGCCGAGATACATGAAGGCGGTGTTGTCGGAAACGCGGGCGGCTTGCTGCATATTGTGTGTCACGATAATGATAGTATATTGACCGCGCAGTTGGTAAATCAAATCTTCGATTTTAGCGGTGGCGAGCGGGTCCAGCGCCGAACAAGGCTCGTCCATCAGCAACACTTCGGGATCGCCCGCAATAGCCCGCGCAATGCAGAGGCGCTGTTGTTGCCCGCCGGAAAGACCGAGCGCATTGGCGTGGAGCCTTTCTTTGACTTCATCCCATAGCGCAGCCGCCCTTAGGGCTTTCTCCGCGGTCTCGTCGAGGAGCCGGCGGTCGCGGATACCATCAACTTTCAATGGGTACGTTACGTTTTCCGATATCGTCATGGGGAACGGATTCGGTTTTTGAAACACCATCCCCATGCGTTTCCGCAGGCCGATAACATCGACGTTCGGATTGTATATGTTTTCGTCGCTGAAATGGATTTGTCCCTGCGTCCGAAGGCCGTCAATCAGGTCATTCATCCGGTTGAGCGAGCGAATAAGCGTGGATTTTCCGCATCCCGAAGGTCCTATGAGGGCGGTCACAAGACCCCGCTCGATGCTCAACGTGTTATTGAACAGCGCTTGTTGGTGACCGTACCACAGCGAGAAGTCTTTGATCTCGATCACCACTCCCCTGCCGCCATGTTTGGGATAATTGATCGTTTCTAACGACTCCGTGTATGTGACGCGAGAGTCAACCATGCGGGCCGTACCTCCTAAGAAACTCGGTTCATGGTTCATGGTTTAGAGTTCATGGTTGAACTCAAAAGGAGCTGAACATGTCATGTCTTTCTCCCGAAAGAGAAAGTCATTCCCACCCGTATTACTCACGTCCAAAATCATGAATTCGTGCCGTGATTTCTTGCACGAACCTAACGCATATTAATCACGCGGGCGCTGAATTGCGCCCCTACACGCATGAATCAAGAAATCCTGTAGGGGCGCGATTCATCGCGCCCGATGCGCGCTGTTTGGTTGCGGCTCTGCCGCGCTGTGTTTTCTCTGTTTCTTTCATGAATGACCACACACAGTAAGAACGCTTGCTCCTTAGAAGTGCCCGACATAGTACTTCTTTTTCAACCGGTTACGAATATGGATCGCCGTCGTATTCATTATTGCTACGAGCGTGATGAGCAGCAAAGTCGTCACGAACACCATGGGTTTGGCAGCCTCGGAATTGCGCGATTGGAATCCGACGTCGTAGATATGGAATCCGAGGTGCATGAAGCTGCGCTCGAGATGGATGTATGGGAAGAACCCGTCGACCGGGAGTTCGGGGGCGATTTTGACGACTCCGACGAGCATGAGCGGCGCCACCTCGCCCGCGCCGCGCGCCATGGCCAGGATAAGGCCGGTCATTATTCCGGGCATAGCTTTGGGCAGGACGACGTATCGAATCGTTTGCCATTTTGAGGCCCCGCATGCGAGCGAGCCTTCGCGCATCGACTGCGGCACGGCAGCAAGCGCTTCTTCTGTCGCCACGATGACCACCGGCGCCGTCAGCAGCGCGAGTGTAAGGGAGGCCCAGAGAACGCCGCCCGTGCCGAAGGTGGGATTGGGCAGCCGCTCAGGGAAGAACAATTCATCTATTGTGGCTCCGACTATATACGCGAAGAAGCCCAGTCCGAACACGCCATACACAATCGAGGGCACGCCGGCGAGGTTGTTCACACAAATGCGGATCGCAGAGACAAGATGTCCTTGCCGGGCATATTCGCGCAGATACAGCGCGGCAATGACCCCGAACGGCGCTACGGCAAGCGCCATAAGTACGGTCATGACGAAAGTGCCGAAGATCGCAGGCATGACCCCGCCTTCCGTATTGGCTTCGCGCGGTTCCCGTGTCAGGAATTCGAGCCACCGTGAAGCGTACACTCCGAGTTTCCGGAATGATGTCAATCCGTTGGCCGGATACAGGCGCACGACCTGCGACAGGGGAAGCGTTTTCTCAAGTCCATTTACGTCGCGCAGCGTGATTTCATATTGAGAGTCGCTTTCTTTGATGGACTCTGCCTCCTTGCGCAACTTGTCGTATTCTCCCTGGAGCGCCGCGATGCGTTCTTCGTATTTCGCCGAGACCTTCCGGTATTCATTGCTGTTCTCACCGTGCTTCAAGGCGGCGCGGCGCAACGCCAGACGCTCGGACTCGATTCGACGGTTTATCTTGCCGATATCACTTCTCTCGATTCGGAGAATCTGTTCGCGTCGTTCGACAGCCTCGTGGTGTTGGGCATTAAGCAGTCCATAAGAGACAGAAGCCTTAGAGATGATTTCGCTCCCCGCGCGCAGCGATTCCGGAAACCCGATGAAGGGACCCCACTCGACGCGCTCGATGAAGAAAACATGGGCGGGCAGAGTCGTCTTTGCGACCTCGTAGTCCGAGACCCAGCGATAGTCCTCATTGTATAAGTCGAAATTGCCGGTGTGATAGAGAGTGCGGGACGCGAAACCCTGGGCTCGCTTGATGTGTTCCCTAGTCGCGGCGTCGAGCATTTCGAGTTGTTCTTTGCCTGGCTTGTAGTATTCCTCCCTGATCGGCTCGCCGGCAAGCAGCGAGCCGTCTTTCAAGGTGAGAACGTGGATTGGCTTCGGGAAAAAGGTAACAAGACCGTTCCAGAATATGAGCACAAGAAATCCGATTATCATGGAGATGCCGATGGCCAGCGTGCCGCCCATCACCCAGAGAAAGGGTTCACCTCTCGCAGGGAGCACAGACCCGCCAATGTGTTTCGGCTTCTTGTCGATTTCGCTCACTTTTGTATTCATCTGTCCTCAGAGTTGCATTGCGCGTTTTCGGAAACGAATTCGAACCAATTCGGCCACGGTGTTGATGACAAAGGTCATCGAGAAAAGGACCAGCCCGGCCAGGAAAAGAATGCGGTAGAGGGTCCCGTTCTTGACGGCCTCGGGAAGCTCGACTGCGATTGTGGCCGACAATGCGCGTAATCCGTTGAAGACATTAATATCCATAATGGGCGTATTCCCTGCGGACATCACGACTATCATCGTTTCTCCGACTGCGCGGCCCATTCCGATCATGACGGCAGAGAACACGCCGCTGATCGCAGTGGGCAGAACCACGTGGATGGCGGTTTGCCACCGGGTCGCGCCGCATGCCAGGCTGGCGGCCCGCAGATGTTCGGGAACCGAATTCAATGCATCCTCCGCGATCGTATAGATTACGGGGATCACGGCAAAGCCCATGGCAAAGCCTACAACCAGGGTGTTCCTCTGCACGTATGTGTCAACCAAACTGCCTCGCGCATCCAGCCCCAGAGAACCGAGCATGCGCGAGATGCCGTACGAGCACAATGCCGCGCCCATCAGCATGACAAGCCACCTGACAATATCAACCATCGCCGGCCGGATGCGGCCGGCACGAGTATGGACCCGCGCTTCGGGTCTGTCCCCTCGTCGTGAACCCCGGAGGCGTGAAGCCAGAAGACCGATGGCGATTAATGAGACCGGCATGAATAGCAGGAACAGGAACGGTTCCGGCGAGCCCCGGCTGCCGTTGAGCCAGGACTTGAAATCACCCGCGAAAAACAGGTCTTCGAACACAGGCCCCATTCTGTATGCGCCATATGTGGCGGCAATCACCGTGAGGGATATCAGACAGAATTTCGGAACCCCCTCCAGTCGTAGGGCAATGCGCAGAGGCAGCAACTGCCACAGATAGGCCGTCGTGATGAGGGCCAGTGGTATGACAAAGAAGGCGAGGATCACGGCTGCGATCCAGGTTTCGACAATGGGCGCCAGCACCAGGGCGGCAACGAAGCCAAGCACGACAGACGGCAATGACACCATCATTTCCATCGCAGGCTTTATGACCGAACGCATTCGATGATGCACGAATTCAGACGTATAGATTGCGCCGAGGATGGCAATCGGTATTGCAAACAGGAGTGAATAAAAAGCCGCCTTGATAGTCCCGAAAATCAGGGGAACCAATGAAAACTTTGATTCATATTCGTCAGTGGCCGCCGAGGACTGCCATGTGAACGTCGGCTCCGGATGGCCCTCATACCAAACCTTTCGGAAGAGGGCGCCGAATGTGGTTTCAGGATGTGGAACCGAGAACTCCCAAAAATGCGCGCGACCGTCGGACCCAACGGCCATCAGGCCGTCGAGACGGGGCGCTAACAGTATGCGCCGGTATTCTGCGACGCCGGAATCAGGAGTGAACGACATCAGTGTCTTCTGACTGGTTCCGTGAATCACTTTAAGCGCTCCGCTTGCCTCGGCAATGGCAAAGCTTTTCCCTTGAGGGCTCGGGTCAAATCTTACGAAGGAGGAGCCGCCACGCTCGAACTCTCTCGTACGCAGGAGCATTCGCCCGTCTGTTGTGTTCGCCGCATCGCGGTCAAGCAAGAAGAATATGTTCAGCGACCCGTCCGTTCCTCCGACCACGAGCGATTGCCCGCCAAGCAGGAACCCGAACACCGTGAGGTCGACTCCTTCCGGCAGGACACGCGTCGTCTCTGCCAGAACTGGCGCGTTCGTATCCGACGTGTTATAGCGATACACGTCGCCATTCTTGCCGGCGATCAGAACCATGCCGGACGCCGGCGTGAGCGCCACTGCGTGTAACTCGACACCCCCGGGAATTTGCGGCAGACGAGTCTGTTCAACGGTGGTCCGAGTCTCACCTGTCAAGAGATTCAGACTGCCGTACGCGGTATTGAGCGTTGCCAATCCATTGCTGTCCACCGCGACAAATGCTCTCGTCTGGCGCTCAGCTTCGCCGCCGGCATTGCAGTCCAACGCGACGATTGGTTTCCCGGATTCGGAGACCGCAAGCGGGTCTTCCATCCGGATCTCAGTCGAGATATGCCGGTACTGGTTGCCGGGAACTCTTGAATACACACTTGAACCGTCCGTCAGGTCACGGTCATCAAGTTTATGAAGCCCTGCGGGAAGTTCGCTCGATGGAATGACTGCAGATGGGAAATCGATCCGCGCAAGACGGATAGTTCCATCCGAAAATCCCAATGCCATGCTGCTGCGATCCGACGTTGTCGCGGAACTCGTAATTTCCTTTCCCTGGAAATCCGCCGCTGCAGAAGAGAGTCTAGTCCCCGTCTTTGCATGAACTGCGATCACATTTCCGTCTGTCAAAAGAACAACAGCAAACGTCTTATGTTCATCCATCGCCATGGCGGCGACGGGCTCGGAACCCGCGTCAAGATCATAGGCGACGCGGCTTGTGACATGCCCGGCCTTGAAAAGAGGGAGGGCTTGTTGGATAAGGAATACCATGATGGCAAGCACAGCAACGATTACGAGAATGCCACCGATGGTTATTGTATGGTCGGCGACTCGGTCGGCAATCAGAACCGACCGCTTGGCCTTTTTCATTTTCGCGCCTTTCACTCCTGTACCCTTCGAGTTTGTAGGGGCACGGCGCGCCGTGCCCCTACGCTCAATTGCCGGACAGATTGTCTGCCCTTCTGTCAGACGATTCCGTCAATGTTCCGTTATTCGATGCCTACCGCTTTCAGGTCCTGGGCCGCGAGCGGGCTGGTCACCGGAAAGAAGCCATCCTTGATTACTGTAAGTTGTCCATCTTTTGAGAGGACATACTTGATAAACTCTTTCCGCAACGGTTCCATCGGCTCGTTCGGGTTCTTGTTCACGTAAATATAGAGAAAGCGTGAAAGCGGGTAATCTCCGCTGTAGGCGTTTTGGGCATTGGCCTCCACGATTCGTCTGACTTTACTGGCCGCGAGAGGAACAGCCCTCACATCGGCCGTTTTGTACCCGATGCCCGAGTAACCTATGGCGTACTTGTCCGTGGCTACTCCCTGGACGACTGCTGAGGAGCCCGGCTGTTCCTTGACCGTGTCCTTGTAGTCACCCTTGAAGAGCGCCACTTCCTTGAAGTATCCGTAAGTGCCCGAAGCTGAATTACGGCCGTAGAGAGAGATCGGCTTATCGGCCCACTCGCCGGTGAGTCCAAGGTCGCCCCATGTTCGAATATCTTTTGCAAAGCCACCCTTTCGATTTTTCGAGAATATTGCGTCCACTTCCTGGAGCGTCAGTCCTTTGATCGGGTTGTCTTTGTGGACAAACACGGCGAGCGCATCCACTGCAACGCGGACGCGGGCGGGTTTATAGCCAAACTTCTTCTCGAAGGCCTGAATTTCTTCGGCCTTCATCTCTCTTGACATCGGGCCGAACTGAGAGGTCCCGGCAACGAGAGCAGGCGGAGCAGTGGATGAGCCTTTGCCCTCGACCGAAATCTTGACATTCGGGTAGATTCCACGGTAGCCTTCCGACCAGAGAGCCATCAGATTGTTGAGGGTATCGGAGCCGACGGACTTGATTTCTCCCGAGACGCCGCTCACGCTCTTGTAAGAGGGAAGATTCTTGTCGACTTCCAGAGCGAAGACTGTTGAGACACACAGTAGTCCGACTATCATTGCGCAGACCGCCGCTTTCAGGACGCCGCTCTCCTTCCGAAATGTTCGCTTGCTCATGTGATTGTTCTCCTTTTCCATTCGCATTTTCCTGTGTTACTATCGCATCCAATTGTTAGGATTTCGTTAGGACCATATTAGGAACCTGCAAGGCCGAATTGCCAGTCGTGGACGCGATTTCCTTTTCTTCTTTCCCCAAATCCGCGTGTATCTGCGTGCATCTGCGGTTGCGAACGCCTCTTCTCTTTCTTCTTTTTTTCTTTTTTCTTCTCCCCGGAATCCGAGTAAATCAGCGAAATCTGCGGATTCCCTTCTTCTTCAGAATTTGAATTCGGCATCGAGCTGGAGTCTGTGGTAACCGGTTTCATCCTCGCCGCCGGCGATTTTCTTGTCATTATTGAAGTATGACGCCGCGAGTTTCCAGTTCTTCGTCAGTTGATAGCCGAGATTGACCTCGTGGCCTTTGTTGTTTGTGCCACCGCCCCCAAAATCGGAATCCGCGAAACCACCGACAACGGCGTCTTTCTCGAGTTCGCGGTAGTAGTATCGGAACTCCCAGGAGCCCGGGTCTTTGGTCTTGCCGACGCCGAAGCCGACCAGCCATCCGTCGTTCTCTTTGCTTACGGCCTCGTTGGTCACGAAGTCAGTGAAGATGTAAACCGGGATTTTCTTGACTGTGACTCCGACCTCACCGAATGCGTTAAAGAGGTTGAAATCATCCGGAAACACGCCACGCACCAGGGTGTTTCCGAAGCTTTTTCCGTCCTTATCGAAGAACGGTTTTTCGCCCTCGATATTGCCGTAATCGAAGTAGCCGACGCCACCGAGGACGTGCGCTTTATCTTCGAAGGCCGTAAAGTTGTACTTCAGTGCGCCCTGGGCTCCGAGGAGGCCTGAATCGGCGTCCGCGCTTCTTTCGAGCACCCAGAACCCGTAAAGGTTTGCGAGAGCCTCAATCGAGTCGAACTTTTTGGCGTACTTGACTGCGCCGCCTTCAGGCGCCAGGTCGCCGTCAAAGATGAGTTCGCTCTTGCCGGCGGTTATGAATGGATACGGCATTTTGCCGCCGATAAGGCGGAAACCCGGCACAGCGGCAGGATGATAGTCGGCGTAAGCCTGCGAGAGCCAGATTTCCTTGAACGAGAATGCGTTGGTCAATGTCTGGTTGTTGGAGACAGGGTCGCCCTCGGAATTCCTTCCGCTCGCTTCCGAGGTAGCGAGTTGAAAGCCAAGGTCCACTTCATCACTAAGTGTGGCGCCCACGCCGATTCTCGCCCGGATGCGATGCCGGTTTCTGTTGTCGAGGTCTTCTTCGTCGATCAGTTCATGCCGGTAGCGGAAATCGCCGCTAACCTTAATGGTGTCGGTCCAAATCGGTTTGTCTTTCTGCTCGATCCATTCCGCCTGATTGTCCTGGGCGGATTCGATGGTCTCAATGCGAGACATCAGATCGGAGATGCGTTGATTCTGCTCCTCGATGATCCTGCGGAGTTCAGCAGTCTCGTCCTCCGCGAAGGCGGTCCCGGAAAGGAACAGTAATCCGAGACACACAAACGATATCCACTTCTTCATTCTATGTGACTCCTTCAAAGTAGGTTTGCCGGTTTGAGGGTTTGACGGGATTCTTCGCTTGGGCCTGTGGCCCTTCGCTAAGAATGACGTTATGGACCATTCCCCACTTCACCTTTCTTTCACAATTAACCCCACACAGATGGACAGAATGGACTTCGTGGACGGCATGGACTTGTGCATGCTGTTTCTTCCCGGATTCCGCGCAGTGGGGTCGCGCGCTCCTGAGAAAGTAAGAAGTCAAAAACGAACCGGCGACTTTCCTCCACAATACTGCTGTTTTGAGTGGTTCTCTCCGAGCGCCACCTCCTTTCGCTGGAATAGTGTGTGATCGGGGTGAGGAGGCTGTGATCAAGCTAAAGGATACCGCGCGATTGTTAAGGAAATGTGAAGGTTTGGCTAGAGTTGAGATTGGAATCTGCCGATTTTGGATTGAGCAAGAAACAAGGGACAAGAAACTGCTCATCAACCGCCGATGAACGGCGATAAACGCGGATGGGAACTCTGGGGGGAAATGGGGAAATCCCGCGAGGCGCGGGACTTCGGAAGCCTCAGCGAAAGGGGAGAAACAGAAGAATAACCAAAAGAAGAGTTGGAACACGAATATCACGAATCGCGGAACGAATGACACGAGTGAGACTTTCTTGGGGAAAAGCCAAAACAGCCTTTTTTCACCGCAGAGGCGCAGAGGGCGCAAAGAGAGAATCAACGGCAAAAAGGAGATTTGCCAAGGAGGAAATCATCGCCAAGCACGGAACCAAAGAGCGAGAGCTTGCGGATATGGTGCTTCCTGCAGAAGCTCTCGATCTGTTCCTTTGGCAGCGTGAAATGGGCTTTGGTCGCCATTGCTTCACCTTGTCGTCACTTTCTCGAACCAGATTTATTATAGCCCCGCCAATAAGAGTGGTCAAGCGAAGGGATGTGGCC
>JACRIR010000155.1 GCA_016215705.1 Candidatus Poribacteria bacterium | reverse complement strand
GCTTCGTCACGATTGGGCACGGTTACGAGGATTATCAGCTCGGAGCGGATTCTATCTTCATTCATGTTACGACGCATTGTAAGCTATCTGGGCGCAAGCGTGTAGCCGCGGCCAGCCTTACACGGATCGAATCGGATCGAACGCATAGAAAGGATCGAGCACGGCTATGATCAGGTTCCGGGTAAAGGACAAGCGCGCCAGCTTGATCTTTTACGAAGTCGCCTTCAAGGGTCTAACGGCGAACTAGCCCGGATTTCTCACAAATAGATGAATGGGAACTCCCTTTCCGAGCGTATGAGTTGTTATGAAAAAACTTAGCGCAGGAAAGGGAGTTCAAGTGAACCAGACAGAGTGTAAGAATGAAGCGTACAGATTTCAAGCCATTGGCAAGCGCGAAGTAGTTGGCCAATTTGACGGCGGACACATAAGCTCAGACGCAGGAGTCGTCTTATTGGGCGAACTCGAGAAGCGAAGGCGCATCATCGAACGGTTGGCTGATTGTTTCATCGACCATCGCGACCAACGCTACTGCGAGCACAGCGTCCAGGAGTTGCTCAAGCAGCGGATATTTGCGATAGCCCTTGGATACGAAGACCTGATAGATCACGATGAGCTGCGAGTGGACCCCCTGCTGGCCGCGGTCATCGGCAAGCAAGAGCCGACAGGAGAGGCAAGGCGTCGCCTGCAAGACAAAGGGAAACCGTTGGCCGGCAAGAGCACGCTCAATCGGATGGAGTTGCGCCAAGACAATCCAGAAGAAGACGGGCGCTACAAGAAGATCGCCGTAAGCGAGGAGGCGCTAGCCAGGCTGTTAGTAGACGTCTTTTTGGAAGGCTACCAGGAGGCGCCCGAAAGGGTGATCTTGGATCTGGACTCGACCGACGATCTGATACACGGCCATCAGGAGGGACGATTCTTTCACGCCTACTATGGAGGCTACTGCTATCTGCCGCTGTACATATTTTGCGGAGACTTTTTGTTGTGCGCGCGGCTGAGGGAAGCTAATCACGGGGACACGCCTGGGGTGGTGGAAGAGTTGGGGCCGATGATCAGCCAGATACGGCAGAGATGGCCGGGCGTGCGGATCGTGCTGCGAGCAGACAGCGCCTTCGGGATGGAAGTGATAATGAGTTGGTGCGAGCAAAACGGAGTCGACTTCATATTTGGCAAGGCTAAGAATAAGCGATTGGAAGCTGAGATCACCCAGGAGATGGAGCAGGCGCGACAGGAATACGAGAGCACTGGAAAGCCGGCGCGAGTGTTTAAGGATTTTACGTATCAGACTCTGAACAGTTGGAGCCGCGAGCGGCGAGTGGTAGGCAAAGCCGAGTATCTCGATAAAGGAAGCAATCCGCGCTTCGTAGTGACCTCGTTGAGCAAGCAAGAAGTGGACGCGCAGACATTGTACGAGAAAGAGTACTGCGCGCGCGGAGAGATGGAGAACCGAATCAAGGAGCAACAACTTCACTTGTTTGCGGACCGAACCTCGACGGGAAGAATGAAGTCGAACCAACTGAGACTATGGTTCTCGTCGATGGCGTACGTGATGATGAACGAGTTGAGGCGGGTGGGACTTCGAGGCACCCAACTCAAGAACGCGCAGTGCAACACGATACGGCTCAAACTGTTCAAGATCGGGGCACTGATTCGAGTAACTGTGAGGCGAGTGCTGGTGAGTTTTTCCAGCGCATACCCATACCAGCGAGTATTCAAGCAAATCTACAAGAACCTGGTTGCACAGGAAGCCCTTCGTTGCTGATGCTGGTGGCCGAGAGCGATCCGACAACGAGGATGTTTGGGCTGGAGAGCAGATCGACAGGAGAGGTGACTCAAGAAAAGGAGTTGCGCAGCCAGTGGAAGGCCTGAGAGACGGGCAACGCGACAGCCCAAGGCTTCAAGTTGGTACAATCCTGCTGAAACGACTTCGCAGTCGGCATTTGATGGACGAAAAGTCCGACTGTGTCGAGCCAGCAGACAGTTTGTGAGAAATCCGGGCTAGCTGGCGAAGCGTGTCAATGAGAAGAGACCGACAACCGAAGTGAGGGGAGCTGCGTCACCGACCTTCACCCCTCGAGACGTGTCTCGTTAGTTGGAGCCGTCCCGCGATGGAGTGGCCGCGGTGCTCATCGCGGTATCGCTAGGCCCGCTCGACGTCGAG
>JACRIR010000024.1 GCA_016215705.1 Candidatus Poribacteria bacterium | reverse complement strand
GCTTCATATTCAGATACCGTTTCCTGCGGGATTTACCGTTACAGGGTGAGAGCATGCAACAGTTGTGGGTGCGGCGAATGGAGAACCGGCTCGACGGACTGCAATTACACTGCGCCTCCCGCGCCCGCCAGCATTAGTTATCCAACAAACGATTCCGACGGCGTATACACCGCTAGTTGGGGGAGTGCCTTACGGGTGGCCCGCTATGAATTGGAGCGTTCGAGCGACGGTGGAGTAACATGGACTCCTATTTACTCCGGCCCGAGTGCTTCATATTCAGATACCGTTTCCTGCGGGATTTACCGCTACAGGGTGAGAGCATGCAACAATTGTGGATGCAGCGACTGGAGGACCGGCCCGACGGAGTGTAATTATACCACTCCTCCCGTTCCTGCCAGCATCACTTATCCGACAAGTGATTCCGACGGCGTATACACCGTCAGTTGGGCGAGCGCCTTACGGGTAGCTCGTTATGAATTGGAGCGTTCGAGCGACGGTGGAGTTACTTGGACTCCTATTTACTCCGGCCCGAATACCTCTTACAACGAAAGTGTAAGCTGCGGAGTGTATCGATACCGAGTCAATGCAAGTAACGCATGCGGCACAAGCGATTGGCGTCCCGGGGTAGACTGCAATTATACTTCGCCTCCAGTGCCTGCGACGCTTACATATCCGGCTTCAGACGCAGACGGCCAATTCACGGTGAGTTGGGCCACTACATCACGTGCGACGTATTACCTGTTGGAACGCTCGAAAGATGGCGGCCCGTGGGAGCCTGTCTATTCCGGACCAAGCACTTCCTATGGCGAAAACATTCCTTGCGGGAGTTACCGCTATAGAATCAGGGCATGCAACAGTTGTGGCTGTGGCGCCTGGAGGACCGGCACGACGGACTGTGTGGTCGATGGTCCGCCTGCACCCGGCGGCATAGCCTATCCAGCTACTGATCCTGACGGCGAGTACATCGTAAGTTGGGGTGTTTCGGCTGCCGCCGCGAGCTACCGGCTTGAGCGCTCGGGCGATGCCGGTTCCACGTGGATGCAAGTTTACTCAGGAGCGAGCACCTCTTTTGGGGAGGATGTCTGCCCCTCCCCTGGTAACGGCGCCTATCGTTATCGAGTAAGAGCAATTGACGCCAATGGCTGCCCGAGCACTTACAGAACCGGCACAGGGAATTGCGTGGTTACTGCCTGCGAGGTTTGCGAGCCTCCCGACTCGCCTGCCGCCATCGCTTACCCAACAGGCGATTCTGACGGCATATATACCGTGAGTTGGGATGCTTCCACGAGCGCAACCAGCTATCAGTTGGAGCGCTCCAAGGATGGTGGGTCGTGGGCGCCTGTTTACTCCGGCGCCGACACTTTCTTCGATGAAAACGTCTGCTCCTTGAACGGTCATGGAGATTATGCTTACAGGGTTAGAGGCATCAACGACTGTGGATCAAGCGACTGGCGGACCGGCACGTGGGTTTGCGAAGCCTGCTATGCATGCACAAAGACCTTGACGGCAGCGGAGACATACGCGGCGCCCGGCGCGAAGTGTGTGGTCGTTCTCATATTGATTGACAATGCAGGAGGAGTGGCAGGCGCAGACCTCTGTTTGACATTTGATCCGGATATCGTCACGGTAAGCGACGACGGTTCATGTCAACCTCCCATTCGCACAACTTCTCTGACCGCAGGTTTCTCGGTCCAGTACAACACGTCGACTCCGGGCGTGGTCTGCATTTCCCTCGCGCGAGCTAACGCGATCCAGAGCGGCAGTGGGGCGTTCGTGGAGGCGCTGTTTGATGTGAATGAGGGCGTGGCTCAAGGTGGGCAATCAGACATAGACTTTCAGAACGTTCTGCTCTATGACGAGTCCGGGAATGAAATCCGACCGCGAGCATGCCATGAGGCCGGAACTCTTTGGATTGGTTGTCACGGACAAAAGGGCGACATCAACAACGACGGAAACATCAACTCAGGCGACGCGATTCTCGCGTTGAGAATCGCCGCTGAATTGTGCATAGGGAATCCGTGCGAGCCTGCCGATGAGTGCGAGCGGTGTCGTGGTGATGTGAATTGTGACTGCGATAACAACTCCGGCGATGCGATTCTGATTCTGAGATACGCTGCGGGCTTGATTCAGCAATTTCCGTGTGGGATGACGTGTTGCGGGCAATATCAATAAACGGCGGACCTGTTCTTCCAATAAGTTAGGCGGGAGGGGAAAATGGAATCTAAGAGAAAGTGCACAGATGTTCGATTCTCCACTTTATGTTTCTTGTTGGCTTTTGTTCTCGCGGGTGCGCTGCCCTCGACGGCTAACGCTGCTGTCGTTAGCACGGTGTTCGTCGAGGATTTTGAGAGCGGCTGGAATGGATGGCATGCGGACAACGGGGTGTGGGAAGTCGGATCGCCGTCTTACTGCGTGTCATCGGCTCACAGCGGAACCAATTGCGCCGCCACTGTGCTGAACGGAAACTATCCGTCCGACACAGATAGTAGATTGATAAGTCCAACCATTCAACTCCCCAAAGTGACTGGCAAGCGGGAAATCCGTTTGTACTATTGGCAGGCCGGCAGCTACGCGAACAACGACTACCGAAATCTTCAATATCAGTATTACACCGGGATGGGAAGTACTGGATGGTCAGATTGGTTCACATTATCAGCAAACTATGCTAATGGAACGTGCGTCTGGAGTACGGATAGCGCGGACCTGTCATATATGAGCGGACGCCGAGTGCGACTGGGATTCTACCATAGCGCCGTCTGGCCAAACGAGAGCGCCGGCTGGTACATAGACGACGTATCCGTAGTTGTGGTGGAACCGGAATTCAGGTCTCCCGAAACGTTTGAGGATGGCTGGCAGGAATGGTATGCAGGCAATGGAGAATGGGAGGTTGGGGCGCCCACGAGTGGTCCCGGAGAAGCGAACAGCGGAAACTCATGTGCTGGAACAATTCTAGCCGGGCTCTATGAGGCTGACACGGACACAACGCTCGTTAGCCCAACATTGTTACTCCCCACAGTTAGCGGCGAGGAGGAAGTTCAACTTCGCTTTTGGCAAGCAGGTAATCATTCAGGAAACGATTCCCGAAAAGTGCGACTCAGTGTTGCCGAAAGCAATAACACTTGGGTAATTCGATACAACGCGGATGACAGGTTCAATTCAAATGAGTCATGGTTGCGTCCTTGGCGCGGGGATTTCTGGGAAGAAACTGGCCGATGGGTAGGTTTCTACAGTTATGAGGTGCCATGGACTTCACTGGGCGCATGGCAATCCGGAAGTATTGCCGGCTTCAGTTGGTCTACGGGGTCCAATGGAGAGATCACAATTACCAGCGACCGGGATTACCAATTCTGGATATATATATGGGCTTACGTAAGAGAAGCGAAGACTGTAACGCTTCAGGGAGGCGGCGACTGCGTTCCCCGCTGCTTCTTGAATTTTAGTTTCGACTCGCCCATCCAGTTCCCGGCGACGCTCAATCTGATAGCCGGATGGAACCGGATCGATATAACTGGTTACAACCAGAATCAGGGATATACCTTCCAGATTACCACACCACTCGGTCGGGAAGTGGACGTCATAAACAGCACCCAAACAAATAGTTGGTCTTATACGCCTGCCGATCTCACGCCAGCTTTTGCCAATGGCGCCCATATCTGGAGTCGCTCAATGGTTGACCTTAGCGGGTATAGCGGCAAACTGGTTCGCGCAATGTTTTCTCACAGCGCAGTCTGGCCTAACGAAAGCAGCGGCTGGTACCTCGATGATGTGGAGATATGGCGTGGTGTCCCTCATATGCGCAATCCGGAAGACTTTGAACTCGGATGGGCTGACTGGAGTTCCGATAACGGTGAGTGGGAGGTCGGTGCGCCGACGGCCGGCGCTCCGTCCGCCCACAGCGGACAAGAATGTGCGGGCACAGCGCTGGGCGGTAACTATGAAGCTGACACAGACAGCCGGCTGATAAGTCCGACTCTTCGCCTTCCTGATGTAATTCCAGGTCAGGAGATATGGTTCCGCTGGTGGCAATGGTTCTGCTACAGCTCCAATGACCAAGGTGTCGTCCAACTCTCCGAGCTCGTGAACGGGACGTGGTCGGACTGGATAAACGCGCCAATACCTACAATCACGGGAAACTCGGGCGGATGGTCACAGGCAAGTGTTGAGCTGACTCCATACGCGGGCAAAGCAGTGCGTATGGCTTTCTATCACACTGCCGTCTGGCCTAACGAGTGTAGCGGCTGGTACATCGACGATGTGTGGCTGGAGCCTGCTCCTGATGGCTGTGCGGGTGTAAAGGGGGACATCAACAACGACGGAAACATCAACTCAGGCGATGCGATACTTGCCTTGAGAATCGCCGCTGGATTGCCCATCGGAAATCCGCCACATCCGGCCGATGATTGCGAGCGCTGTCGGGGCGATGTGAATTGCGATGACCTGAACAACTCGGGCGACGCTATCCTGGTACTGAGAGAAGCAGCGGGCTTGAATCCGACCATCTGTGCGATGGATTGCTGAGGCTAAAGCCCCTCTATCTAATTATTCTTTGACCGTAAAGCGCAAAGAAGAAAAATAATGTAAACCACGGGGATCACGGGGAAAGAAACAACCCCACAAATGAATCATTCCTTCTCCCCCGTGACTCCCTGCGCTCCCCGTGGTTGAGAAGAGCGTTGGGAAACAGGTGCGGAGATGTATCCGTGCCGTGGAATTGCGGGAAAGGAGCAGGAACCATGAGAAGATTGTGGATGGTTTTGGCAGTGGGCCTCATTATGATGATTCTCGTCGCGGCGTCCGGCGAAGCTGTCGCCCAGCGGCAGGTGAGCGTGCCTGCGCTGTCCGGCGTAGCGGGCGCAAACATCGTGATTCCCATCAATATCGATGACCCATCCGGCATTGCGGGCGCGGACATCAGGCTGACGTTTGAGCCCGGCATATTGGCGCTGAGGACGCCGCCCGCTCAGGTGACGACGCTAACCACCGGATTCACTTTGGTTACCAACCCGAGTGCGGGCCAGATCATTATCTCGATGGCGCGAGCAAACGGCATCCCGCAGGGGACCCCCGGCGGCGTGTTCGTGGAAGTGCTGGCGACAGTCAACGCAGTTCCGAATCCGTGCACGACTCCGCTCACATTGCAGAGTGTTTCTCTCTTTGACGAGATGGCGAATACGATTCCGTCGGTCAGGCAGAACGGAAGCTTCACGGCATGCGATTCTTCGCGAGAACTGACCATCGGCGATGTCTCAGGTTATCCGGGGGACTGCAATGTTATTATCCCCATCAGTATCGATAATGCCGAAGGGATAGCCGGGGCGGACATCCGGGTCTGTTACGACCCCGCAATCATCACCACTACTGAAGTGCGAACAACACCGCTCACCGCCGGCTTCTCTCTCGTATCAAACATAAGCCCTCCGTGTGTGAATATTTCTATGGCATCTGCAAATCCCATTCCTTCCGGCAACGGCGCGTTAGTTGAGTTGGTTGCATGTATAAGTCCGTCGGCGCCACCGGAAACGTATCCGCTCGACTTGCAGAGTTGCGCGGTCTTCGATGTAGGGGGAAGCCCTGTATCCAGCTCCTGCAACGACGGAAGCGTTATCGTGAATCCGCCACAGGTATGCTCCATTTCCGGTACGGTGACGCTGAACTTGGGTGACTTGACGCAGGTAACGCTCACATTGAGCGGTACCGCTTCCAGGACGACGCATTCTGCGGCAAACGGCTCTTACAGCTTCGATAATTTGGCTCCGGGCAACTACACGGTTACGCCGAGTCTGACTGGATGCAGCTTTACCCCGCCAAGTCGCACATATACTCCTTTGAATTCAAATCAGACAGGTCAGGATTTTACTGGGGACTGTATAGCCCCTCCTCGAGCTTTGAGTGTCGGAAACGCGACCGGATGCCCTGGCGACACCTGTATTGTTGTGCCCATCAGCATCAATGATGCGGCAGACATAGCGGGTTTTGATATATGCCTGACATTCAACCCCGACATTATAACGCTGAGCAACGAACCCAATTGCCAGCCGCCGGTAAGGACAATAGCTTTGACTACTGGTTTCTCACTAGTCTACAACGACTCGACTCCGGGGCAGGTGTGTATTTCTGCAGCCAGGGCGAGTGGAATCTCAGGTGGCAGCGGGGCATTGGTCGAAGTGCTTTTTGATGTCAATCCATCAGCGGCGTTCGGAAGCACATCACCGCTCACTCTGCAAAATGTTTCTCTGTTTGATGAATCGGCGAATCCCATAACACCCATAACAATCCAAAATGGCGTATTCACTGTCTGCTCGGGCGAAAGGATTATAGACATCCCGGAATTGGAAGCTCTCCCCGGAAGCACGATTGATGTGCCGGTGACTATAAACAATGCAGAAGACATCGTGGCGGTCACTGACCTGACTATTTCATGGTGTTCGGAACCTGCGATGCTTCAACTTCAGGACGTATTGACGTCAAGCTGTACGTCTGCGTTTAATCTGACGTATAACCAGGAGGGCCACCAGGTCCGCGTCACTCTCTATGGCACAAATCCGTTGCCCGCAGGGCCCTGTGATCTTTTTGTCCTTAGGTTCCTTGTGGACCCGGGTGCCGCTCCCGGACAGTGCTGTCCACTAGATAATCAGTGCGGCCTGATTGAAACACAAGAAGGGCCTATCCCAGTTGCCTGCACGGATGGCGAGGTTTGCATCCCGCTCGTGTATGATGTTTCGGGCTTCGTAAGGTACTTCGCAACCGGCCAGACCTGTGCGGCTGATACTAACAAACCGCTCGCGGGCGCACAATTGGCGGTGGCAGGGCCGGACGCAAGGATTGTCGCTTCCGACTGCTCAGGACACTATGAAGCGCTTGATCTCATTTCGGGCAACTACACATTTACCCCACAAAAGAGCGACCAGACTGGTGGCATCACGGGCCTCGACGCTTCTTTCATAGCGCAGTACACGGTCGGAATGCGGCCCCTGAATGAGTGTCAGAGAACGGCTGCCGACGTGAATGGAAGCAACACTATCACGGGCCTCGATGCTTCGATGATCGCTCAATACACCGTCGGGCTTCGGTCTCTTCCGTTCCCGTGCGGTGTTCATTGGAAGTTCACGCCGGCCAATCGGTCATACACTCCTCTCATTGCCGATCATGAGAACGAGGATTATGTTGCGATGGTGATGGGAGACGTGAACGGCAGTTGGCAGCCGCCTGCATGTCCCGGCTCGAATCCGGGCACGCCTCTGGAACAATCGGCCCCGGTCGTGCAAGCAGGTGTGCAGACCGTGGTCGTCAGCTTGCCCGACGATTGTCCTGCCGGTCCCACTAGCGAGGATATCGCCGTGCCGGTTCATGTTACCGGCGCCACGGGTGTGATTGCCGTCACCAACCTCACCATCTTATACGACGCCACCAAAATATATGCGCTTTCTGTGACAAAAACTGTATATACCACGGACTTTACGGTGACGCCGAATCTCGAGACCTTGGGAGAGGTTCGTGTCACACTCTATAGCACAACCGCGCTCTCGGAGGATGAAGGCGACTTGCTTAACATCACCTTCCACGTTATCGGCCAACCAGGGGATTGCAGCGCCTTGGACCTGACCGAAGGACTCTTCGAAACCGAATCTGAGGCGCTTCCCGTTGAGTTTGATGACGGAAGATTCTGTGTGGGACCGGAAACAGTAACGATAACTTCCGGACCCTCAGGCGCGCCCAATCCAGTGGCGTCCGAAGGAATAGTAAATTGCAGTGTTACGGCCGCGGACTCATGTGACCACACCCTCACGTACCTTTGGAGCGCCACCGGAGGCTCTTTCGATAATCCGACGGCCCAGTATCCTGTGTGGACTTCCCCCGTGAACGCGACCTGTGCGGCCGCTTTGCACACGATCAGCGTGACCGCTAGATGCTACGAGAACCCAACCGTCTCTGACTTCGATTTCTTCGACCAAACTGTGTCCGCAGCGGTGACCGACACCGTAACAATCACCTCCGGTCCGTCAGGAAATCCCAATCCTGTGGCCTCGGGCGGAACCGTCAATTGCAGTGTTACTGGCGAGGATTCGTGTCAGCATGCGCTTGCGTACCTTTGGAGCGCGCCGGACGGCTCTTTCAATGATCCGACCGCCCAGAATCCTGTGTGGACGGCGCCCGCAAACCCGACATGTGCAGCCACTTTGCGTGCGATCAGTGTGACTATTAGATGCTACGAGAACCCAAACGTCTTTGACTTTGATTCGTTTGATCAAACGGTGTCCGGAGCGGTGACTGACACCGTCACAATCACTTCCGGTCCGTCAGGGAATCCCGATCCTGTGGCCTCGGGAGGCGACGTGAATCTGAGCGTGACCGCGAACGATGCTTGTGGCCATGCGCTGAATTATCAGTGGAGCCCGACCTGCGGCTCGTTTGATAATCCGACCTCACCGAACCCAGTATGGACAGCGCCTGTGAATTCTACAGATGCGATTCAGTACTGTGACATCACTGTGACAGTCACGTGCTCAGAGAATCCCGCTGAGTCTGACACCGGCACATACAGCCAAGGTATTGAGCCGGGAGGTCCCACCGAGCTTCATGTAGATGCCGCCAACACGTGTCCGGGAATCGGAACGGTCAACGACCCGTTCTGTTCAATTCAGCCGGCCATTGATGACGCGGAGGACGGTTGTACGATTATTGTCCATGACGGCGTTTACTCGGGTCTCGGCAACCAGGACATTGATTTTGGCGGCAAGGCGATAACTCTCCGCTCCGCTAACGGGCCCGCAAACACCATAATCGATTGCCAGGGCAACGGGCGAGGGCTGTATTTCCACAGCGGCGAGGATTCTGATTCGCTCGTTGATGGGTTCACCATTGCGAACGGCTTTGTCGCCGGCGGCTACGGCGGCGCGATCTTCTGCGCAGGGGCTTCTCCTACGATTACCAACTGCATCATCAACAACAACTCGGCTGAAGCCGGTGGAGGGATACTTACCGAGGGTGGCGCGCCGTCAATTACCAACTGCGTCGTCACCGGTAACTCAGCGACCTATGGAGGCGGAATTTACTCATCCGTGGCACCTGCTCCGAGTATCAGCAAGTGCACCATCAGCGCAAACTCGGCATATGCGGGCGGGGGTATTATGGTTTACTCCAGCTCTCCCGATATAGGCAACTGTGCCATAACCGGGAACTCGGCGACTTACGGAGCGGGGCTCTATTACTCGTTCGCGCCTTCTTCAACAACGCTTACAAGCTGCACTGTAACCGCGAACACGGCGTCCGGCGGTGGCGGGATCTCTTGTTTTGCCTCAACGCTGAACATCGAGAACTGCATCCTATGGGGCAACACAGCCGGTTGGGGGTCCAGTTATGGCCCTGAGATGACAGTCGGCGCCACCGGCTATGAATCATCCGTTTCGATCAGCTACAGCGATGTCAAGGGTGGCACATCGTACATTTATGTGGACCCGGGTTGCACGCTCGATTGGGACGCTGCAAGCAACGTCAACATCGATCCTTTGTTCGTCCAGCCGGGCTATTGGAACGGAACGACGTGGACGGAGGGCGACTATCACCTGAATCCGGCTTCGCCATGCGTTGACGCAGGCTCGATTTCCGGAGTCCCCGCCGACGACATTGACGGCGATCTGAGGCCGGTAGGCGCGTCCGATATCGGATCAGATGAATACATGGATGATTATCAGGATGTACCCCTCTTACTCGTTCCAGATGCAATCTCGATTACCAGGGGCGGAGTGCTCGGATACGACGTAACCGTCATAAACGAGACACTTTCACCCATCACGTTCAGGTACTGGACTACGGTCACCCGACCCGATGGGAATATTCATCCTCCATCTGGGGCGCTCTTGGGACCTTATGAAGTAACGCTGAATGGGTCCGAGAGTCGCTCGGCGCATCTGACACATCGTATTCCAGGGACTGCTCCGCTCGGAACGTACACGTACAATGCTTACATTTACGGCGAAAATCCAATAATTGCCAATGAGTACCACTTCAACTTTGACGTCGAGGCGCCCTAGATCAGGAGGCGAAAAGGGCCGCAGGCCCAAGCGAAAGGGCAAAGGCGAAAGGGGGCGCGCGAAGCAAAACGTTAGGCACGCCCCCCGTGGCAGGCAGATCAGAAGAGGAGACTAGCTATGAAAGCCCCTAAGAAGACATTTCGATCTCTCATATTCGTCTTGACCATTCTTGCATTCTTCTTCTCTCCATTAGATGCGGGAACCAAAGCAGAAGCCTATGCGTGCGGAGGGACTTCCTGCCAATGTGCAAAAGGCGACATCAGTGGCGATGAGAACATAAACTCAGGCGACGCCGTCCTCGCCCTGAGAATCGCCGCCGAATTGCCCATTGGCGATCCGCCTCACCCGGCCGACGACTGTGAACGCTTTCATGGTGACGCAAGCTGCGACAACGTGAACAACTCAGCCGACGCAGTTCTCATCATGAGAAGGACAGCGGAATTGATTTCTGCTTTTCCATGCGGAAGTCTGCCGGATGAGAAGTTCTATTCTTTGCTTTGGGTAACCTATGCTCCCAGCGGCAATTGGGACCCTGATATTGGACTCTACCCATCAGAAAGCAGCATCTGTCAGGATCTGAAACTGCTCTATGACACCGGATTCAGAGGAGTGATAACTTTTGGCGCCGACAATGTCTTGGGGCAGGTGCCGAGCATTGCCAAACAGCTTGGCTTTGAAGGCGTTATCATGGGCGTATGGAATCCAAGAAGCGCTGAGGAAATGGCAAACGCGCGTGCGGCCAAGGACTGCGTTGACGGATATTGTGTCGGCAATGAAGGTTTGACGCTCCCCTACAACTGGGGGTTGGACTACACTTATCCCGAGTTGGTCGAAGCCATAAACAGTTTGAGAATAGACACAGGCAAACCGGTTACAACCTCGGAGCCTTTGCCTACATATTACAACGGCTGTGCCCGCGCAACGGCTGAACAATTGATGACCTTGGGCGACTGGCTTTTCCCCAATACCCACGCTTACTGGGAAGGTATTACCGACCCTGCAGAGGCCTGTGCCTGGACCGATAACGCTTACCGGCAACTTTGGGCGGCCCGCGCATCATACGGTGTCGGCGATAAATACGTATTCTTCAAGGAAGTCGGCCTGCCGACCGCCGGCTGTGATAATTGCAGTGAAGCTAATCAAGCCGATTATTATCTGTGCCTCTCGCAGACAACCGCTCGATTCTCGTACTTTGAGGCGTTTGACCAGAACTGGAAGGACTGGAATCCTGTTGAGCCGCATTGGGGATTATTCAGGAATGACCGAACGCCGAAACAGGTAATCGACAACTTCGGTCAGCCAAGGATCATACTCAGGGATGTTCCGGAAATCAATACCTTCGACAACCTTTATGGTAAGGTTGTCAACGTGATCCCTTCAGATTACAGAATAGTGGTTTACATCAAAGTGGGAAGCACGTGGTGGGTCAAGCCTTATGCGGCTTGGCCCCTTACGACAATCGGAAGTGACGGCGGTTGGGTGGCAGATGTCACAACAGGCGGCATAGATCAGACGGCGACAGAGTATGCAATATTCCTGGTTGAGCCGGACTATCCCGCAACCTTGCATGACCTGCCTCTGCCGGGCACATATGTCACTACAATAAGGGTCATCCGCTAAGTGGCGCGTTTCGCGAGTTCTATCACGTTTCTCAGCAAAGCACGGATGTAGGGGCGGCCCCGCTGGTCACCCCTACGTAAGCTTGGGTAAACGCGACCGTATTTAGAAAGGTATGTACTAAGAGTCAGCCGAACGGACGGAGAGATCGCCTCCGCTGTCTTTGATTGCAAAAGCCTCTCGGAAATAGTCTTCTCCGAAGAGGCTTTCAATTTGTTCACGGCTTGATTCAGCGCACAGGCCGTTGATTCGCACAACTTAGTTGACATCGGGTTTCTCTCTAGCTTACAATACTCTCACACCCGGCGGGATTATCATCCCTATGGCATGTGCTGCGTCCCGGGTTGCTGATGTAATGGATACGTATCCGCGGAACGTTAACTGAGGATCATCGCGTTGGCGGACTCGGAAATATGGGTTTCGTGACTTGAGCCAAAAAGGAGCCGGTCATTATGAAGACGCTACGAGCGATCCCAACTATATTTCTCGGCCTGGCTTTGCTTTTCATGGCGCCGGCAAGTGCGCTCGCGCAACGCTCTGTCAGTGTGCCGGATTTATCAGCCACTGCTGGAGCTAATGTCGTCATCCCGATTAACATAGATGACGCAACAGGAGTGGCCGGAGCTGATATAGCTCTGACGTTTGACTCTGCCGTTCTTACCCCGCGGCCACCCAATGCTCAGTTGACGCCGCTCACAACCGGATTTTCTATGGCCGTTAACCCGAATGGAGGACGTGTAGCTGTTTCCATAGCGCGTGCAACGCCGATCACAAGCGGTGGCGGTGTGTTCGTGGAGGTGCTTGCGTCGGTGGACGACCCGCCAGGCGCATGCACGTCTCCCCTGGCCCTTGAAAGTGTTACCTTGTACGACGAAACGGCAAACGTCATACCGTCCATTACCGCCAACGGGACCTTCACAGTCATCCCGGAAATCGCGATAACCTCCGGACCCTCGGGAGCGCCCAACCCTGTGGCCGCAGGCGGCGACGTAAGCTTGAGTGCGACGATCGATGAAACCTGCTGTCAGGGATTGAGTTACTTGTGGAGCGCGACAGGCGGAACTTTCAATGATCCAACACTTCAAAACCCCATATGGCATGCGCCGACTAATGCGACCTGCGCTACGGCCTCCTATTCCATTGGCGTGACGGTCTCCTGCTCCGAGGGTCAATATGCAACCGGTTCATATCAGCAAGACGTACTGCCGGGGATTACCGACACCGTAAGCATAAACTCCGGTCCTTCAGGAGCGCCTGACCCTGTCGCATCCGGTGGCGATGTGAGTTTGAGCTTGGCAGCGGAAGATACTTGCGGTCATGGGCTCAGTTATCTGTGGAATGCGACGGGCGGAACTTTCAGCGATCCAACACTTCAGAACCCTGTATGGCATGCGCCGACTAATGCGACCTGCGCTGCGGCATCTTATTCCATTGGCGTGACGGTCACCTGCTCCGAGGGGCAATATGCAACCGGTTCGTATCAGCAGGATGTGCTGCCGGGGATTGCTGACACCGTATCCATAACCTCTGCTCCTTCAGGAGCGCCCAACCCCGTGGCGTCGGGTGGTGATGTGAACCTGAGTTTGACGGCGGAAGATACTTGCGGCCATGCGCTCAGTTATCTATGGAGCGCGACAGGAGGTTCTTTCACTAATCCGACCATTCGAAACCCCGTGTGGCATGCGATCACAAATGCCTCCTGCGCAACGGCCCTATATACTATCAGCGTGACGGTGTCATGCTACGAGGGATTGTCTGCGAGCGATTCGTGCCAGCAGGCGGTTTTCGGGTCGATCGCAGACACCGTAACGATAACCACCGACCCGTCAGGGGCGCCTAATCCCGCAGTCTCAGGCGGCGATGTGAACGTGGGTGTAACGGTGGAGGATACCTGCGGCCATGCGCTCAGCTATCTGTGGAGCGCTACCGGCGGCACGTTCAGCGACCCAACTGCTCAGAACCCCGTATGGCATGCGCCGGTGAATCCGACCTGCGCGACAACCTCTTCGTATACGATTAGCGTGACGGTCACCTGCTCCGAGGGGCAATATGCGAGCGATTCGTACCAGCAGGATGTGTCGCCCGGAGTTGTTGACGCTGTCACGATAACCCCCGCTCCTTCGGGGGCGCCTAATCCCGTTGAATCAGCGGGCGACGTGAACTTGAGCGTAACGGCAAACGACGCGTGCGGCCATGCGCTGAGTTATCTGTGGAGCGCTGCTGGTGGCTCCTTCGATAATTCGACTGCCCAGACTCCTGCCTGGACTGCGCCCGCGAATCTGACTAGCGCTGTTCAGCACTATGACATTACCGTTACGGTGACGTGCGCAGAAGGGGAATCTGACACTGCGGCGTACAGCCAAGGGGTTGAACCCGAAATCCGCGAGCTTCATGTGGATGCCGCCAATACCTGTCCCGGCACAGGAACGGTTGGCGACCCGTTCTGCTCCATTCAACTCGGCATAGACGACGCGATCAATGGCGATACGATAATCGTTCGCGACGGCACTTATACAGGTGTCGATAACCGTGACCTCGATTTCGGCGGCAAGGCGATAACTCTCCGCTCCGCTAACGGGCCCGCGAATACCATAATCGATTGCCAGGGCAATGGGCGAGGGTTCTATTTCCACAGCGGCGAGGACTCTGATTCGCTCGTTGATGGGTTCACCATCACTGGTGGCTCCGTTGCCGGCTACGGCGGTGCGATCTTCTGCGCGGCTGCTTCCCCGACGATTGCCAACTGCATCATCAGCAGCAACTCGGCTGAAGCCGGTGGAGGGATACTTACCGAGGCTGGCGCTCCGTCAATTACCAACTGCGTCGTCACCGGTAACTCAGCGACCTATGGAGGTGGAATCTACTCCTCCGTGTCTCCTGCTCCGAGTATCAGCAAGTGCGCCATCAGCGAAAACTCGTCATACTCGGGCGGGGGTATTATGGTTTACTCCGGGTCTCCGGACATTGCCAACTGCGCCATAATCGGCAACACGGCTACTTACGGAGCGGGACTCTACTACTCGTTTGCGCCTTCTTCAACAACGCTTACAAGCTGCACTGTAACCGCGAACACGGCGTCCGGCGGTGGCGGGATCTCTTGTTTTGCTTCAATGCTGAACATCGAGAACTGCATCCTGTGGGGCAACACAGCTAGTTGGGGGTCCAGTTATGGCCCTGAGATGACAGTCGGCGCCACCGGCTATGACTCATCTGTGTCGATCAGCTACAGCGATGTCAAGGGTGGCACATCGTACATTTATGTGGACCCGGGTTGCACGCTCGATTGGGACGCTGCAAGCAACGTCAACATCGATCCCTTGTTCGTCCAGCCGGGCTATTGGAACGGAACGACGTGGACGGAGGGCGACTATCACCTGAATCCGGCTTCGCCATGTGTTGACGCAGGCTCGATTTCCGGAGTCCCTGCCGACGACATTGACGGCGATCCGAGGCCGGTAGGGGCGTTGCCCGATATCGGATCAGATGAATACATGGATGATTATCAGGATGCCCCCCTCTTACTCGTTCCGGATGCAATCTCGATTACCAGGGGCGGAGTGCTCGGATACGACGTAACCGTCATAAACGAGACACTTTCACCCATCACGTTCAGGTACTGGACCACGGTCACCCGCCCCGATGGTAACAGTCATCCTCCAACCGGCGCGCTCCTGGGACCTTATGAGGTAGCGCTGAATGGGGCCGAGAGCCGTTCGGCGCATCTGACACATCGCATTCCAGGGACTGCTCCGCTCGGAATGTATGCATACAACGCCTATATTTACGGCGAGAATCCAATAATTGCCAATGAGTACCACTTTAACTTTAGCGTCGAGGCAACTCCGTAAGAAAGAAGGGCGGAAATAAGAAAGCCTCTCGGGAATCCGTTTCCGAAGAGGCTTTCAGTCTTTCCACGACCGCGTTGCGTTCAGCGCACGAGCGCAGCGTTCTGTTTCAAGATGCGCTCGGCTTCTGCAACGGTCTCTTTTACGATCTGGGCTGCCGGCTTTATTTCGTGGATCATGCCGGTGACCTGACCGGCAGGCATGCACTGGCGGGTGGCGTCGTGTATTTCGCCATCCGTCACAAAACTTACAACTCCCGCTTCCATCGAAACCATAATCTGCTGCGGGAACTTCTTGAGGTCTTGAGGCCGCGTCTCCCAGTCGAGGATGTATTCGTTGGATATGGCGCGGAGCGTCTTGCCGGTGTAGCAGCGGGTCACAAACGTATCCTCATCACGCGCTTTCAGGAGGGCATTCCGATAGGTGTCGGTTGCCCGCGCCTCCGGCGTCGCTATGAAGCGCGTTCCCATGATTACGCCGCATGCGCCCAACGAAAGAGCCGCCGCAAGTCCGCGACCATCGCCGATGCCGCCGGCGGCGATCACGGGGAGGCCCGTAGCGTCTACCACTTGCGGAACCAGCGCCAGTGTTCCGATTTTCCCTGTGTGCCCGCCGGCTTCGGTCCCCTGTGCCACAACCACGTCGGCGCCCGCCTCTTTCGCTCTTAGCGCGTGTGCCACCTTACCGATCATGCACAGCATCTTCATGCCGCGTTTATGGCCTTCCTTGATAAACTCGCTGGGGATGCCCAATCCCGATACGAAAACCGGAATCTTCTCGTCGTATATGACTTCCATCTGCGCCTCTATCATGTCCGGAAGCGGCATCAGCAGGTCGACCCCGAACGGCTTGTCGGTGATCGATTTGATCGTCTTGATTTCCTGCCTGAGATAGTCCGGTTCCATTGAAGCTGCGCCGATGACACCCATCCCGCCCGCTTTCGAGACAGCCGCCGTCAGCGCGCTGAATGACACTCCTCCCATTCCGGCCAGCAGTACGGGATGCTCTATTCCCAGCATCTCACAAATCTTCGTTCGTATCATGCTTCTTCTCTCCTTACGGCATAAGGCCGCGGTGACATTCAAGGACTTGTCATCGGCAGGTCCGACCAACATTCCACAAAACCGACGTCGAGACTATGAATGGCGGATTTATTTTAGCAGATGGACAGAGAAAAATCGAGAAGGCCTGTCTTACGCGTACGCATGCAGACCGGCAAGCCAGTAGTTCACGCCGAAGTAAGTGAAAATGACACACCCGAATCCGATTACGGCCATTATCGCCGAGGTTCTTCCCCGCATTCCGGCGAATCTCATGTGGAGACAGCCGGCGTAGATGAACCACGTTATGAACGACCATGTCTCTTTCGGGTCCCAATTCCAGTAGCTTCCCCAGCATGCATCGGCCCAGATTGCCCCAGTCACAATTCCCAGTGTAAGCAGCGGAAACCCGAATGCGATGGCCCGGTACGTGAACCAGTCGAGAAAGTCCGGTATCGCCAAATTGTCCGATCCTTTCTCCGGCGGGGTCTGAGCCAACTCGTTCGCAGACGCAGGGTGAATGTAGGCCCTGAATCCAAGCATGCGCGCCAGCCCCAACTCCAATATGAGATAGGTTGTTGCTGACGCGAATGCGAGCCCGAAGGCGGCATACCCAAGAAAAGAGGCGAGAACATGAAACAACAGCCAGTTGCTCTTGAGCGAGGGGAGGAGCGGCTCTATCTCAGATGACATCAGCGAACACGCAGAAAGCATGGCGGCGGCGACAAGACTCGCGAATCCTCCAAGCGCAGGGATGCCGTATCTCCTGTAAGCCACTAAGTAGGAAACCATCAAGAGCAGAGAGAAAAGCACGAGCGTTTCATACGTGTTTGTTATCGGCAATCGGCGAGCAAGCATGCCGCGATGAACAATGAATCCGAGTTGGACGGTGGCGCCGCCCAGGCCCGAGATTGCCGCAGCCCTCAACAGCCACCCACGTCTCGAGTAAGCCGCCAGAAAAAATAGGATGCTCCCGGCAAAATAAACGAGTTGCACAACCCCAAGCCAAATAGTGGAGTTCATACCTCTTGTCCCTTGCGCAACCGGACCATCAACCCTTGTAGTTCATTCGCAAAATCGGGCCGGTTCTTCAAACTATATCCCGAGACTGTTACGCAGCCGCACTCATTCGGAGTATCGGCGCCAAAGTCGAGGCGGACAAAACGCCGAAATACGTAACAGGTAAGAAACGTTCCCCCTACGAGGAACGCGAAACCAAGATAAGCCACGGGACCGCCCGGGTCTCTCACTATCTTGATTCCGGAATAGTATTTCAGGCTCACGCGCTCAATCACAAAAAGCAGCGGGGGCTCGGGCGAGTTGTGAGCCGGGAACATCCCCTTGAATGCCCAACCGGTCCATATCGGCTCTGCTCCTTGAAAAGACGGAAGAAGAGAAATTCTGGCGGCCGGATTCAGGAAATATTGACTTCGCGAGGACACATTGTTCTTCGAGTCAACGACAAAATCCGGGATGATTTCCTCCAGTCTGACTGCAAGGTTTTGCGCCGGCAATTCAGCCTTCTTGCCAGGAACAAGGTCAACGATTCCAATGGAGGATCGCTTCCCCGGCTCGAAAGCCGCAAGTCTGATGTGTCGGACTTCTGGTCGATAACGCATCTGGTACAGGCTGATTCCGGAAAGATTGAGCGGCTGATTTACGCGCAACAGATGCCACACCGGCTGACCCGACTTATCTTTTACCATTAGAGAACTGACATACTCTTCTGGTTCGCGTGTGCCGGGATGGTGAATAATCGAGAATTTTTCAAGCCGGGTAGTCATCTCCGTTCCGGGGACGGCATAGGATTCGCCTTCGCCAATATTGATCTCGGAGGCCGAACCGAATTTGTACGTAATGAGCCCGCCGATAAAAACGACAACCAGTCCGAAATGCACGAGCGGCGGCCCCAAAACTCCTGCTCGTCCCTTCTCGAACACGATGGAGGTGTCCTCGCCGGTATGAGAAACCGAGCGAAGATGATATCCATTGTCTTTCAAAATGCGACTGATTCTCTCGCGGGCCGAGCTCTCGGAATCATTGGACAATGCTAACGAATGTTTCTCCCCTTCTTCTCGGTTCGGCCAAGCCGAAGCATCGGGGATGAAGCTGAATGTCCTGATTATCGAGGGTAGTCCTCGCAACGAGCAGTATGTCATTAAGAACGCGAGGAACACGAGCAGCGACAAGTACCACCACGTCCCATAAAGATGGTCCGCTCCGACGGCGCGAAGCAGTTCGTAGATAACGGCGGCGTTTTCACTCTTCCGCAGAATCTGCGTCGGGACGGTTCCGATAATGGAAGCGAGCCCAATGACGCAAATTAGTGTGACTGTCAGTATCGGAGACCGCAGTTTTCTGTCAATCCTTTGCCACATAAACCCCTATTCTACCAGTTGAGATACTTAGCGGCAAGAAAAAAGCTGAAACCGACCAGACAGAAACAGGGACAGACTCATACTTCGGGTCTGTCCCTGTCTTCAGTTTTAGCCAAGGTTGCTCTGCCACAGTAATATGAGCTCAGCGTCTCGACAAAGCCGCGCTCATACCCGCAAATTCGATTGTGGCGGCACACTAGAACCTATAGGCAAGCGCCAAATAGATGCCGTGCCCCTGGTAGTCGTTGAATCCATCGCCGAATTCGTCGTCAAAGTCGAAGAACTCATAACGAGCGCTGACGGTCTTGTTCTCCGCAAGCTTGTATTCTGCGCCTACCCATACTTCATCCAAACGGTTATCCACGTCTTTCCCTGTATTCAGGGTAAGCTGATAAGACAGATTCGTCGACCATTTTTCGTTTATCACATAGTCGCTGCTGGCAAAAAGCACATATGAGTCATAGCTGAGATCATACGCGCCCGTGCCGTCGGCCCAAGTGGTTCCGGCCGGCGCATCGGTGGGCGTATCCAACTGGAAGTTCTCATACATTGCCATGCCAGTGAGCATCAGTCGTTGCATCGGGCTTCCGTAAATGGTTCCCGACACGCGGTGCGATTGTAGTTTCTGGCCTTCTGTATCCTGGATATCGAATTCGCCGTCGCTGTCTTCAAACTGGTACTGCGCAGAGGCCGTCCATGCCGGCAGAAAATGCCAGTCACCCTTGAGTGTTATCTCGTGCGTCTGCTGTTCCAGGTCGCCAAGAACGCCGGGATAGTTCTCCACGGCGGGTGTTGGGTCCCCGAGCTCGAGGTCAACGTTATCGTCGTAGTCTTCATCATTGTCCTTGAAACGATATCGAGCGGTCAGCTTGATATCCCTGCGGGGCCGATTGACGACCGTGAAAGTATACTGTTGCTTGAGGTGGTCGACGTCGGTGTCGCGTATGAAAGAGTCGGGCCCGAAGAACGGGGCGGCGCTGAGCTCATGCTGTGTTACATCGTCATTCTCATCGACGTCCAGGAACCGCTGTTCCCACATGCCCTCGAGCGCCACCGTCGTGTTTTCCATCCCTTTCCATACAATTCCAACTGACTCACCAAACCGGGTCTCGTCCAGACCCGTGTCTTGAGTGTGTGGAATACGTGCGCCGGTAGCTTCGACAACCTCGAACCCGGTGCTATTGCCATCGGTGTCGGACTGTTCCACTCTGAAATTCGCGTTGAGCCTCGTGTCTTTCAATAGGTCGAGGAACACTATGCCCAGCGCGAGCACGTCGCTTACGCGATCGTTATCAACATCCGTGTCAACAAAAAACACATCCGTCGTCGGTCCCGGGAAGTTGTTGCGGGTTTCGTCGCGCGCGAACCGGTTTTCCAAATCGCTGTGATAGTAGTTTGCGCTCACGTATATGCCGTCGGTGAGAAAACTATCGAAACTGAACAGCGTGCGAAACTCGTCGAATTCCGGCTCATCGTCAAAAATTCGCTCCTGTTCCGGGTCCCCGTTAAGAAACCTGGTGAATAAGATGAGCTGATCGTCCCTGTATGCCTCATATTCCTGACGCAATTTGAAGTTGTATTTCTCCTGGATGGTAAACGGCAGTTCTGCATACAGTGTGTCGCTCTTTCCGTCCAAATCCGATACGGCGGGCGTGACACGTTGCCTCGGCAGAACGTCGCCTGTTACGCGCACCCGCTCGCCTCGAACCAGCACTTCTTCACCAAACCGTTCCCAATGATGCCATCCGAGGATCAGATGGGGAATCTCGGGGATCAGCAATTGACCTTCCAGGTTCATGTCGACTCGGTCGGCATACGTATTGTCGTCGCTCGGGAATACCTGCCGCTCCGAGTCAAAGCCGTATGCGATTGGGTCCCATGGATCATCCGAAATATCGTAGTATCTTCGGAGTTTGCGGAAATCAAAGTCCATCCGGAATACTTCAGGTTTGAGGTAATGAACCCTTGCGGCAATGTCATCCTCAACGACAGCTCGCACCGAAACGTCCCAGTTCTCCTGATTGTATGAGAGCTGTTCGATCCCACCGGTGAGCTGGTCGTCGATGTATTTGTCATGTCGGAAGCGTCCGTCATCTCCCTCCACGTCGTAGTACGTTGCGCCGCCTCGTGCGTACCAGCCGTAATACCAGCCCATCTCTTCTTGTTGCCCATAGGGGTAGTACCAATTGTTCAGGTCCTCAAGTGGGTCTCCCTGCGCAATGGCAATAGAAGAGATGGCCAGCGCCACCATTATTCCGGCAACTAAGGCCGGAATTAGCGTCTTGGCAGATTTCATACCAGAAATCCTCCTCACTACGCTCCGGCGTTTGCAGTGACCACCGGATTCGTGCCGTTAGTTACCTGTTGAATGTGCGCCAGATGTTGGAGCCATGAGGAGCCCGATGATGATCAACGCATTCCTCCCCTTGGCCTATGAAGAAGTTGCCGCCGCCGGCCCCATGCGCGACGCCTCCGAAACTACCCGCCGCCGTGTTTGTGGCTGGCTCCCAATGGCATCGGATGCAAAGAACCGTCTGGTTGGCGATAAGCAACCTGTCAAACACTGACCCGTGCGGGTCATGACATACTTGACACCCATCGCGCAGCGGATCATGTTCAAAAACAAACGGCCCTTTTTGCTCTTTATGACACCTGAAACAGATTTCTCCCGGCCGCAGGACCGACACAGCCGACCATGCTCTCACGTCTTCCCCGTGCGGATTGTGACAGTCTGTACAACTCATCCATTTCTCCGGTACGGGATGATGAAACTGAAGCTGGAACTTGCCCCGTATATCGACATGACAAGTGAAACAGCGCTCGGCCGAATATCTCACGATCTTGCTCGGGTCGCCGCCCGCCTCAACATGCAAGCTTCCCGCGCCGTGGCAAGACTCACATGCTTCTCCCTTGGCCTGTTCTCCCTCCTGCACGCTCGTTCCAAAATGAGAAGTCAGTTTGAATCGCTTAACTTGCTCCGGATGACATGCCTCACAGGATTCCACCCCCGCATACTCCGCCCCCTTGATCATTGGACCGGCAAGACTCATTTGCATCTGGGGCGAGGTCGTTTGGCAGGACAAGATAAGAGCGGAACCCAAGAAGCCAATCACCAATATCCTCACTATCCAGCGGACCTTTGGCATATGGGTACCCTTTCCTAGGTCTAAGCAGTTCTGTTCTCAGAAAATTGAGCGACACGAAGATACAGACGAATAAGATATTGGGGTGTGTTTGTTGAAAAAACCAGGCGGGGATTCAGTGTGTGGATTCTTCTTCTCACCTCCTCCCAGGCAATTCATATCTTGCATTGATATCGTATTTGGATATCGTATATTGATATATACCATGAACAACCGTTTGGTGTCAAGAGAAATGTTCATTTGTCCAACTGAAGCCTTTTTATGGGAATGTCGCCGGAGGATGCACTGATCTTGCCGCGCAAGGTTGAGCAATCCACATGCCAATTGCTTGATGAACGTTTGAACAGAATGCGCAGTTGAGCCTATTGTATATGTGGAAGGTAAAGTTTGCCAGGTTCACCTGCCACCATCTCAAGCGCTGAAATAAAGTTTCCTTTGATGGCACAGGCTAACCCAGAGGATAAGCTCACACACAGCCTGACCTCGCGACAGCGCCGCGTACCTCGCTCTTGAGTGTGTGAGTTCGAACCCTCAGCGGAGGTGAAATCACGCACCCTCTCGGTCAAATCACCCTATATGAGATTGTCCTGCGACCGGCAAATTGGCCCAGACTTCTGTGGGTGCGAGTTTCTTCGCATAGAATCTGCGGCCTTTTTTTCACATTGCCTCTGCGAGTAAATTCGCACCTATACGCCCCCCGTTTCCAAAGGCTCCATTGTGACCCCCTTTTGCAAAGGGGGGAAGGGGGGATTTACACCCTCCATTCTCGCCAGCCTCAGAACCGACAAGCGAAGGCCAAATAGATTCCGTGTCCGTCGTAGTCGTCGAAGCCGTCACCTAAGCCGTCATCAAAGTCGAAAAACTCATACCGCGCGCTCAAGGTTTTGCCCTCGGCCAGTTCGTAATCGGCCCCAACCCAGACCTCGTCGAGATTGTTGTTCACGTCTCTGCCGGTATTCTCTGTGTGTTGATACGACAAATCCGTGGACCATTTCTCGCTTATCACATATTTCGCTCTGCCAAAAAGCACATATGAATCGTAGTGCGTGTCATACGCCCCTGTTCCATCTTGCCACTCGTTGCCGGGTGGCTCGTCGGTGGGCGTGTCCAGTTGGAAGTTCTCATATGCCACCATGCCGGTCAGAATCAGCCTCTCCGTGGGTGTCCCGAAAACTGTTCCGGAGATCCTGTGCACGTCCAACTCTTGTCCCTCGGTATTCTGAATATCGAACTGCCCATCTGCGCTCTTGAACTGATATTCGAGCGTCGTTGTCCACGTTGGAAGAAATTGCCAGTCTCCCTTCAAAGTGATTTCATGAGAATCCTGCTCCAGGTCGCCGAGTATGCCTGGATATTCGTCGGGTTCCAGGTCGAAATCTTCGTCGTAATTCTCATCGTTGTCCTTGAAGCGATACCTCGCTGTGAGCCTCAGGTCGCGACGCGGCCGATTCACGACTGTGAACGTATATTGCTGTTTCGCGTGATCAATATTGGCGTCCCTCGAAAATTCGTTCTCAACCACTTCTTTTATGTCAAGGGATCGTTGCTCCCACTCTCCGTCAAGGGTAATGGTCGTATGGGAAAAGCCCTGCCAAACGAGGGTCAGGGATTCCCCGAGGCGCGTCTCATCGGTGTCGGATGCGTTCACGGTCGGTGTCCCGAATTCGTTGCCGAAGCTGTCACCATCGGTATCCGAATTCTCCGCTCTGAAGTTTGTGTGCAGCGTCAGGTCTTTGGCGATATTAAACACGACAAGCCCAAGGGTAAGAGTGTCGCTGACGCGGTCATTGTCCACGTCGTTGTCCGTGAACGTCTGAAAAGCGCTGCCCGGGTCCAGTTCGTTCCGCTCGAATTCGTTTTCGAGGTCGCTGTGGTAATAGCTCGCAGTCGCATAAACGTTTTCGGTAAGAAAACCGTCAAAGACAAAAAGCGTCCTGAACTCTCTCCACTCAGGCTCGTCATCGTGCACAGACGTCGCAATAGGGGCGCCGTCAAAAAAAGTTGTGGTTGCGGCACGCTGGTCGTCACGAAAAGTCTCGTATTCTTGCCGCAACTTGAAATTGTACTTCTCGCGGAAGGTCACCGGGATTTCCGCGTACACGGTATCGCTCTTACCGTCGAGGTCGTTTGTCACGGGAATGGCGCCACGGGTCGGCACGTCAGGACTAATCGAAATGGCGTCGCCGCCGCGCGCGAGCGCTTCATCTCCGGTGCGTTCCCAATGATGCCAGCCAAGTATGATGTTCGGAATCTCCGGAATCAAAAGCTGACCCTCGAGGTTGAGGTCCGTCCGGTCGGCAAACAGGTCGTCGTCGCCGGCCTCTGCGAAATCATCGGTCAAACCGTAGAACGCGGGAGCGGGATTCCACGCTTCGCTGATGAGATCATAATATTTGCGATGCCTGCTGAAGTCTAAGTCCAGGCGGAATACATCGGGCTTGAGGTAATGCGCATCGGCGGAGTAATTGTCCGGAACGATTGCGCGAACCGAGACATTCCAGTTTTCCTTTGAATACGAGAGTTGCTCGATGCCGCCGGTAAGCTGGTCCTTGATAAACCTGTCTTCACGGAAACGCCCTTCATCGCCGTTCACGTCGTAAAACGTGGCCCCTCCTCGAGCGTACCATCCATAGTACCAGCCGTCCGGCCCCTCGGCGCCGTATGGATAATGCCGGCTATTCAGGTCCTCAAGGGGATCATTCTGCGCAACCGCTGGAACGGAGACGACCATTGTGACGAGCAGTCCGAGTAGCAGTGTCGGAAGGAGCTTCCTTGCCGCTTTCATATCAGAAATCCTCCTCATTGCGATGTGGTCGTGGTTCAAGGATAGCCACGGGCGACCCGTTCATTAACTAACGGAAGAAGTGCCGCTCGATATTCGAGCCGTGCACGGCCGTATGGTGATCGACGCATTCCGAACCCCGCCCGATTGCAAAGCCTCCGTGAGGCATATGCGCGAAGTTCGCATCCACGGTATTCGTGGCCGGTTCCCAATGGCAGCGGATGCACAGCGTGACCCCATCGGCAATCAGCATTTTCTTGAAGACCGAACCGTGCGGGTTATGGCATACCTGGCAGCCGTCGCGCAATGGGTCGTGCGCAAATACAAATGGTCCCTTGAACTCCTTGTGGCATCTGAAACAGATTTCCCCGGGACGCAGAACGGATACTGCCGACCATGACTTCACGTCTTCTGAATGCGGGTTGTGACAATCGGTGCATTTCATCCATTTCTCCGGGACAGGGTGGTGATATTGGAGTTGGAACTTGCCCCGTATGTCAACGTGGCAGACAAAGCACCGGTCGGCGGAATACCTGACTATCTTGCTAGGGTCTCCACCGGAGTCCGCATGCAGGCTTCCCGCTCCGTGGCAGGATTCGCATGCTTCACCTTTGGAGTTTTCCCCTTCCTTCACGCTTGTCTCAAAATGCGAGGTTAACTTGAATCGCTTTGCCTGGTCAGGATGACACGCCTCGCACGTCTCCATCCCCACGTACTCTGCGCCCTTGATCATAGGGCCGGCGAGTCCGATTTGAACGTTGGAGGAAGTCGTCTGACAAGACAAAATCAACGCGGAACCTAGTAGACCAATTACCACTGTTCTCATTACCCACCGAGCTGTTGGCATATCGGCTCCCTTCTCCTTCAAACACTTTGCCCTACGATTGGTCCACATCTGCGACTATCTCCCCGAAAGGCTCGATCTGGTCGAACTTTGACACCTGGCGCTGCAAGCTCAAATTGCAGGCAACAATCGCTTGCGCGTACAAATTATAACATAAGATTTTGAGTCTGCTAGTATTTATACCTATCGACACAAGTCTCTGCGCGCGAGCCAATTGGTAGGAATGGTTATTGGGGAAACTATCCCCTACGCCATAATCTTGGCAGGATTCGTTTTGTCTCAGAGGAGTTCGTGGATTCTGTCAAGGATTCTGTGAGCGGTTTGCAGCTTCGACATTTGCGGCAACTGTTCTGAACCGCCTTTCTTATCCAATATCGTCACGATGTTGGTGTCAGTGGCGAAACCGGCGCCAGGCTGCGTGACGTCGTTGCATACGATCATATCGAGGTTCTTGGATTTCAGTTTCCTCAGAGAGTTCTCGATCAAGTCCCGGGTTTCCACCGAAAATCCAATTAGCAGACGGCGGCCCTTGTGCTTTCCCAATTCGCCGATGATGTCCAGCGTGGGCTTCAGTTTGAGGGTGAAATCCGACGGCTTCTTCTTGATCTTCTGGTCAGCCGCCAACTCGGGCGCGTAGTCGCTCACTGCGGCTGCGCCTATGACAACCTTGCAGTCGCTTGCCTTGTCGAATACGGCCTTTGCCATGTCAGCGGCTGTGTCCACCCGGATCGTCTCCACACCGGCAGGCGAAGGCAGGCTCGTCGGCCCGGAAACCAGGATGGTGTGCGCTCCGCGTTCTCTCGCTGCTTCAGCAAGCGCGTAGCCCATCTTCCCGCTCGATGGGTTGGTGATATAGCGTACAGGATCGATGTGTTCGTGCGTGGGACCGGCCGTTACCAGGACTTTGACCCCCTCGAAATCCCGACGCGCGCACAGGAGTGATCGGATGCGACCGAAAATGGTCTCCACGTTCGCCAGCCGGCCTTTGCCCACGTCACCGCAAGCGAGCATCCCCTCTTCCGGCTCTACGATATGAAATCCTCTTCCCCGCAGACATTGCAGGTTCCCCTGGACAACCTTATTTGCGTACATATCGCAGTTCATCGCGGGACAGATAATTATGGGCGCCCTCGTGGCCAGCACGAACGTAGTCAGGAAATCGTCTGCTATGCCAAGCGCAATCTTTGCGATGACGTTTGCGGTGGCGGGCGCGATCACGGCCAGAGACGCCTTTTGAGCCACCGATATGTGTTCTATTTCCCACTCCTCGATAGGGGTGAACAAGCTCGTTATGACCGGTCTATGAGTAAGTGACTGAAAAGTGAGTGGTGCGACAAACTGTTGTGCGGCGCTTGTCATGACCGTGATAACTTCAGCGCCCGACTGCCGAAGCTTGCTCGCAAGGTCGCAGGCTTTGTAAGCGGCGATGCCGCCGGATACTCCCAGCACTATTATCTTGTCACTGAGCGATTGCTGATTCGTCTTTTCCATTTTCTACGAGCCGCACTTTCCCTTCAGCCGTTTCCATCAACGCAATGGTTGCGTTCTTAACGGAAGTCGGCTTTACGGACGGATGCATACCGGCATTAAGTTGATGCAATCTCTGAAAAACCATGGCCAGCAGTCTGTACTGTCCTCCCGAATTCTTCAAGAGCTTCTCGATCGACACTTTAAACATGCTTGCTCCTTCCTGGTGAAGCCAAGTCTCGCGATGTACCCTTCTTGTCAATCCCGCTCCAACCTTGCCCACGGCAGGGTCGGTTGTTCCTGACGCAAAAAGCCGACTCGCCCTGTGCCTTTCACTTCTTCACTCTATCGCGGTTTAGACACTTCACGCTCTGTCCCGCGCTTCAGCCGGCTTGTCTTGCATCTTTCCGCCAGGATTATTGCCTTCAGCCGGCTGGCGGCCTCGGCCACGTCGTCATTTACCACCACATAATCATACGTCCGATAACAACTGAATTCGACCTTTGCGTTTCTGAGCCTTGAAGAGATGTTCTCGCTACCCCCTTGACTCCGTATCCTCAGCCTTCTCTCCAATTCCGTAAGCGACGGCGGCAACAGGAAGACAAGAACTGCGTCCGGGAACGATTCTTTGACGGCCCTTGCGCCCTGCACGTCTATGACGAGAAGCGTATCTTTTCCTGCCAGAATCTGTTTCTCGAGGAAATCACGCGGAGTTCCGTAGAGATTGCCGTGAACCTTGGCCCACTCCACGAATCGTCCTTTTTCCCGCTCGGATTCAAACTCCTCCAGCGTTACAAAGTGATAGTGCCGGCCATCCCGTTCGCCTCTCCTCGGAAGACGAGTCGTGAAGGAAACCGACCATCGAATATCGGGCCACTCCGCCACTAGCGTTTCACAGACCGTCGTCTTTCCTGCCCCCGAAGGAGCCGAGACAACTATGATCAGCCCCTGTCTGGAATCTCGCGCCGACACTATGTCTTCTATCTCATCTGTGCTTACCGTATTAGACGCTGTTCTCACGCCTCTGCTTCTCTTCTTCACCCTGGAAACTTCAAACCATTGTCGCTCTAATTATTCTGCTTCTTCTCTTTCAATTCAGGCGCTCTACACTTCTATCTCTCTTATCCTCTGTGCAAGAGTCTCAGGATTGATGCCACTGAGTATCACGTGGTTGCTGGTCGTGATAATAATCGCCCGCGTCTTGTGTCCCTGCGTTGCGTCTATGAGCCTGTTCTCCGTCTTTGCAACCTCTCGAAGGCGTATCGACGGCTTTGAATCGGGCATCACGATGGCCACGATCTTATCCACCATGATTGCCCCGCCGAATCCGATCCCGATTATCCCTGTCAATGCAACTCCACTTTCTTATTCCACGTTCTGCACTTGTTCCCGCAACTTCTCCAGCAAGCCCTTCACTTCCACGACCGCATGCGCCGTCTGTGCGTCGCGCGCTTTCGATCCAACCGTAGTTATCTCCCGAAACATCTCCTGTATAAGGAAATCGAGCCTTCGCCCCACGTTCGTGTCTTGTTTCGCAAGCGAGTTGAACTGGTCAATGTGGCTTTGCATCCTCACCAGTTCCTCCGATATGTCGGCCCTGTCTGCGAATGTGGTCACTTCCATGAGCAGCCTCTGCTCATCAACTTCGAGACCGGCCGGCATGATCGACGCAAGACGTTCCTTGAGCTTTTGGCGATATTCATCGACCACAGCCGGCGCTCGGACCGCAATCTCTTTCGCCATTGCGCTTATCTGCTGAACCCTGGTCGAAAGGTCAGCCCATATGTTTTCACCTTCGGCCTTGCGCATCTGGAGCAATTCCCCCAGCGCTGTCCCGAGCGATTTCTCAACCGCTTCCCATAAACGGGCCATTTCGTCCGGACGCGGAAATTTCAGTGTCCATAATGTGTTAATCCGAAGCACCGACGCCGCTCCAACGTCATCCGCCAGACCGGCCTCTTTCGCAAATGCTCGAGCTGCGTCGACATACTGCCGAGCCAGGTATTGATTGAATTCAACCTGGTTCGCCTCCGGCAGAATCCCCTCGGAGCTCAGCGACACGTTTACCCTGCCCCGCTCAAGCCGGGACTGGACCAACTTCCGAACGTCGTTCTCAAAAATGCTCAGAGGTGAAGGGGCTCTAACGCCCACGTCGAGATATCTGTGGTTAAGAGAAGATATTTCAGCCCAGACGGTTACGCCGCCAATCTCCGCCGTTCCCCGTCCGAAACCTGTCATGCTGCGTATCATGCAAACCCCCAATGGATTTCGCCCACTGCCTGAATCTATCCGAGAATCATCGGGAACCGCCATTCCAACAAACGGCACGCGAGAATAAATCCGCACCTACATTGAGTTTGCAGATTCCCTGTAGGGTCGAATTCATCCGACCAAACTCGTTTGTTGAAGACACTCATAAAAGGTGTTTATTCGACAGGATTATAGCCATCCGCTGGGCATTTGTCAAATTACTCTCGCATCAAGAAATTGTATAACTTCTTTGGAGAGCGATATTTGCGAAAAAGGAAGGTTTCAGTTCTCCGCCTTGCCGAAGAACTTATTGAAGTACCGCTTCTTATCGATGAGATTGAGGTCTATTTTTACGAAATCGCGAACATCGTCATGGCTTATCTTGGGCGCGTCGGTTTGTTGAACCGAAGGCGCAACACGTCGGCCTGAAATCTCCTTTGCCCGCGTCGCCCGTTTCCTGATTCGCTTCGGCTTTCGGCTGCCACTATCCGGCAGATCGATCTCGACATTGACATTCACGACCCTGCCGATCTTGTCCATTACGTCACAGGCGAACTCGACGGCAAACTGCTGGACTGCCTCAAGAACGTGGTTCTGCTTCTCCTCATCTGTGCCTTCAGTCATTATCTGTTGGTCAAGCTTTCGCACATGCCCGGCAATATACATGTTGTGTTGCCCGCATTCAAAACACTTGAAGAGCACTACGATATTCAACTCCTCTATGGATAGCGTATATACCGATTCGCATGCAGTGCATTTCATGTTTAGGAACGAAAGCATTTCAAATTCCGCCTCTCTTGCCCAATCTCGCGACCATCGCTCACCTAATAGTTGAACTTTCGCGGAATATTTTCTGTAATAGCGCTTACATACTTGGACAACCTTCGCGAGAACCGGGGCACAAGGAAGACCGGAGCACGACGAAAATCGGGGACATGATGTCGCATCGTGTCCCCGATTTTCGTTGTCGCAACCAGGGAACTTTCCGTACAATGTTCACATGCCGGAAGTGACCGACAATACGCGCAGGCTCGCATGGAAAGATATGTTCAGGACGCCCCTGCTCTCTTCGATACCGGCGCACTTTTCTCCGTCAATCTGGGCTGGTGACGGCGAATGCAAGCGCAGGGTCGCCCGCCTGGCGTGGTATTGGGCTGCACCGTGCGGCAGGCGCACGAACGGGAGGAACCGGGAGGCTATTAGAGTCAGGTAATCGTATGTACTCCGGATGATCGTTATCTCGAAGACCCCATCGTCTTTTCTGGCATCGCGGCTGATGTGGCACCCGCCGGCATAGACCGGCAAGTTACTGACTATTATTGCCCGGACGCGCGAGTCCACCCTGACGTGATTACTCTCCCTGTCGACAAGGAAGTCAATCTCCAACGGAGGGTCGATGAAGAAACCGGCGTTCTTCAATCCCATGAGAAAATATAGGAAGTTGTTCGTAGTTCGTCCGTGCGGCAACAATCTGGCCCACCACGATTTGCGCACGTCATCAAAATCGCGAACGATGATTGCATCAAAACCTATACTGAAATAGTTGGAGAAAAACAGTCGCTCGTTCACACTGAACACGTCGAGTCCCGATTGCCGGGCCTCGAGCAGATTCTCGAGAGTCTTGCTCAATGTTCGCTCGTTGGCATAATCCTCGCCGACGGATACGTTCAGTGCGCGCGCGAGGTCGTTGCTTGTGCCCATCGGGATAAGCCCGAGCGCAGGAGGCGGCGACAGCTTCAAGAGGTGGGGGATGAGATAGTGTGCTGTTCCGTCACCGCCCACGGCAACAAGTGTCTTGGCGCAGGCCGCAATGTCGTGGAATTCTTCCGAGCCGACCTGACTCGCTCGGAACACACCCCCTTTTCCGTCACGAAATGCCGGATGTTGCGGGAGCATTTTCTCAAGCAGGCGGGCGACTATCTCCCCTTTGCCTCCTCCCGAAGAAGGATTCACTATGAAAACGTATTCCGGATGCATACTGTTCTTTCACAATTATCGGAACCGAAGAATGTCATTCTGGTTTATCAAACGTTACTCTGATTTCCAGAACCGCGCTCTGGTTTTCCATGCGTCACCCTGGTATCCCGCACGTCATTCTGAGCGAAGCGAAGAATCTATTGTCGGCCTATTGTCGTATGTCCCTTTTCCTAAAGTTTCTGTATAATGATATGCGAAGCACTACTATTATACCGGAGGAGAGGATTCAATGTCAGACAAGTTCCGGCTGGTGAGCGACTTTCAGTTGAAAGGGGACCAGCCGCGGGCGGTTGCAAAACTGGTAGAGGGCATCGAGGAAGGCCTTAAGCATCAAGTGCTTCTCGGAGTCACGGGCTCGGGCAAAACGTTCACGATGGCCAATGTCATCGCAAGAATGAACAGGCCGGCCCTGGTGCTCGCACATAACAAAACGCTGGCCGCCCAACTCTACAGCGAGTTCAAGCAACTGTTCCCTGAGAATGCCGTCGAATATTTCGTGAGCTATTACGACTACTATCAGCCTGAAGCGTACGTGCCTTCCTCAGATACATACATCGAGAAGGACGCCTCCATAAACGACGAAATAGACAAAATGCGGCATTCGGCGACAAGATCGCTCTTCGAGAGACGCGATGTCGTCATCGTCGCCAGCGTGTCGTGCATCTATGGGCTCGGCTCGCCCGAAGAATACCTCGGGATGCTCGTCTCGCTCGAGAGCAACGCCGAAATGACCCGCGAGGACTTGCTGAAGCACCTCGTCGAAATCCAGTATGAACGAAACGACCATGATTTCCACAGGGGAACATTCCGAGTGCGCGGAGACGTCGTCGAAGTGTTTCCGGCTTATGAGAGTGACCGCGTTGTCAGAATCGAGTTCTTCGGCGATTCGATAGATGCGATCTCGGAAGTGGACCCGTTGCGCGGCCGAGTGGTTCGCAAGCTCGACCGCGCGCTCATCTTTCCCGGCAGCCACTACGCGACTTCATATGACAAGCTCGGCCGCGCTATTCAAGGCATCCGGGCCGAGCTGCGAGAGCGCATTGAAGAGTTGCGCTCGCAAGGCAAGCTTCTCGAAGCACAGAGGCTCGAGCAACGATCCACTTTCGATATCGAGATGCTCAAAGAGACCGGTTTCTGCGCGGGGATCGAGAACTACTCGAGACATCTCGACGGTCGCCGTCCCGGCGAGCCGCCGTTCACCCTCATTAACTATTTCCCGGATGACTACCTTCTCTTTATCGATGAAAGCCACCAGACGGTTCCGCAGCTCAACGGGATGTACAACGGCGACCGCTCGCGCAAGCAGACCCTGGTGGATTATGGCTTCCGTCTCCCCTCGGCGCTGGACAATCGCCCCCTCAAATTCGAGGAATTCCAGAAGCTCACGAACCAGGTGATTTACGTGTCGGCGACGCCTGCCGAATACGAACTGAAAAAGAGCAAGGGCGTTATCGTCGAGCAGCTCATCAGGCCGACCGGCCTGATGGACCCCGAAGTCATGGTAAGACCGGCCCGCAATCAGGTTGACGACCTGCTCGAGGAGATACGCCGGCGGGTCGAAAAGAACGAACGCGTGCTGGTAACCACATTGACCAAGCGGATGGCGGAAGACCTCACCGATTACTATCAGGAGGTCGGAGTGCGCGTGAGGTACCTGCACTCGGATATCGCGACAATCGAAAGGTTCGAGATAATCCGCGATCTCAGGCGCGGGCTCTTCGACGTGCTCATTGGCATCAACCTGCTCCGCGAAGGACTCGATATTCCCGAGGTCTCGCTTGTCGCGATCCTTGACGCCGACAAGGAGGGCTTCTTGCGCGCGGAAAAGTCGCTCATCCAAACGATTGGCCGGGCAGCCCGGAATCTGAACGGTTCCGTTCTCATGTACGCCGACAAGATGACGGATTCGATGCGCAAGGCGATTGACGAAACCAACCGGCGTCGCAAGACGCAGGCCGAGTTCAACACGAAACACAAAATTACACCAAAGACCGTCGTGAAAGCCATGCCTGAAGTTCTCACGAGCGTGTATGAGGCCGACTACGTAACGGTGCCCATCGCAGCCGAGAGCGCCGCCGATTACGTTGCCTCAGGCGAGTTGCCCAAGATGCTCGCGGACCTGAAACGCGAGATGAAAGAAGCAGCGGAGAAACTTGAATTCGAGCGCGCGGCCGGTCTGCGCGACCGCATCCGCGAGCTGCAGCAACTGGAACTGGCGCTGAAGTAAGCGAAAATCGGGGACAAGAAGCGGCAAAAATGGGGGACACGATGCCGCATCGTGTCCCCCATTTTTGGCGAAACGGAAGACAGCGCGTCACATGGTTCGCAAAGCCGCCACCATCTTAAGAGCTTCTCTCAAAGCGTTCGAGGCGCTGTTCGCAGTTCCGTCCGCCCCGAATTTCTGAACGACGTCCTGGGTCACGGGCGCGCCGCCGATCATGATCTTCACCTTCGGATTCTTCGCCCGGATCATCTTTATGACGCGCTCCATGCCGAGCATCGAAGTGGTCATCATCGCCGAGAGGCACACAAGCTCGGCGTTTGTCTTGAGCTGTTCTTCGACAAACCTTTCGAGCTCGACGTCCTTGCCGAGATCATGAACTTCAAAACCGGCTACCTCGAACATCATCTTTACAAGGTTCTTGCCGATATCGTGGACGTCCCCTTGAACCGTGCCGATTACGACGACACCCTTGCTCTTCGCCTTATCTTCCATTCTTACATGCGGTCGCAGGATACCCAAACCTGCGTAAAGCGCGTCGGCGCAGAGGAGCAGTTCAGGCACAAAATACTCTTCTTCCTCCCACAGGCGGCCGGCTTCCTCCATTCCCTTGGCAAGCCCATTCATTATGGCGTCGTACGCGTCGAGGCCGAGGCTGATGACTTCGCTCGCGGCCTTTGCGACTTCGTCTTCCTCGAATTTCCACACCCCGTCAGCCAGTTTCTTCAGCAGTTCTTGTCTCTTTGATTCGTCCGCCATTGGTGTGCCTCTCCTGTTATCTGGACTTTTTCACTGCCTGCATCAATGTTTCCATATTCTCTTTTGGGACGGTCGGCCAAATATCGCAGCCGGGCCATACTGCGTCAACTCCGCTTTTTACACACTCTTCCACCGCGCGCGAAACGTCGTCGGGTGTCCCTTTGACCAGGACATTGTATGGGTCAAAGTTACCGAGCAGGATCGGCGCCGGCCCGATGGTGGCTCGCGTCTCATGCAGATCGTTCTTCTGGTCGACACTGATGGCGCCGGCGCGGCATTGGTTCATCGAGTCCATGATGCCATTCGACTTCCCGCATATATGAAGCACGAGCGGGACGGGCGCGCTCTCGAAGATTCGTCTGAGATGCGGCTCGACGAGCTTCTTGAAGAGCGAGGGTCTGACCACGTCGGAGCATGCCCCCATCTCGCGTATGGTTATGTAATCCGCGCCCGCAGCCGAATATATATCAACAAGCTTGATGACGAGTCCGGCGTAAACGTGCAGGATTTCGTCCACATGTTCCGGCTTCTTGAGACAAATTTTCAGCAGGTCATTCAGCTCCATTGTCTGGCCGGCAATGGTGAACGGGCCCATGATGTAAGTGCCGATGGCGACCGCGTCGCCGATGTCCCGCTTCAGCAGTTTCAGGGCTTCCGTCACAACGGGCACGCGTCCTGCGCTCGCGAGGTTGTCCGGGATTCGTATGTCCGCCGCGCTTTTGACGATCTTTCCTTTCACGGTCGGATAGAGAATCTCCTGTGGGTCCACGTGCGTGTAGAAGTTAATAGGACAGCCCACCGCTTCCGCCTCTATTGCTACGTCAAACGGGGCCACGGCGCATTCAAACCCGAACAGTTTGTAGGTTGTGGCCGCGAGAGCAGCCATTTTCGCGGCGTCGGTGTGCGACTCTGCAAATCGAATGCCGGTTTCCTTCATCCCCTCGGTGGTAACGTTTCCCATTCCGCTGAAGCAGAGGAGCTCGCCGTCTCTCTTGCCGTTAAGCAGATTGAGAACTTTCTCGCGACTGGTTTTGGTTGAGGTCACTTCACTTCTCCCAATATCTGACAGAGTCTGTTCTGTAACTTTGTCTTACGCTGTTCATATGAAGGACCGTATCTGGTCGCCGTTGGCGTACCGGCGCTGTTAGGAAACCAGCGACTACTTTTCGTAATTCGGGGACACGATGCCGCATCGTGTCCCCGAATTACGGGTCGCCTATCGCTACCGAATCAAGGGCCGTTCTTTCCGCTTGGTTATCCGCGCGCTCATCCTTTCTCTGATTCCAGTTGCTCCACAAATTTCCCGAACAAATTCCGAAGCGGATGTGTTTGCGTCGCGGGCAGGCGTCGGGATTCGGCGTATACGAACATTGCCTTTATTGATTCCGCCGCAGCCGCGGCCGCGAATGCGCGCTCTGTCCCGGTCATCGGCCCATAAAACAGAAAATCATTCCAGAGCAGGGCCGCGATTCCGCACGCGGCGGAGTCGGCGCCGGCGAAGCCGGCGGCCGTCGTGAACTTCCGCAGCTCTTCCCACATATACGTTCCGTTCGCGGGCGCGCAGCCTACGGGCAGGCCGAAACGCTGCTTGATCTCAAAACCGGCCTGTATCGAGAAAGCCATTGCGGCAACGTTCATCACGGTTGTATCCACAAGGATGCTGTTGAATCGCCCCTTTTCTATTACCGGCAGCAGCTTCTCGAGGGCTTTCATCCTGCCGGCAGGCAGTTTGTCGTTTTCATCGAAAACGCATAGCGCCACGTGCCGAACGCCGATCTCTGCAATCTCGTTCACTTCCGCCTCGAGCTCTTTGTTCCAGGGATTCAGACTATTGTAGACAAGCCTCTGGAGCAGGCCGGCGCGGGCCGCGTATCGCGCCGCTTCCACTCTTACCTTTGGCTGCCATGCGTCTATGCAAATGGGCGCGCCGGTCTCGGCAGCCACGTACTCGAGGTAGCTCGAAAACTCGTCGCCTGAGTTGGCGACTATGTCCACCATCGCAGGGATACCAGTGGTTGCCGAGATTTCCTCAAGTCGCTTCAGCCGTTGGCGGGCGGTCTCCTTGTCGAACGACCCCGACTTGCGGTCCTCTATGAGCTTGTCGCCTTTATGGAACATCGAGCCGATGAGCACAGTCGGATTGACGCCGGGTTGACCGCCGACCTTCACGCCGCCGATGTCACAAACGCTTTGGACTTTCTCAAAGATGAAGTTTCTCAAAAGCGCTCTCCCATTTGATTATTGCCGAGATCGGAGACAGAAGAGCAAGAAAAGCATGCAAATAGATTCGCACTTACAAATCCCCCTTGATCCCCCTTTGCAAAGGGGGATCAAGGGGGATTTCATCCGCGATCATTTGCGGTCCTCCTGTTTCGGCAAAAGGCCCTCCAAGCTCGGGAACTGATCGATCATGTGCGGAAAGTGCATCGCCTCGACAAATTCGCGCTCGAATTCTTTCTCGAGCGTCAGCTCGACGTACTCGACTCGTCGCGCTTGCTCGTCCGCCTCGCGCCTTTTGTTCACGTCGAGAAGCGCCATGCGCGCGCCGTCGCCTGCCGCATTGCCGACAGCGATCACGTTCTCAATCGGGCAGTCGGGAAACATGCCCATCAGCATGGCGCACGTACGGTCTATGTACGTTCCGAACGCGCCCGCAAGCACGACCCTGTCGATCTTTTCGATTCCCAGCTTTTTCATCAGTATTTTCGAGCCGGCGTATATGGCCGATTTAGCCAACTGCACCGCGCGCACGTCGCCGGTCGCAATTGTGATGTTTTTCCCTATCGCCGTTTTCTCCGCCGGGACGAGAATGAACTCGCGGGTCTTTCCGTCCTGTACGAGCCTTGGCGAATTTAGCGATTTGCTCATCCTGCCGCTCTTTTCGACTACTCCCGCCCGGAACATCTCCGCGATTGCGTCTATTATTCCGGAGCCGCAGATGCCGCGCGCAAGCTCGCCGTCCGCGCCTGAAATAATGCGGTATTCAACTTCCAGATTTTCCGGCTTGATGCTGACGCGCTCGATCGCGCCGGGCGCCGCTCTCATGCCGAATTTGATGTGCGCGCCCTCGAGCGCAGGACCGGTTGCGCACGAGGCCGAAAGGAGCTTTTCGCGATTGCCGACGAGAATCTCGCCGTTGGTGCCGATATCGATAATAAGCTGCGTCTCATCTTTTTCGTAGGGCGCCTCGGCTATGAGGACTCCGACGTTGTCTGCGCCGACAAATCCGGCCTCAATCGGCAGTACGTGCACGTTCGCGCACTCGTTCACTCGTATCCCCAGTTCCGATGCCTTCAGATCGACCGAGCTCTGTATCACGGGGACAAATGGGGACACCCCTATGCCTACAGGCGAAATATCGAGAAAGATGTGGTGCATTACAGTATTACCGACGACGCACAGTTCGAGGATGTCGGCGGGGTCTGTTCCCGCATTGCGGGAGACTGCTGCAACGATCTCATTCAGGGCGCCGATAATCTCGCGATGGAGTTCCGCAAGGCCGCCCTCATGGGTCATGATGTACGTAACGCGCGACATTACGTCTTCGCCGTATGTCACCTGCGGATTCATCAGCGAATGAACGGCGGCGACTTCACCGGACGCAAGGTCACAGAGGTATCCGGCGATAGTTGTCGTGCCGATATCGATCGCCAGTCCGAAGCATCTCATGTAAGCGCCGGGCGCGACATTCAATATTTCGCGTCCCATCCACACGGCGACCGATGCCTGCCAGTCACCATCTCGCAAAGCCTGCGGAAGTTTGGCGAGCATCGGCCTGCTTGCCGTCAAACCCTTCAGTCCGTGTTGCTCCTCAAGCGCTTTCAGAAGCCGCTCATAATCGCCCAGCGGATCGGTGAGCGTGGGCTTCTCGAGCCTGACCGCATAGGTCTTGACGGCAGGATTGAGGGTTATCTTCCTGAGAGTGACCTCTTTTCGAACCACCTGCTTGCCGCCTCGACTCTCTTCAGGCACGAACAGCAACACGTCGCCGAGCACTTGCGCGGCGCATGCAAGACGATATCCCTTCGCTATCTCTTCGGTCATCAGCAGGTCTTTCTCTTCGTCGCTTAGCGGCGTGAGATGCGTCGAACGGGACTCGATTCCGTGGCGCTCGAAAAAGCCTTCCTGAACGCGCACCTTGCATTTACCGCAAGTCTTCTTGCCGCCGCAAATCGACTCGATATCAGCGCCCAGCTCGCGCGAAACCTCGAGAAGGTTCTTGCCCGTTTCTATGCGTCCGCGCTGGCCCGATGGTTGAAATATTACGAGATGCCGGTTCACAAAAGATCTCCTACTTCGTCCTGTATTCCTTCACTGCGTTTATCATTGCGCCGATGTTTTCCATCGGAGTGCCCACGGGCAGATCGCATCCGCTCAAAAGGCCGAAATTCGGAATGTTCTCCATGGCCCTCAATAAGTCAAGCGCCGCCCCCCGAACCTCATCCGGCTTCTTCATCATGAGAACCTCGACCGGCGAAAGATTGCCCAGGATGATTATATCAGGCGGCACGCGGTCTTTGAGCTTGGTGATGTCGGTCGGAGCGTCAACGCTGAGGCCGGTCGCGCCGGTCTTGCACATAAGCTCGATCAGATGGTTTGCGCGTCCGCAAATATGCAGGGTCGCCGGAACCGAGAGGCTTTTGATGTAGCGCTGCTGATACGGAAGCACGAACTTCTCGAACGCTTTGGCGGAGAGCAGGCTGCACGTCGGCTCCGCTATGCCGATGACGTCCGCCCCGGCCTTTATCAATTCGTTATTGAATCTCTGAATCACTTGCAAAGAGTATTCCATGATTTCGTGTACCAGCGGAGGCTCCTTGATTATCTTGCGAGTGATGATATCGACGCCCATTAGCTCCGCCGCCAGCGTGAAAGGGCCGGCGCTCGGGACTGTTTTCGGCAGGGTGAACCGTTTCGAAAACAGGCGCGTCGCCTCGATGAATACCGGCAATCGCGCATCTTTTTGCGGGTCCGGAATACGCAGACTCTTCATGCTCTCATGTGACTGAATGGGGTGTGTCGTCGTTGACGGAAGCGCGTTGTCGGGCATGTTGATTTCGCATCCGCAGGCCTCAGCTTCCGCAGTCAAATCGGGGAAAGCGCACATGACAAAGTCGGGTTTAAAGGTGGTGACGTATCTTTCAATAGTCTCGAACATGATACGGCCATCGGTGAGGTTCTGTTTGACGGTTGTGCCCGTGAGCCCTGAGAGATAGGCTCCCATTATCGGCGCCCCGATGCGCCTTCCCGATGCCGCCGCCATCTGGGCAAAACTCTTCTTCCCGAGCGAGCGCTTCAGAAGCAATCCCACCGGCCTCAATGCGCGCTGCCTTCCGACCCAGTTAACTACATCGATTGTGCTTGCGGACATTGTCGTGGCTCCCGTATGAATTACAGTCCCTTTGGCTGTCCGGAGAAACTCCCGTTTGTTCCGGGACACCATGCTTTGCAGGGTGTCTGTCGGTTGTTCTCATCCGTTCTGACGAGAGAACATAATCCGTCGGTCACTGATAGATATTGGAAGAAATCTGCTGAGTTGCTGGGAGGAGACGCTTGAATCTCGTTCATTATATTATCAAAATCCATCCAGGAATTCAAACATCGCCGCTGCAGTAATTGCAAACAGTGAATAGCGATGCTATATACTATATACAAGAGTCCTCCTCTTGTCAACAGAAAAATGCGAAAACCATTGACAAGGCGCTATTGATCTCGTCCCCCAATCCTACTAAACCCGTATTCCAATCCTTAATGTAGGGCGACCCGCCGGGTCGCCCCTACGAGCAGGGAAGCAGGCCACCGCTTCGTTGTCCCGTTCCCGATCGTGACCGGGTTCGCCCCTGCGAGCAGGATACATCCGGTAATTGTCAGACTTTCTCACGCCTGGGAGCGGCGGGTCGCCCCTACGAACAGGGAACGCCGGCATCACAAAAAAGAGAGCCTTGCGGGATAAGCTGCGTTGTCCTATTCGCTCAACTGCTCGACCATGCGAACTGCCAACAAGGCCACTTTCTCAGCCCGTTCTCGAGCTCCCGGGATCGCCGTCGAGATAAATCCTCCGGCTTCGGCCAGTTGCGCCGCCTCCTGGGGCGGATGTTTCCCCATTGCCGCAGCCACTGCCGCAGGAACTGTGATATTCAAGATGATATTTGACCCCATCAGCATTTCGTTCAGCGGAACGGCTGCAAAAGTGACGAAGGGCAAGATGTTTCCATCCTGTTCCTGAACAGCTTTAGGTATTACCTTATGTGCCAAACCTTCAAAGCGCATGGTCTGGTCTCCCATTGTGATCTCAACGTCGGCATCGACGTCAAAGCTCAAATGTCGTTTGGCAATGTCGTCGGCCCGCCGGGCCCCGCAAGCTATTTTGGTGAACTTGATGCCGATATCCTGTCCCATCTGCTTCATGAAATAGGCGGAAGCTCCTTTTTCAGCGGCCGCTTGCCTCTCTTCGTCGAACGCCTTCACAATATCACCCAATGTGATGCCCTGAGAAAGCATTTCGTGGGCTTTGGCAGCCCGACGTCGCGCGGCTTCGACCTTGACTCCCTCGGTGCCTCGGATGACACATCGCGTGACAGACCCGCGTCTGAGTTGTTCGGCTTTGCGAGCCATGACGTTGGCGGACACCTTGCCGATCTCCGGGTCCATATAAAATTCGTGGCGAACATCATGAACAATAGTAGCGGCTTCTTCTTCGTTGCCCTTGCGGTCGATGAGGGCCAACAGGGCAATGACCGCGTCGGTCGTGACCCGGCTGAGCACGCTGGCGACCGGTCCCGCTCCTCCTCCGCAGCCGATCCAGCCGCCTTCTTTGAAACAGCCCAGGATGTCGTCGAAGGTTATCATGGCCATTACAGTGGGGCCACCGATGTCCTTGAGAATCAATCCCATGTCGCCCACCAATTTGGCGGTGTCAATCTCACGATCAATGCCCTTGATATGAAGTTTTTCCGGCATTCCCGTAGCCGCGACGGCGCCCTGGCCTGTCAGGTGCGTTGAATTGATTCTGCCGTAGTCCCCATACTCGGGCGCGACTCGAGCGTCGGGATGGACGATCTCGAGAATTGCCGCCGCGCCGAAAATGGATGACATAATGGGATTAGGCTGCATTCCGGCCCCCGCGAATGCGTTCATCATTGCCTGAGCTCCGATGCGCGCGCCCTCCCTGGCCAATGCAGGATAAACGACGTCCTCACCTAACGCCGAGTGGCCGTAAAGCGGGCCGCGTGCGACTCCGTTGGGCACAAATCGGCCGTCGATAGGGCTGAGTTTTCCTTCCTCCATCGCGCGGTATATAGCCGAGACCGCGGGAAATCCGGATATTTTGTTGTTCAGCTTGGGTGTCGGCACCGCCGCCACTCCGCAGCGGTCAGCGCCGGCGATCATTCGCGCCATTGCGCCCAGCTTGCGATTGCCGGCAGCGACGCCCGCCTGAACGTTTGAGCCTGCGAAGTAAACCAGTGTGGCGCTGAGCAGGGCTGCATTGGCTGCGTCGGCCCCAGCGGCCCTGGCCGCCGCGATACACTTTTGCAGAACATCGTCCAGTTGAATCTCCGGCGCGTTCTCCGATGTCACCTTCAGCTTGGCTCCTCGAAGGAGTTCCTCGGCGATTACGTTAGCAATTGAAAAGACGGCCAGGCTGAGCATGCCATGACCCCTTGTCAGAGCCTCGAGGCGATCACAGGTCATAAGGTCAACATCGGCTATCGAGGCCATCATCGCGGCGAGCACTTCTTTTTTCATGTGCATTCGTCCTCTTCTTTCAGGTTCCGGAAAACAAGCATATACTTTATAGATTGATTTCGATCGGACACTTTGCACCCCCTGCGGCGCGCGACTCGAGGTATGTCCGTAGCTTCGACAGGGGAACGCCTATTTTCAGCTTTTCCTTTATCTTCTCACGGACGCGCACAAGGTCGGCATGTTCGATTCGGCCATGGGTTTTCCCGTCTTCTGTTGTTTTGAAATGAACTTCTGTTTCCAATCGGTCGCGACCTTTTCGAATGATAACCGCATGAGTTTCCACGCGGCACCGGGAGCAGTAGTGGGAAGTCAGGATTCGATGGTAACCGTAGATCGACAACTCCTCAGCCAGAAGGCCGGCCCACTGCGCTTCTTCTCCCGGATCGATATCGACCAGAATCACGCAACCGGAGCGGTTCTTCTTTGTGATGCCCGGGAAGATATACACGTTGTTTGCGCCCCAACTCATTATTTGGTCGATGGCAAAGCCCATCTCTTCGCCTGTGAGATGATCGACTTGCGCCAGGATGAGCGTCCCTGTTTGCTCCATTCCATCGTCTCCTGAGAAGGGCGGTCACGCTCTGCAGCATAAAGTCTGCAATTGAATCACGATGAAGCCAAACAGCGTACATCAGTCCCGCGAAAGAAAGAATCCGTTTCTCCGCCAAAATCAGGCGAACACAAGGTTCGCCCCACGGATGCCCTCGTTTTTGATGATTCCTTAGTTCGGGGACACCATGCGGCATGGTGTCCCCGAACTAAGGAATTGGTCGGACACTCCCGAAATCCGGATTCCTACGTAAGAATCATTTTCCCCAGCCAGTCCAAAACACGGTCTACAAGGTGACGGTGGGAATCCTCGTCGCCCGTGAAAGGAATGTGAAAGAATTCCTCAAGCCGAATTCGATGATATTCAGAGACGAATCCGGCGTACATGAAGAAACACAGACTGCTGATGAGATGAGCAATCATCTCGAGGTCGATATCGGGCCGAACCTCGCCGCACTCGATTCCCTGGAGCAAGATCGCACGGATGTTGTTGAAAGAGGTCGATTCGATGCGACGCGTAACTTCGCGAGCGAATTTGTTCATATCGGAGGTCCCGAGTTGGAGCAAGATGCGAAACGTATCATTGCGAGCTCCGGTTTCGGTCGCCGTGTTCCACATGAGCAAACGCATTTTTCCGATGCAGGGGCCCTCGCTATTCAAGACGCCGCGCATATATTCGTCCTTGCCTTCGACTTGACGGTCAATCACGGCCTGATACACGTCCGCTTTGTTTTTGAAGTATTTATAGAGCGCCCCGTTGCTGATTCGGGCGCGCCTGCAAATGTCATTGATGTTCGTTTTGTGATAACCTGACTTGGCGAATTCGATTTGGGCCGCGCGGAGCACCCGGTCCTGCTTTTTCTTGGGAATCTTCAGGAAAGTTTTCGAGACCATATCGATGATTGCCTCCGCAGGTCCGTGGTCGGCGCCACTGGTTAATCGCGCTGATTTAGAGAGTAACCGTTCACTCTCTAAAATGATACCATAACATTCCGGTGTTGTCAAGTCCCAGGATATACGTCATTCTGAGCGAAGGGCCGCAGGCCCGAGCGAATAATCTCGTTATTGGTTCAGGTTCTAGTATTTCACAGAGATTCTTCGCTTCGCTCAGAATGACAGATTGTTACGCTGATCCGCTGACGTTTAGACATTTTGTTTCGGAAAATCGGGGACACGATGCCGCATGGTGTCTCCGGTTTTCCGGGCTGTCGCATGGTGTCTCCGGTTTTCCGGGCTGTCGCATGGTGTCCCCGGTTTTCCGGGCTGCCGCATGGTGTCTCCGGTTTTCCGGGCTGTCGCATGGTGTCCCCGGTTTTCCGGGCTGCCGCATCATGTTTCCGATATTCCCTGATTCATTTGTCGCACTTGAGGATCGAGCACGGGATAGAATTGTATACGGGCATTCCCGTGAGCGCGTCGAGTCGAGAATCGTCGGTCAACAGGTTCACGTTTACTCCGTGTTCCGCAGTCATATCGCGGCTCTCCGGGTGGGCCAGTTTCCGGCCCCATCCGTGGCCGATGGAGACGACGCCCCCCCGCATGGTGTCGTCTACCTTGGCCTTGATTCGCAGCGCGCCGCTCGATGTCGAGATTTCGATCGTGTCGCCGTCTCGAATCGATTGAGAAGCCGCGTCGTTCGGATTGATTCGCGCAAAATTCTCTGATTGCCTCGAGGTGAGGCTCTTCAGTCCGCGCAGGTTAGTGTTCTTTGTGTGTGGAGATCTTTCGCCGGTAATCAGAGTAAACGGCAGATCCGGAGGAGTGTTTGGTGGCAGCGCTATCTTTTCGATCTCGCGCACAAAATCGGCAGGCGCGAGCTCGATTTTCCGGGATCGCGTAGCCAACTTTCGGAGCGCAGCGCCGAATTTGATGCTGCCTGCGCTCACTCCGTGAGGATTGGACATCAGCTCGGAGAATTTGACTTTGCCCATCATCCCGAGGAGCATTTTGTAGTAGTTTTTCGGGTTGAAGGCGAATTTCTTTGGTTGTCCCATTGTCTTCCCGGCCAGTTCTCCGATACGGAACATAATATCCAGCGGCCACTGATTTAGTATCGGGACACCAATCCGGCGCGACAGATCACGAAAAATCTCCCACTCGGCCCTTGCTTCGTCTGGAGGTTCGACCACTTTATGGCTCCATTGCGCGAATTTTTGGGCGAAATGGTCGGGAAACGTGACATAGAGGTCGTCTTTCTCGAAGAAATTTGCGGCAGGGAGGACAAAGTGGGATACCTGGGCCGTCTCATTCATATACATATCTATGCTCACGATGAGTTCCAGCCTCTTTGCCGCCTTCTCGAATTTCTGCGAGTTTGGAAATACGAGGGAAGGGTCTCCTGCGTCAACGATGAGCGCGCGTATCCTGTCGGGCGCATCCGACAGAATCTCGGCCGGCAAAACCGACGCCGGATATGAGCCAGTGAGATAGGGGAAGCCGCCGACTCTCGATTTTCGTTGCTTTCGCCCGGCAGCCATGCGTGAGAGCAGATTGAGGTCTAGGATGCCCGGATTGAAGATGAGTCCGCCAGGCCGGTCGACGTTTCCGGTTATTGCGTTCAGAGCCTCGACGAGCCAGTATGTGAGCGTGCCATTACTTGAGGTGTTTATTCCGAGCTTCGCGACAGCGCATGCCGACTTTGCGCGCGTAAATTCCTCGGTTATCCGGGCGATGAGTTTCGCAGGGACACCGCATATTCTTTCTGCGTCGTCCAATGTCACCGGCCACGTGCGCTTCTCAAAGAATTCATGGCCGGAGCAGTTCTTTTCCAGAAATGGCGAATTGTGCAGCTTGTGAGCGAATATGCGAGAATACATCGCCTCGAGCATAAACAAATCCGTTCCGGGAATAATCCGAGCATGGATATCTGCCATGCGTGCAGTCTCGGTCCTTCTGGGATCGACGACGATCAGCTTGCCGCCGCGCTCTTTCAATGCTTTGAGCGAGGCGATTATGCCCGGGTGGTCTATCGAGACCATCGGATTGCTGCCGAAAATCAGGAGGCAGTGGGTGTTCTCGATGTCCGGCTGAGTGACGAAGAACTGTCTGCCGTACATTTTCTCCATTACTAAATACCGGTTGGTGAATTCCAGCGTTAGCACATTGTACATGCGGTCGGAGCCGAGTGCGCGCACAAAGCCGTCGGCCATCATGTAGTTGATGGAAGAGGTCGGGTTGCCTGCGCCGTAGTACATCGCGACCGATTGCGGACCATGCTTCGAGATAATCTCGCGCAGCCGCTGCGAAATCTTTTCATTCGCTTCGTCCCACGCGATTCGGCGCCACTCGGAACCGATTCTCTCGTATGGATGGAGGACACGGAGCGGGTCGGTTGTCATCTCCAGGCCGGCGAGTCCTTTCGCGCAGACGAATCCGCGAGTGAGCGGATGCTCGGAATCGCTGCGAAGCGAGACGATGCGGTTTTGCTCGACTTCCAGTTCCAGCCCGCAGGCGGCAAGGCAGATTCCGCAGTGAGTGAATTTCTTAGTCATGGTCATATTCTCCTAAAGAAGCTTGTAATCCGCAGATTTCACGGATTCGCACAACGCGGCAAAGCCGCAACCAAACAAAAGAAAGAGCAAAACCACGGATTTCACTTATTTCACGGATTCGGGGAAAAGAAGGAAAAAAGCAAAAGAGTCATTCTTATCCACAGATTGACACGGATTCGGGAAAAAGAAACAAAAGAAGAATTGTTAACCACGGAGAAGCATTGGGAATCCTCATTGCTTTTCTTTCCATCTCCGTGTCCTCCGTGGTTGGCATCTCTTTGTCTTTCTTAAGCCATAGACTCTATAATCGTTCACTAAGCTCTGGGTTTTGGAATATGCAGTCCGCCCGGGAGCTTGAGCAAGAACGCATAGGGATCGCTCGACTCGAACCCATGAAGCATATGGAAATATTCATGAATCAGGTCCTGGACTTCGAGGCCGAGCCAGCCGGGCGGCAGAAGTTCTTCGGGCAAACATGGGTCCTTCGAGATAAGCTCAGCCGCTTCGCTGAACAGAATAAATATTTCGAGAAAAGCTTCGCGGGCATCCGGAGGCGAACCGCTCGGCGGCGCCCCGCTGTTCATGCGCGCCTGCATTTTGCTGATGCGCGACTTCATACGTGTCCGCATTCTGGAATACTCGCGATTGAGGCGCGCAAGCGGCCAGATGTTTTGGATGACTGACGAAATCTGCTCGTTCCCGAGACGCACATCCTTCGTGATCGCTACCGCGACGCGGTTTCGGATGCGGAGCGAATCGGCAAGCGCCAGAGCGCCGGCGGAAGCGTCGTTCGGCGCGATCCAGAGTCCGCCTGTCAACTGACCGAATCCCATTTCCCTGAGTCTGGTTCGGAATTCATCGCGTTGCTTGCGGATGCGTTCGGGAACGTCGAAGCTCACGAGGGTCCATGTTCCGTCCCACGTGTGCTTTGCCTCGACAATCGAGTGAATCCGCATGAAGCGCGTCAGAACCTCGTTGGCGAGCGCGCGGCCGGCGGGGGAGAGGGCGTATTGAGCGGCTTTTCGCTTCCATCCGAAGCGAGTGAGCATACCCTCGCGCGCGAGGCGGTTGATTCCGGCGCGCATCGAGGCGGGGGATTTGCGCATGAGGCTGCCGATTTCGACAGCGTCTTTGAGCGGCAGGCTTTCGGCCTGTGCGAATAGGAAGAGGATCAGGTTTTGTGTGTTCTGCATATGGAGATGCTTTCTGTTATATGTATGTTCGCTTTTTTTACGACCGTTAGTAAATAGTATCATATCTTGGACACAATGTCAAGTTGTCATTCCACAAAGGAGGAAGAAAAAGAAACGGGGAATCCGCAGATTACGCTGACTCTCACAGATTTTGAGAAGAAGACAAGACATAATCCACGAAGGCGCATCCCGCAAGGCGCGGGACTTCGCAGGCTCAGCACGAGACATGAAGGAACGCCGCAAAGAAAAGGAACCGGGTTCACTGATTCGGACTGATTTCCGCAGATTCTCAAGGAAAAGAGAAAAGAAGTCAAGATGTTGAACGTGGGCGGCGCCAAAGACGGAATGCGGGAAGCGGTGGAGGACGAATCTTGACGAAAGGTGTAAATTCATTGGAGATTTCTCCTCACTTCTTTGTAAGTCTTTGTGGGACAAGGCTGTGACGCAAGTGACGCATCTCCGGGATGAAAGAAGAGCAGGCGAAAGGCGAAAGGGCAAAGGCGAAAGGAAATATATAAGTACAATTTCGAAAAGGACTTGCGCAGTCGGAGAGAAGACAATACGGCACGATTTATTGGCGATTCGTGACGCAAGTGACGCAAGTGACGCATCTTTACGGGGTACATTTGAAAAATTCTTGGGAACCGCGTGCATGTGAGGCGAAAGGGGCGAAAACAAAAACAGAAGAGGGAACACGAATGGCGAGAATGTACAAAGCGGGGTGTGAATGGCGCGAGTTCATTGATATTTTCTCCATATTTTCTTTGTAACTCTTTGTGGCACAGAGACATGACACAAATGACACAAGCATGACACAAAACCCCGATGAAAATATGGGAGGCGAAAGGCGAAGGGGGAAAGGCGAAAGGGAATTTGGAAGCATTGCGTTGATAATAAGTTCTAAAGACAGAGTGCGCGCGGGTTGACGAGGTTTTCCGAGAAAATATGACACATATGACGCAATGACGCAAAGAATCGTGGTTTGTTTTGAAATTTTTAGAGGGTGCCTTTTCAAAGGTGATTTTTTGAATCAAAGAGAGCTCAGAGTTCACCGCGAGGTCATTTTTCATCCGTTGAACGGACGTGGCCACATGGGAACCAAACAGGAATGATAAACGATGAAGAATGAGGGATGAATGAGATCCTTCGCTTCGCTCAAAATGACGACTAAGAGGTCGTTGCTTTGTGAATGGCATTAGAAGTCGTTCCTTTCTTTTCCGTCTTTTTCCCGATTGACACGAGACACCAAACACGAGTATCGGAACCCGGTGTGACAGCGCCAATGTTCTGATGCATATGGTACATGGTGGGGGGAAGTCGAGCAACGAACTTTTTGTTAATTTTTGCGCCAATTTTGGAACAAGAATGATACGAGTGGGTTGCGAATGGAACGAATAGAGAAGAAGAGGTTGGATCAGGAATGCGACCGGATTTGGGAAAAGAAGAAGAAACAACAAAAGGCATTCTTAACCGCAGATGCACGCCGATAAACGCGGATTTGGGAAAAGAAGAAGAAAAGAAAGAAGGTTCTTCTCCAAATTAGTTGGTGAGTCTTAGTTAAAAGAGAATGGACATCTTCGGAATCTTCTGCTAAAAAGGGATTGGCAAACAAACCTTTTGGCAAAGGAGGCCTCAGATGTCCTACATAAGTATAGCACCTTATTT